>JAEURA010000341.1 GCA_016789005.1 Anaerolineae bacterium
GACCATTTGGCGACGATCAGCCGCCGCATTCCAGGGTTCTGCCCAATGAATCAGGACGCGCCATCAGAGTCACCGCGATGTCGAAGGTTTGCGATCCGCGTATGATAGTCAGGCGAATCGTGTCCGCCGGTCTGGTCTCTGCGACCAGATAGGCGACCAGCGCATCCATCGTCTCGACGGCGATGCCATCGACAGCGATGATGATGTCTCCCCCTACACAGATGTCCCGACCGCGCACCGTTTCGACGCGCATCCCACCTAACAGTCCGGCAGCAGCAGCCGGCGATCCCGGCGTGACATATTCCACGAGGACGCCTGCTTCAACCGGAAGCTCCAGAGGCTCCGCCAGCGCCGCTGCCGTCAAGCCGTTCTCGCTCGGCAGCGTCGAGATGCCAAGCCAGGCGTATTCAACTTTCCCGTCGGCGATCAGCTCTGGAATGACGCGCAGCACCGTGCTGGACGGCACCGCAAAGCCCACCCCGGCGAAGACGCCTGTCTCGGTACGAATAGCGGTGTTGACGCCGATCACTTCCCCATGCGAGTTAAGCAGCGGACCGCCGCTGTTCCCCGGATTGATGTCCGTATCGACCTGGATGATCGACGGGTTTTCAAAGCCGGGTCCGCTCGCGCCGATCAGCTCGGCAGAAGGAAGCTGACGCCCCAAGCCGCTGACGATTCCGACCGTCATTGAAGTCGACAGCCCGAACGGATTGCCGATAGCGATGGCGCGCTCGCCGACCCGTATCCGCCGAGAATCGCCGAACGTCACCGGGCGCAGGTGATTCGCCTCGATCTCGACACGCAGGACCGCCAGATCGCTGTAGGTATCGACGCCCACAACCTCCGCTTCACTGATCCTGCCATCGAAGTAGGTGACCAGGATATCGCGCGCATCCGCCACCACATGCGCGTTGGTAATGATGTACCCAGCGCTGTCGTAGACGAAGCCTGACCCACTGCTGACATCTTCTACGCCGGTCGCAGTGCCGGCGACCACAACGTCAATATTGACCACCGATGGGGCGACCCGCTCGAAGATGTTGGTCAGTAGGAGGTATTCGGCGTCGGCAGAATCGATGATCGCCTGTGGAACCAGCGACGGCGTCGCGGCATCCGCCTGCTGAAAAGCGATCAATTCGGCGAGGGGAGTGCTCGGCGCAGGAGTAGGGACCGGGCTGGCAAACGCCTGACATCGGGCGGCAGCCACAAGGCTGAGCAGCACAACCAAGGAAAGCACCCGCTGACGGAGCGGGCGGACACGATGGCGAAGGCGCAGTCTTTCGGCGGTGGACATCAGCTCAGCGAGGCGCGCAGCTTTTCGACAAGGGCGCGCTGATCTGAGGTCAGCGTTTCCGGGACGCTGATCAACAGGCGGGCGTACAGGTCGCCAAAGGTCTCGGCTTTGTTCAGCACGGGCATGCCTTTACCGGTCAGGCGGAACTTACGTCCAGACTGGCTGCCCGGAGGAATCTTCAGCTTCAGCGTCCTGCCCATCGTTGGGACCTCGATCTCGCCCCCTAGCATGGCGGCGAACATGTCCACCTTGACCTCGACGGTGAGATCATCCCCAGTGCGCTCAAAGCGGCTGTCCGGCTCGACCTGCACGTTCAGGAAGAGATCGCCGGATTTGCCGCCGCCCGCTCCGGGGCTGCCCTCGCCTGCCAGACGCACGCGCGTCCCGGTCTTCGCTCCAGCAGGGATGTTCACCCGCACAGTACGCTCACCCTTGGTCACCAGGCGCGTCGTACCGGTGTAGGCTTCTTGCAGCGAAATGGTCACGCTCTGCTCGATATCCTCACCATCGGATCGACTGAACGGTCCGGTCTGCGTCCGCCCGCGTCCGCGCGCGCTGCCGAAGATCGAACTGAACAAGTCGCCAAGATCACCTATGTCGGGGTTGGTGGTTGTATAGGGGTAACCACCGCCACCGGGCGACCACCCACCCTGCTGTGGGTTGGCTGTGCCGAAACGGTCATACGTCGCGCGCTTTTCCTTATCGCTGAGCACTTCATAGGCTTCGTTGACCTCTTTGAAGCGCGCTTCAGCCTTCGGATCATCCGGGTGGGTATCCGGGTGGTACTGCTTCGCCAAGCGTCGAAACGCCTGTTTGATTTCTTTCTCAGTGGCGGATCGCGCCACGCCGAGCGTCTGATAGTAGTCTTTTGCCATACCGATAAACCGCTTCTCCGCGCTGCCGGGCAGCATCAAAAAAACACCAGGTCTGCGCTGTATTCTCCCGATCATTATCGTATGACGAGGGGAAGAGGGAGTCAACGCGCGCTGCGTATTTCTTACGCAGATTTTATGGCGAAGTCTCGATCAGGATGCACTCGGCGACGTGATGTCCCACGACCCGCTGAATGCCATTGACAAGCGCCATGGTCGGTCCCTGAAACGGATCACGGGCGATCACCTCGACCTTTCCCTGCAGGGGAAAGCCCCGATCGAGCATGTGCTGGAGCATTTCCGGGTCGCTGGTCTTGAGCTGGGCGATCACCCCACTCCGTCCCGGTTCCAACTGAGAGAGCGGCATCAGGTGGCGGTAGAGCAGCGTCCCATCGGCGGAAGGAATCGGGTCACCGTGTGGGTCAATGACCGGATCACCCAGCTTCTTGGCAATCGCCTCGACGAAACGATCTGAGACGGCATGTTCCAGGTCCTCCGCCTCATCGTGAACCTCATGAAGCTGGTAACCCAGTTCGCGCACCAGATACAGCTCGATCAGGCGATGCCTCCGGATGACTTTGAGGGCGATTTCCCGCCCCGCTTCGGTGAGGACGACTCCGCGATACTTCTGATAATCCACCAGTCCCGCAGATTCGAGGCGCTGCGCCATATCGGTCACAGACGGGGCGGTCTTGTTCAGAACGTCGCTCAGGGTATTGGTGGCGACGCGATCATCCCCCTCCTGCAAGGCATAAACCGCCTTGAGGAAATTCTCGACCGACTTCGACTGCAACGGATGATCGGACATCGCTCGCTTATCATCCCCTACTTGGGTAGTGTTCGCTCATTCTAGCATAAGAATGCGCGGGCAAGCCCATTGCCCCCGTGCGATCACGATCCGGCGCGCAGCACCTCGACAGTGATCTGGCTGGATGACTGATTGCCGACCGAGTCGAAAGCAATCGCTGTGAAGGTGTGCGCTCCCAACCCGGCGATCTGCCAGTCCAGGCTGTAGGGCCAGCTGACATCGGCTCCCAGCAGCGTATTCTCGTAGTAGAATTCCACTCGATCGATCTTCAGGTTGTCTTCGACCTGCGCGCCCAACACGACCGCATCGTCGGTGGGCCAGCGGTAGATCTTGCCAGGCTCCACCGAATCCACCCGTACCGAGGGTGGCTGGTTGTCGACAGTCACCTGCACGGCGTCGCTCTCGCGGGAGTTGTCATCCATCACCGCCACCAACCGAAGACTGTACAGCCCATCCAGCCCGCGTGTATCCCAGACCCCCAGAGGGCGTCCTGGATCAGGGTTGGTCTGATTCTCGCCGATGCTCAACCACAGCGTGGGGTTGACGCCCTGACCATATTCCATCTGCACATACAGTATGTCTTCGGTATCGACCTCGGCGTAGATTTCGACCTGCCCGCCGACGTAGTCGAAGAGCTGCGGGCGGGCAATCCGCACTGTCTGGAAGACCTGGGGACGGCTGACTTCGTCATACTCGACCGGCGGCAGGGGCAGGTTGTTCGCCGTCCACCAGTCGCGCACCTCGCCGGCGGGCGGGACGAAAAAGCGCGCCTCGCTCCGCAGTTCGGGCGGCGTGTTAACATTCGCCAGACGACCATTCTGGTTGTTGATCTCCACAACCTGCCAGTAGGTATCGACCATCTGAGGCTGAGTACCGTCCAGAAAGATTTCATTGACGACCGGACAGATACCGTTCGGCAGCAGCCCGGAGGTCTCGCAAACGGCAACATCGACCACCGACACAGGACGTTCCCAGGACGCAGTGGACCTTCCGCTGCGGGCGTGCACATATTCCATCAGCCCGTGCCACAGCGGTGCAGCCGCGCTGATGGTGGTTGTGTCGTAGCCGACCGGTTGGGAATCGGCGCGATACAGCACCGCCCCGACGACGTAGTCCGGTGAATATCCGAAAGTCCAGTGGCGCTCACCGCCGCCGGCAGTGCCAGAGATGACGGCGGCGGGCATGGACGTGTCGAATGGACTCCCCTGCCCAAAGATCGACCAGCGGGTCTCTTGATCCGACAAGACGTCATTGACCAGATAGGCTGCGCCGGGTTCCAGCAGCGGAGTGCACACGTCCAGCGTTGCACAGGTTCGGGCAGCCGTCTCATCATACTCCCACAGCACGCCGCCGTTCGGGTCGCTGATGCGCAGCACGGCGACCGGATCGCGCGTGCGATAGCCGCGCGCCGCCGGCGTCACCGGAACTCCCCGCATGTCTCCTAGGGTCGAAAACACCGACAGCGAGTAGGCGACATCCAGCAGGGACACGACGCCGCCGCGTTCCAGCAGCATGATGTCAAACCTGCCCTCATCCAGGCTGTTCAGTCCAAGCGAATGCGCCGTCTGAAGGATATTCGCCATCCCCTGGCGATAGGCGACCGACACGGCTGCCGGCAGCCGCCACGATCCCATCGCGTCGCGCAGGTTCATCGGACCGTTGAACGGCTGGTTCGGGTTGCTGAAGGAGTAGATCAATCCTTCCTGCGCGCCAGGGAACTGATTGGGGATGTCGTACACCATCGTCCCCGGCGTCTGAGCGCCGCCCAGAAACCCGTTGAGATAGACGAACGGCTGGAGCAGGACTCCAGGCGCGTGTTCAGCGCTCGCCGCTCCGCCAACCATCGCCCGAATCACCCCGGTTTGAGCGTCCATCAGGATCAGTGCTCCGGTATCTGGCGGCAGACCGTCGATTTCGTTCTCAAAGCGAGCGGTGAAGGCTCCTGCCGGGCAGTTCGTGACCGGTTCCGCCGTGCCAGAAGCACGCGCCAGCGCGGTCTCCAACGCGCAGGTCATTTGCTGGTAGAGCGCCAAGTCGAGCGACGTGGTCACGCGCAGCCCGCCCAGCGCCACCAGGCGCGTGCCATCGTAGCCGAGCGAATCCAGGATCGCCGCCGCCTGCCGGCGCGCGTACACGGTGAATTCCGGGGCGATCTGCGGCAGGTAGTTGCCGCGCACGATAGGCGCAATGCGGGTTGAAGCCGCAGCGTAGGTGGCTTCGTCGATGCGGTCGCTGTTGCGCATCAGCCGCAGCAGATCTCCCTGCCTGCCACGCGCGGCGATCTCGTTGTTGAAAGGGTTGTACTGTGGCGCAGAAGGGATAGCAGCCAGCAGCGCAGCCTCATCCAGCGTCAGGTCTACGGCGCGTTTGCCCAGATATAACTGCGCCGCCGCCTCGATGCCGTAAGCCTCATTGCCGTAGTAACTGGTATTGAAGTGCCACTCCAGGATCTCTTCATGGGAGTAACGCCGTTCGACTTCGGCGATCAGGACGATCTCCTGAGCACGCACGCTGTTCAGGTCACCTCCCCCCTGAGTATCTGCCGCCGGGAGGATGACATCGCGCACCAATCTGCCTGTGATTGAGGTATCCGGTGGTAACGTGCCGTCCAACCAGTTCCGCCACAGCCCGACGACCATGTCGAGGGCGTTGATGCGCCGGCTCGCCAGAAAGTCGGCGTCTTCCGCCATCAGCGCCGTGTCGATCACCAGCGGCGGCAGCGTGTCGATATCCACCCAGGCGTCAGTGTCGCCGGTCGTGCTGCGCAGTGTGTAGATCAGCGTCTCATCTGCGGCGTCGTAAAGCTCGGTGACCCGCCCTGCTTCCGACTCAGCAGCGTTAGAGCGATCCAGGGCGGGATTGTCGATGGTGGTCCAGTAGAAGCTGAGCGTATCCACCGCAACAACCATGCCGGGCAGGATGACGAATACACCTAGCAGCACAGCGATGACCACGCTCCACAGGGTGCGCTGCCTGGAGATATCTGCGCGGCGCTGAAGACGTCTCCGCCGCCGTCCGATGATTTGTACGACCGAACCCACACCTAACTCCACAGACCACCGCTCGAAAGTTCGAGCGCCAGTGTCGATTGTACAGGACGCGCCCTCAGTTGGAAATTCATCCTGGTTGGTATCATCTCGACGCTAGCATGATTGTTACGATGGATGTATATTCATTACAAAGTGAGCTTCTCAAATCGTTACAATCTGGGGGCGAAGATGGGCAAAACCAAAATACTCCTCGTAGAAGACGATCCGAATATCAACAAACTCATCACCGATTACATGACCGCACATGGATTCGATGTCAGCAGTTTTGTCGATGGTCCGGAGGCGCTGGACAATATACAGAAGCGAGGGCTGCCCCACATCGCTCTGATCGACCTCACGCTACCGACGATGCATGGTTTCGACCTGTCCAGCCGACTCAAATCAATGGCGGATGTGCCGATCATCTTCATCACTGCCACCAGCGATACCGAAACCGTCGTCCAGGGTCTTAAGAAGTATGCCGAAGACTTCATCGTCAAGCCCTTTGAGCTGCGGGAACTGGAGGCGCGCATCCAGGTGGTGCTGGCGCGCATGCCCAGTCTCGATTACGCCAACGAGCCAATCATCCCGGTCGATGACAAGCTGAGCATCGACTTCGCGCACAACCGCATCGTCATCAACAGCAAGTCCTACACCCTGACCCCAACCGAGTCGAAGCTGCTTTCCATCCTGCTGCGCAATTCGCAGCGCGTCGTCGAAAACCGGCAGCTGATCGCCCGCGTCTGGCCCTCGGAAGAGGTCTACGAAGACACACTGCGCGTCCACATGCACCGTCTGCGCCGCAAACTCGAAGCGGACTCGCATCACCCGCATTACATCCGAACCGAACGCGGCATCGGCTACATGTTCACAGTTCGTCCGCCGGACGGCGTGTTCCCTGATGACGAAGATGGTCTGGCGGATGACGGCACCTGACTCTGGCGAAGAAACGTGCTGAATTCATGTCCACCTTCGACCCATCCACGCTGCACGATACGATTCGCGACTCCATAGCGCATGTCGCGCCCCGCGCTTTCAGCGTGATGATCTGGGAGAAGGCATCCGCCCGCCTGCGCGTCGTCGTTCAGGACCCGGACTGCGAAGAGCGCGACGCGATCTTCAAACGCATCGAGGACTGGATGCGTACGTCCCTGGATGACGATGGCTCCCAGCCGCCAGCGCCGATCTTCACAACCGTCTTGCCGGAAGGCAGCAGCGGCAGCAAGCGCATCATCACCGCCGTGCCTTTCGATGTCTCCGCCGATGTGGTGGGTATCCTGGTGCTGGTCACTCAAAAACCGATAAGAGCCAGCAGCATCGACCAGGTCACGGCGCAGCGCCGCCTGTTCGGCACGCTGTTGGCTTATCATCTTGAACTTACCGTGCTGACGGACCTGCTGGACAGCACCCAGGCGGTCCTGCGGACAGCACGCGACCTGGTTGACAATCCTTCGCCGCAGACGATTGTCGAGACCCTACGCCAGAACCTCTTCAAGGGGCGCATCTCCAGCTGCGCCATGCTCCTCTATGGCGGATCGTCAGACAAAGCGCGCCCGGAACAGCGTCCCTATGTGGAAATTCAGGGGGCATGGTCGCGCCGCATGGGCAGTCGAGTTGGCGTCGGCGTGCGGTTGTATCTGAGCGATTATCCGGCGCTGCTCGAACGACTCGCCGAACAGCAGATCGTCTACTTCCCGACTACCCGGTCGATCCGCGAGCAGTTCGACCCGCTGGTGAACGGGCTGCTGAAGATCGAGCGCGTCCGCTCGCTGGCTCTGATCGCGCTGAAAGATCGAACGCAGAACCTCGGCTTGCTGTCGGTCGCGGCTGACAAGCCGAACGCCTTCCAGCAAACCGACCTGGAGCAGCTGCGCCTGCTCGGCGAGTACATGACTCTCAGCACCTATGCCCAGCTTGCCGCCAAACGTCAGGTGCAGCAGGAACAGCACCTCGCGGCGATGCTCAACGCGGTGCACGACGGCGTGGTGATGGTGCTGCCGTTCGGCAAGGGTGGGCACGTTTTCATCACCAACCGCCACTTCAAGACCATGTTTGAAGTGCCCGACGAAGGCGCAGAAGGCATATCGCTGATCGACCTGCTGCACAAAATGCGCATCCCGGAAACCACTCGCCAGGAACTCCAGACGATCTGGCTCGGCATTCCGCCCCGCGCGCCGAACATCCTGCGCGGCGAGTTCCACATGGTCAACCGGGAAGGTCAGCCTTCGGACATCGAATGGTACAGCGCGCCGGTCTACCAGGAAGAGCGCTCTCTGGGACGAGTCTACACCTTTCACGATGTCACTCCAGAGCGCACGGCGCAGCGCCTGCGCGCCGCCTTCCTGTCGCGCGTGTCGCACGAACTGCGCACTCCGCTGACTTCGATCCGAGGTTTTGCCGAATTCATCCTGGAAGCGACGGGCGACAGTCTGCCCGCCCTGGCGCGGGAATACACCGAGATCATCCTCAACAGCGCCCGTCACCTCAACAACGTCTTCACCGACATGATCGAGATCACCCGTGCAGATGCCGGTGAGTTAAAGCTGAACAAAACAGAAGCTCACCTACCCGATCTGATCATCGGCACAGTCGCCCGTCTGGAACTGCATTACCGCAATCGTGGACAGCAGGTCGTGATGGAGCTAGACGACGATCTGCCGCATGTTCATGTGGATGTGGACAAGATCAACCAGGTCCTGACCAATCTGCTGAGCAACGCCATCAAGTATTCCCCGGAAGGGGGCAAGATTCGCGTCACGACGCGCGTCGTGACGCAGGCAGAGGCGTTCTCACCCTCTGCCCCATCGGGCATCCTGCTTCCGGCTCTGCTGGTGACGATCCGCGACCAGGGTAAAGGACTGGGGCGCGACGAAGTCGAACAGGTCTTCCTGCCATTCTATCGCACGGAAGATGTCAAAAAGCAGCGCATCGAAGGAGTCGGCTTAGGGCTTGCCGTGACGCGCAGCATCATCGAAATTCACCGGGGGAAAATATGGGCAGCGCCGCGCGGCGAAGTGCGCGGCGGCTGCTTCATGTTCACCCTGCCGACACCCTGAGGGCATCGTAGGCGCTCTTCATGCGCTCCAGACCCTGGATGACCGTATCGCGCGACGTGGCATAGTTGAGGCGGACGAATCCTCGTCCCGGCTCGCCAAAAGCCGCGCCGTCGTTCAGGGCAACTCGCCCCTGCTCAAGAAAGTGCGCATAAGGCGACTTGTCTCCTGGCAGAGAGACTGCTCGGCAGTCCAACCAGAGCAGGTAGGTCGCCTGGGGGCGTGTCGTTGTTATGTCTGGCATGTGCTCGTCAATGAAGCGGATCGCCGTCTCCCGGTTCTGTTCCAGGTAGCGCATCGCCTGATCCAGCCAGTCTTGCCCGTCACGATACGCCGCCAGCGCGGCGGTATACCCCAGTGCATTCACAAAAGATCCCATGCCGGTCTGATGGTCTCGCAGCCGCTTCAGAAGGTCAGAATTTTGAACGACCGCAAACCCCAGCGCCAAGCCCGGCAGATTGAAGGTCTTGCTGGGAGCCATCAGGGTGATGCAGCGATTGGCGATCTCTGGCGACAGCGAAGCGAGCGAGATGTGCTGTTCTCCGGGATAAAGGAGATCGCAGTGAATCTCGTCCGAGGCGACGATCAGATCATGACGAAGGCAGAACTCTGACAGCCCTTCCAGCTCGGCGCGTGTAAACGTCCTGCCGACCGGATTATGTGGGTTGCAAAGCATGAACAACCGGGTCTGCGGCGTAACTGCCGCCTCCAGGGCGTCAAAGTCGATCTCGTAATGGAGGCGCTGTCCGTCGCGCGTGACCGCCAGCGGCGCGGTTTGTACGATACGCTGCTGGTGTTTCGGAGCTTTGAGGAAAGGTGGATAAATTGGCGTGAGAGTCAGAACGCCGTCACCCGGGACGCCGATGAGGTGGCTGACGAAGTTCAAGGCGGTGACCAGCCCAGGGATGAACACGATCTCATCGGGGTTGATGGTTATCGCATGGCGCAGTCGTAACCGCTCAATCAAATTATCGCGCAGGGCAGGTTCGTCAAAGTGATAGCCGAAGATGCCGTGTTCGACGCGCCCCCGCAGCGCTGCAATAACAGCATCCGGGGCTTTGAAATCCATGTCGGCGATCCACATGGGCAAGACGTCATGATCGAACTGCCGCCATTTTTCTGAGCCGCTGGCGCGCCGTTCCACGAAGGTATCGAAATCGTATGCCATTCCTGTTCCTCTATGAGATTTGCTGAAAGGGTATCACGAATCAGGGCAGCGGCAGCGGGGCGGGAGGGTCTTCACGCTTGCCATAACCTTTCTGATGGCGCGCCTCGTGCAGCAGTTCACGCGCCGACAGCACGCCCGGCTCGTTGATCGTCCCCAACATCGCCGCCAGTTCTTCAACCCGCTGCTCTTCACTCTCCAGGCTGACGATCTGGGTATGCGTCCTGCCGCCATCGATCTGTTTGAACACCCGGAAATGGCGGTCGGCAAACCCGGCGAGCTGCGCCATGTGCGTCACCACGAGCACCTGATGTTCGCCGGTCAGTTCCCAGAGCTTCCTGCCCACCACGCTGCCCACGCGCCCGCCGATGCCCTGGTCGATCTCGTCGAAGATCAGCGTCGGCGTCTGGTCCGCCTGTGTCAGGACGCGCTTGAGCGCCAGCATGATCCGCGCCGCCTCGCCGCCCGACGCTACTTTCGCCAGCGGACGCAGGGGTTCACCGGGATTCGCTGACATCATGAATTCCACCTGATCGATCCCGATCGGCGTGAATGCCAGACGGCGTTCGCCCACGTAACAGCCTTCCGGGTCCTCCTGCTGCATGATCGAGACCTCAAACTGCGCCTTTTCCATGCGCAGATCCGCCAGTTCATTGACGATGCCATCGCTCAAACGCCGGGCAGCCGCCAGCCGCGCCCGGCTGATCCGCTCCGAAAGCTCGCCAACATGTCTGAGCAGCCCCGTCTCCTGTTCACGCAGCGCTTCCAGCCGCTCGGCGCTGTGCTCGATCCCTTCCAGTTCGGCACGCGCCCGCTCGGCATAGCCGAAAATCTCTTCAATGCTGGCAGCCCCAAAACGGCGCTTCAGGCTGTTGACCAGTTCCAACCGCTCTTCGACTTCATCCAGACGATCCGGGCTGTGTTCGATGCTGTCCACATAGCGCCGCATGGACAGCGCCAGTTCTTCGACCTGCGCCACAGTCGTCTCTGCCAGGTCATACTCTTCTTGCAGCGAAGCGTCAATCGCCTTGAGCTTACCCATCAGCGCCGCCACCTGGACAAGCTGATCAACTGCCGACTCCTGCCCGCCCGGTACTTCGTCACCGTACAGCAGGGTGATCGTCTCCGAGGTGAAACGCGCCAGTTGTTCGCTGTTGGCAAGCCGCTGACGTTCGCTTCGCAGCGTCTCTTCCTCGTCGGGCTGAAGCTCCGCCGCCTCGATTTCTTCCAGTTCATCGCGCAGCCGGGCGGAGCGGCGCTCTAACTGCGCCTCGTTTTCGACCAGATCGGCGATCTCCCGGCGGGTCTCCGTCAGACGTCCAACGACCATACTCAAGGCATCGCGCGCATCCATCAAACCGGCATAGCGGTCAAGCAGGTCGAGGTGCGCCGCCGATTTCAGCAGCGAAAGATGAGCGCTCTGCCCGTGCACATCCACCAGGAACTCGCCGATCTCGCTGATCACGTCGATGCTCACCGTCACGCCGCCGACTCGCGCCGATGAGCGGCCGTTTGCGCGAATCTCGCGCATGATCGTCACAGTGTGATCGCCGCCGTCCTCCAGCAAATTTTCCCGCTCCAGGACGAGCAGCACCGCCAGGCGCGCGCCCTGGCTCAGCCGAAACACGCCTTCAATGACGGCGCGCTCTTCGCCGGCGCGCACCATCGCTGGGTCCGCCTTCGCGCCGAGCAGCAGCTCGACGGCGTCGATGATGATCGATTTGCCCGCGCCGGTCTCGCCGGTGATGACGTTCAACCCTTCGCCAAAGGTCAGCTCGAGCTGATCGATGATTGCAAAGTTCCGAACGCGAATTTCCTCTAACATTGAGTCCTCAATTTCAGGATGAGAGACAAGTCGTCACACAGTTCAAACCGTGTGTGCCTATTATAGTTTGAGTTGGGTGGGCGTTCCCGACGCCGTCTTACGGGGCTCCATTCGGTCGAGCAGCGAGCGATAGAAATAGTTACGCTCCCGAAGTCGGGCGAACCGGCTGACCACCTCACTCGCCTGAATCGTGACGTGATCGCCGGGGATCAGGCTGACGCCGGGCGTGCCATCCGCCGAAAGCACCGTCTCCGCCTGCGTGTCGGGCGAGACGACAATATCAACCCGCGCACCTTCAGGCAGCACAATCGGGCGATCCAGACTCAGATGCGGCGCGACTGGCACGATCAGGATGCTGCGCAGTTCCGGCGGCAGGATCGGTCCCCCGCCGGCGAGCGCGTAGGCAGTCGAGCCGGTGGCGGTGGCGATAATCAGCGCGTCGGCGCTGTAGGTCGTCGTCCAGTCGCCGTCGATGAAAGCATCCAGACGCACCATACGCGGCATGGCTCCCCGGCTGATGACCACATCGTTCAGCGCTTCGCTTTCGGCGATAACCCGCTCTTCCCGCGTCACCCGCGCCTTGAGCATCATACGTGTCTCGATCCAGTAGTCGCCGGCGAGTACCTGGTCGATGTGGCTGTCCCAATTCTCCGGGCTGCTAATCTCTGTCAGAAAGCCGAGATAACCCATGTTGACGCCCAGAACCGGCACACCGAAGCCGGCGCAGACATGCGCCGCGCGCAGCATCGCGCCATCGCCGCCAATCGCCACGACCAGTTGCGCCTGGGCGATCCGCTTTCGCGCTTGCTCCGGCGTCCACGTCTCCAAGACCCAGGCATCGCAGCCTCGATCGCGCAGTGTCTGCGCGATGCGCCTGGCGACAGGCGCGCTCTGCGGGCGACCAGGATGGGCAAGCACCCCGAACTGCTTGGCGGTCAACACGGCGCTTCCTTCGATGGTTTTGGCGGCACGCCATCCGTTGGGCAAATCTTCGCTACAAGTCTAACGCCGAGCCGTGCTACACGCCAGCGTCCAAGCTTATCATAGCACATATGTTTCATTTCAACGGATGCCGATCTGGAACTCCCCGTTCCAGTCGGATCGCGGAGATTTAACCATTCCGACTATGTTCCTTAACAGCATCTCCGGGTTTCATTAATCCACCGCGATTAGCATCCCGTTCTGGACGTGTAAAACACAAGTCCAAAGATTCTATCGAATCAGCTTCAGGAGAATTCCCAACATGCTCAAGCGTCTATTCTGGATCGTTGCCGCTGTCGTCCTGGTCCTGCCTATCGCCATCATGGCGCAGGAGACCGAAGTTGAACTTCCGGAAGTCGATCCGCTCAGCGTCGCCGGAGACATCATCATCGCCGGCAGCTCGACGGTCTACCCGCTGACCGAAGCGGTCGCCGAACAGTTCATCGCCGACGGTTTCTCCGGTGAGATCACCATCGACAGCATCGGTTCGGGCGCGGGCTTCGAGCGTTTCTGCGTCGCCGGCGAAACCGACATCTCCAACGCCAGCCGCGCTATCAGGGACAGCGAAATTGAAAGCTGCGCAGCGCTCACTCCGGCGCGCACGCCCATCGAGATTCGCGTCGGCACCGACGCCCTCGCGGTCGTCGTCAGCGCTGAAAACGACTTCGTTGAAAGCCTGACCATCGAACAGCTCGCCAAGATCTACAGCGGCGAATTCGCCACCTGGGCGGATGTCGATGGGTCCTATCCCGCCGAAGCCATTCAGCTCTTCAGCCCTGGGACCGACAGCGGCACGTTCGACTATTTCGTCGAGGCGGTCATCGAAGAAGGGCTGGGTCTTGAAGGTGAAGACGCGGCGAACGCCATCATCAACGCCGCCGGCATCCAGTTCTCCGAAGACGACAACGTCCTGGTCCAGGGCGTCGAAGGCAGCCCGTACGCCATTGCCTACTTCGGCTTCGCCTACTACACCGAGGAAGCTGATGCGCTGAAGGCTCTGGCGATTGACGGAGGCGACGGCGCGACCGAACCCAATGCCGAATCTGCCGAAGACGGCACTTACCCTCTGGCGCGCCCGCTGTTCATCTACACCGACTCTGCTATCATGGCGGAAAAGCCGCAGGTCGCCGCCTTCGTGGTCTACTACCTGACCTATGTCAACGACCTGATCGACGAGGTTGGCTACTTCCCGGCGAGCGATGAAGCGCTGAACGCGGCGAAGACCGCCGTCTCTGAAGCGCTGGGCATGTAATTCGCCGGCAACGCTGCCTGAGGAGGGGATAGGCTTCAATGCCTCTCCCCTCTTTCGCTTGAGTATGATGTCTTCGCCAAGGCTGTGCCAGAAAGGCGCAGATGACAGCAAAGCAAACACCGCCAGGAGGAACGATGCAGACACAACTTGAGGCTGGGCGCGAAATCAGCAGGGTGCAGTCGGCGGTCGCCGCTCGCCGCGCTCAGGCGACCCTCTACAAGCGCCCGCGTCCCGGTGAGGATGCCATCCGCGTCTACCTGCTGCTCTGCGGAATCCTGTCGATCTTCACAACGCTGGGAATCATCTTTGTGCTGGGAGAAGAATCGCTGCGCTTCTTCACCAGCGGCGTGACGAATGCCGTCGAATTCCTTACCAGCATCAAGTGGCAGCCCCAGGCGGGAGAATTCGGCATCCTGCCGCTGTTGGAGTCGACGCTGATGACCAGCTTCATGGCGATGCTCGTCGCCATCCCACTGGGATTGGGTTCAGCTATCTATCTGGCGGAGTATGCGCCAAGCCGCGTTCGCAGCACGATGAAGCCCATCCTGGAAGTCCTCGCTGGCATCCCCACGGTGGTCTACGGGTACTTCGCGCTCACCTTCATGACGCCGGCGCTGCGCGGCATCTTCGGTCAGGATGCGGTGCAGATCTACAATACTGCGGCAGCCGGAATCGTCATGGGCATCATGATCCTGCCGACGATCAGCTCGATGGCGGAAGACGCTCTGAGCAGCGTACCGCGATCGCTTCGCGAAGCCTCCTATGGCTTGGGCGCGACGCGCTTCGAGACCATCGTCAAGGTGGTCCTGCCGGCGGCGCTCTCCGGCATCCTGGCGGCATTCATCATCGGCATCTCGCGCGCCGTCGGCGAGACGATGATCGTCGCGCTGGCAGCAGGCGCCGGGTCCAACTGGAGCTTCCCGCCCAACTTCTTCGTCGCAGCCGAAACGATGACCGGTCACATCGCCCGCATCAGCGGGGGCGACCTGAGCTATGACTCGGTGGACTATAACAGCCTGTTTGCCATCGGGCTGATGCTCTTCTTCATCACCCTCGGTCTGAATCTGCTCAGCCAGTGGGTCAGCAAGCGCTTCCGCGAGGTCTATCAATGAGCGCCTCTGTGTCTCAAGCTAACCTGCTGCCGACGGGCGCAGAATTCCAGAAAGGTCTGGCACGGCGCAATTTTCGGGGTTCAGTCTGGGGGCGCTTCTACTCCCTCTCCCTGCTGGTCGCAATCCTGGCGCTGATCGCACTCGTCCTCAACATCGTCAACTCGGCTTTCGGCTACGCCATCACAGCCTATGAGGTCGAACCGACAGCGCTGGTCGCCGGCGGGGATGTCGGTGGACTTGATGCTGAGCAGCTTGTCGTCATCCTCCAGGACTATCAGGAGCGCCGGCTGCCTGTCTATATTCGCGACAACCTCAGCGTAGTCGATCCGAGTATATTCACCCAGGTTCCCCTCAGCGAGTCGCTGGCTGGACGCACTTTCCCGGCTGAACTTGCTGCCATGACGGTGACGGAGCTGACGCGCGATCAGCAGGCGGCTGTCCTGGCAGCCAGCCTCTCGGTCGATACGCTGCGCAGCCTGGTCGAAGTTGAAGTGATCGGCGAACAAGTGATCCACCCCTACGCACTGAGTGAATCGCTGTTCGAGCGCAGTCGTATCGACGCCGAACTGCTCGAAGCGTTGGAAGACGAACCGAATGCGCGCCTGGAATTTCGCAGCTGGCTGAACTTTGAGTTCCTGACCGCCGCCGGTTCGAGCGACCCGGCGGCAGCTGGCGTGCGCACCGCCCTGCTTGGGACGCTCTGGGTGATCTTCATCACGGTGCTGTTCGCGTTCCCGGTCGGTGTTGGCGCAGCCATCTATCTGGAAGAATACGCTGTCCCCAACCGGCTGAACAAGCTGATCGAGACCAACATCCGCAATCTCGCCGGCGTTCCCTCGATCATCTACGGTCTGCTGGGTCTCGCCGTCCTGGTGCGCAGTCTGGAATTCATCACCCAGGGGCGCACCATCCTGTCTGCCGGACTGACGCTTGGTTTGCTCATTCTGCCGGTGATCATCATCAACAGCCAGGAAGCCATCCGGGCTGTACCGTCATCTATCCGTGAGGCGAGCTTCGGGGTCGGGGCGACCAAGTGGCAGACGATCTGGAATCAGGTGCTTCCGGCTGCCATGCCGGGCATCCTGACCGGGACTATCCTCGCCATGTCGCGAGCCGTTGGCGAGACCGCGCCGCTGATCGTCATCGGCGCATCAACCTTCATCGTCACGGATCCCACCAGTCCATTCGCCAAGTTTACCGCCCTGCCGATCCAGATTTACCAGTGGACGGCACGACCGCAGTCGGAATTCCGGGCGATTGCGGCAGCGGCGATCATCGTGCTGCTGGTGCTGCTGCTCCTCTTCAATGCAACGGCGATCATTCTCCGCCAACGGTACAGAAAGAGTCTGCAAGGATGACCCAAAACGGGGCATACGCCATTCAACTCAAGAACGTTGATGTCTTCTATGGTCCAAAGCTGGCTGTAAGCGACGTCAGCCTGAATATTCAGACCCGGCGCATCACCGCGTTCATCGGTCCCTCGGGGTGCGGCAAGAGCACTGTGCTGCGTTCCATCAATCGTATGAACGATCTCATCCCCGGCGCGCGGGTGCAGGGTGATGTCACGTTTCAGGGGCAGAATCTTTACGCCCCGGAAGTGGACCCGGTCGAGGTTCGCCGGCGCATCGGCATGGTCTTCCAGAAGCCAAACCCGTTCCCCAAGAGCATCTATGATAACGTCGCCTATGGACCGCGTCTGCTCGGCGTGCGTTCCAAAGCCGTCCTGGACGAGATCGTCGAAAAGAGCCTCAAGGGCGCTTATCTGTGGGATGAGGTCAGGAGCGACCTGAAAAAATCGGGATTGGCGCTCTCTGGCGGTCAGCAGCAGCGGTTGTGCATCGCCCGCACTATCGCCGTCGAACCGGAGGTCATCCTGATGGACGAACCCTGTTCGGCGCTTGACCCAATTGCGACACAAGCCGTCGAAGACCTGATGAAGATTCTGGTCAAGCAGTACACCATCGTCATCGTCACGCACAACATGCAGCAGGCGCAGCGCGTTTCCGACTTCACCGCTTTCTTCAGCATCCGCAAGCAGGAAGAGACTCCCGGCAAAGAGAACCGCTGGGGGGTATTGGGCGAATTTGCTGAAACAACCGAGTTGTTCAGCAGCCCCAACAGTGAAGAGACCGAGCGCTACATACGGGGCGAATTCGGTTAAAGCAACGCATCACGGCGCGGCATTGAAACCCCCATCGCCGGGGCAGGACGAATCGGTCTTCTGCCCTGGCGTCATGAACGCTCTTTCCTAGGCGCCGAAAATGTCCGACCGACGATCCTCGAACACCGGAATGCGGTTGCGCACGACATCGACGTAATCCAGGTCGATCTCGGCGGTGACGACACCAGGAGTCTCGCCAAATTCCACGACGACCTTCCCCCAGGGATCGACGATCATCGAATGTCCACCGAATACTTTATCGCCGATCTGTCCAACGGCGTTGGTCGCCGCGATATAGCACTGATTCTCGATTGCCCGTGCGATCAGCAGGGTGCGCCAGTGGTCGATCCGCTCAATGGGCCACTCCGCAGGGATGACGATCAGCTTCGCCCCTTGAACCGCATAGCGCCGGAACAATTCCGGAAAACGCAGGTCATAACAGATCGCCATGCCGGTTCCCCCCCAGGGGAGGTCCATCAGCAGCGGCGCGGAACCGGCTTGCAGGAAGCGGTCCTCTTCCATCAAACGAAACAGGTGCATCTTGCGGTAAACGCCCAGCAGCTTACCATTCGGCGCGAAGAATGTCCCGCTGTTGGCGACTTCCAGACCGCGTTTTTCCAGTAGAGAGCCGACGATGCTGAGCTTGTTCTGCGTCGCCAACGTCGCAATCTGGGCGAAAATACCAACGTTCAGTGGGTTTGCCAGCTCGCGAGCGCGTTCCAGCGCGTAGCCGGTCGACCACAGTTCAGGCAGCAGAAGTAGATGTGACTTACGGAGCGCCGCTTCCGCAATGTACTCCTCTGCGGTCGCCATATTCTTGCGCGGGTCGCCCAGGGCGATGTTCATCTGCCCCAGGCTGATCATCAATTTGACCATAGCTCTCTCACCCCAAGTCTACAACGCCCGAACGCTGCCGCCAGCGCGCGACGGCTTCCTCAACCACTTCATTATCGCTCATTTCTGAGCTGTCGATTTCGATCACGCCGGGACGGCCCCGCACCGCCCATTCGCGTCGCAGCATACCGACGGCGCGCTCCCGTTCCGCCGGATCATGATAGCGCGCGCCCATCGCAATGTGCAGGCGGCGCAGCACCGCGTCCAGCGATGCCGCCAGGCAGACCACGATGGAATTGACCTGAAGCCTTTCCAGCACCCCTACCTGCGCCAGCACATGTCCGCTGATATTCAGCACGCTGCCGCGCGCCAGCGAAATCTCGGCGACGACATCGCCTTCCAGCGCCTTGAGCCGCGTCTCGCCGAAGCGAAGGCGAAACTCGTCGATGGGGGTGTCGGCGCGGGCTTCCAGCATGGCTTCAAAGTGCAGAAAGGGCATACGCAAACGTTCGGCGACGCGCCGGCTCAAGGCGAGCTGACCCGGTCCGATGTACCCGGTCAGCACGAGATTCTGGTCAAAAGGCGTGGGCTGCATGATCGGTTCGCCAAGCCTCAGGCATCGCCGGACACGCGCCGCCAGCCTGCAAACCAGGTGTCGAGCATGGGCAGAAGTTCGGCGAGGCTGCGCACGCTGGCATCGGGCACGACATCCGTGCGCAGCCCACTTTCAGTGCGTGGAGTCAGTCGCAGGACGGCGCGCATGCCAACACGCTGTGCCCCGACGATGTCAGCATCGAGATCGTCACCGACGAATACCGCCTCGGAAGGCGCAGCCCCGACAAGGTCCAGCGCCGCATGGAAGATCTCCGCGCGCGGCTTGAGCAAGCCGAAATCTGCCGCCGAAATCCGGCAGACCGGGAAATAATCGAACAAGCCGTGTTCCGAAAGCTCGATGTCGCGCATACTCATCGGCTGCGGCGCATTGGTGACGATGCCGATCTTGATCCCCTGAGCGATCATCTGCTTCAAGCTGGGGACAACATCGGGGAAAACGACCGTGCCGGGGACGATGCCCCAATTATAGGCGCGCAGCGCCTCTGCCATCTCCAGACCATCCGCGCGGACGCCAAAGTCCAGCGCTGTCTCCATGATGAGGTGTCCAATATGCGGCGCACGACCCGTTGTTCGTGATACCGACCAGGCATTCATCGCCCGATCGCGAAATCTCCGCGCGTAGGCGTCAAGGTCATCAATGACGTAGCCGCACTTCGCAAAATAGCGCAGCACGCCCTGAAGGTAAGAACGTTCAAGCACTGCCCAGTCGCTGTCAAAACCACTCCAGTCGATGAGCGTATCGTCGAGATCAAACAGCACAGCGCGCAGCATTCAGCGGGCAGCTCCCTCAAGCGCGCGCCAGGACAGCAGCACATCATCGATTCCCCGGCGGAAGTCGACAAAACGCGGCGACCAGCTCAACACCGTCTGCGCCTCGGTCAGGTCTGCGTGCACGTGCACCTTGGCGGGATCGGCTGTCGTCGCCCCGGAAAGCAGCGCCCGCAAACTCATCCCACTGCCCCTGGATGGACGAGTCAAGCCCTGGGCTTCAGCGAAATAGTTCATGAACTCCAGCGCCGATGCCGGGTGGGCATCGGCAATGTTGAGCGTCACACCGACCGGCTGCTGCTGCACCGCCGCCAGCACAGCGCTGGCAGCGTCTGCTGTGTGAAGCCAGTAGCCATGCGCGTTTGGGTCGCCCGCAGCGACCGAACGCCCCTTCGCCATGACGCGGCGCGCCTCGCTCAATTCAGGCGAGTCGCCTCCGTACACGAAGCCGAAGCGCAGCACGCAGGCGGGGACACCCCCTTCCAGCGCCGATCTTTCGCCAGCCTGCGCCGCTTCGATGAGCGAAGCCGCTGCTTCATCGTCGCCGCCCGCAAAGACATAGCTGGTGTGGACCAGGTATTTGACGCCGGCAGATGCCGCCGCCTCCGCCAGCGCCGCCGTGCCTTCGATCAGCAGGCGAGAATCCCAGGGATTGCCGCCGAGAATGCCGTGGTTGGCGCTTTGCGGGGCGAGGTTGATGACCAGGTCCGCTTCGGCGGACAGGATCGCGCTGCGCAGCTCACCGGCGCGCAGCATGTCGGCATAAACTGGAATGCCGCCGTCAGCGCGCACGGTCCTCGCGCCGTCCATGCTCTGGGAAGTCGCCCCAAAGACCCGATAGCCCCGTGCGCTTAGCAGACGCACCGCTGCGCGTCCCGCTGCACTCGCCGCACCGGTCAAAAAAACCTTGAGCGCGCCTGCCTGGGTAATTTCGTTCGCCATGTCCGTTCCCATGTCATTCTGCAAGTCGAAGTCCGCCGATTATGCCATGCCAGAAGGAGGGTATCAAGAAAACGTGTCATTCTGAAAAAACGAGCGCCGGGGCAGCGAATGGTCTGCCCCGGCGCCTGATCCGTGCCGCGCCAATAATCGCGCTGAGCCTCAATTGCTCCAGTCGCCCCCGCCAGCGCGCCGCCCGCCGCGCCGCGTATCGCGATCCAGCGGGTGTGACCGCCCGCCAAGCAGCGCCCGCTTGGCTTTCTGAACATCCGACTCGTGCTTCAGAAGCACAGTCAGCGTGTTCTCCAGAGTTTCACGGTCGAGGTTGTCGGCGTTCAGCATCACCAGCGCCCGCGCCCAATCGATGGTCTCGGATACGCTGGGGTTCTTCTTCAGGTCCAGCCCGCGCAGCGCCTGAACGACATCGACCACTTCGCGCGCCAGCTTCTCGCGAATTTCCGGCACGCGCATGCGCACAATGTTGATCTCGGTCTCGGCGTTCGGGTAATCGATGAACAGATACAGACAGCGCCGCTTGAGCGCCTCAGAAAGCTCGCGGGTGTTGTTGCTGGTCAGCAGGACGATCGGCTGATGTGTCGCCGTGATTGTGCCCAGTTCGGGAATGGAAACCTGGAAGTCGCTCAGGATTTCCAGCAGGAACGCCTCGAACTCGGCATCCGCCCGGTCGATCTCGTCGATCAGCAGGACAACCGGCTGAGGCGAGGTGATCGCCTTCAGCAGGGGGCGCGCCAAAAGAAAGCGGTCGGAGAAGAACACATCTTCTTCCTTCGCCAGACGGTCAGCGGCGCTGGTCAAGGACTCCGCCTCGGAAAGAATCTGGCTGAGCTTGTCGCGCAGAAGCTGGGTGTACAACATCTGCTTGGCATATTCCCATTCGTAAAGCGCCTTACTTTCATCCAGCCCTTCGTAACATTGCAGGCGGATGAGCGGACGGCTGCTGATCTTCGACCACGCTTTCGCCAGCTCCGTCTTACCCACGCCCGCCGGTCCTTCCGCGAGGACGGGCTTCCCCAGCCGATCCGCCAGAAACATCACTGTCGCAATATCATCAGTCGCGATGTACTGCTGTTCGCGAAGGGATGTTTTCACCTGGCTGATGTCATTGAGCATTGGATTGTCCTATCGTCTTTCGCTAGAACTTCAGATCACTCAATTTGCTCGTCGGTCTTTCCGTAGCGGCGCTTGCGGCGACCATACTCCGCCACCGCCTTGTGCAGTTCCGTCTCATCGAAGTCGGGCCAATAGGTCGATGTCGCATAGTATTCGGCGTACGCCCCCTGCCAGATGAGGAAATTGCTCACCCGCAGCTCGCCGCTGGTGCGGATGATCAGGTCGGGATCGGGCAGATCGCTGGTGTACATATAATGGCTGAGCAGCGCTTCGTTGACCTCATCGGCGGGGATACCCTCGCGGACGATGCGCTGCACAGCGTTGACGATCTCGTCACGTCCCCCGTAGTTGAAGGCGATATTGACGATCAGGCGGTGGTTGTCGCGAGTCATCTCCATCGCCTGTCGAATCTTGCGCTGAAGCCGCGAGCCTATCCCTTCCAGCCTGCCGATGTGGCGAAGCTGCACCCCATTCTTGTGGAGGGTCGTTAGCTCGCGGTCGATGACGGTCTCCAGGATGCGCAAAAGCATCTGAACTTCACCCGGCGGACGAGACCAATTCTCGGTCGAAAAGGCATAGATGGTCAGGATCTCGATGCCAATTTCTACTGCGCACTCGAAGATGCGCCGCAGATTTTCCGTACCCTGACGATGCCCTTCGGAACGCGGCAGCCCGCGTTCTTTCGCCCACCGTCCGTTTCCATCCATGATGATGGCGACATGACGCGGCACACGCCCATTCGGTTGGACTGCGATTTTTCGTAACTCCTCTTGCACCGCTGCAACCATCATCATCTGCCTTTGTTAGACCTCAAGGATTTCTTTCTCTTTGGCGTGGCTGCGCGCGTCCACATCAGCGATGAATTTGTCGGTCATCTTCTGAATTTCCGCCTCGCCACGCTTGAGTTCGTCCTCCGAGATCATCCCTTCTTTCTCGAATTCCTTGAGGTCGTCGTTGCTGCCTCGGCGCACATTGCGGATGGCGACCCGGGTCTCTTCAGTCTTGCGGTGCAGAAATTTGACGAGGTCTTGGCGGCGTTCGCGGGTCAGCGGCGGCATGTTCAGGCGAATGGATTCGCCATCAACATTGGGATTGATGCCCAGGTCGGACGCCTGGATCGCTTTCTCGATGGGCTTGACGCTGGACTTCTCGAACGGGCGGATGAGGATCTGCATCGGCTCCGGCGTCGAGATCGTGGCGATCTGCCGCAGCTCGGTCATCTGACCGTAATAATCGACGTGCAGGCGGTCCACCAGCGCCGGGCTGGCGCGTCCGGTACGAATGCCCGACAGCTCTTCCTCGAAGACCTGTAGGGTCGAACGCATCTTGTGGGTTGCTTCCTTTAGGACGTCCTCGATCATATTGGGTCTAGCGCGACTGTAACAGCCTGGCGCGCTCCTCCTTAAGCTGTATAGATAAGCGGCATCAAGTGCAGCATGTATTGCCGTACCTGCTCAATACACGAGACATCTCTCATGATACACGATTTGGGTTGATGATCCCTAAACCCGCTCAGGCGTGCGCCCACCCGCTCCAGCCGCGCGCCTGCCAGGCTGCGTACAGCGCCACCGAGCCAACGGTCGCCACGTTGAGGCTGGCGACGGAGCCGCGCATCGGAAGCGATACCAGCAGATCGCAGGTGTCGCGCACCAGACGGCGCAGCCCTTCCCCTTCGCTGCCCAGCAGCAGTCCCAGAGGCATGTTGAGATCGGTCTTGTCAATGGGCGCGACGTTGGGTCCAACGTCCAAGCCGACCATCCAGACATCCTTCTCTTTCAGATCGCGCATCGCCTGGACCAAGTTGGTCACCTGCACGACCTGGAGATGCTCAACCGCCCCTGATGAGGCGCTCACTACCGCCGGGGTCACGGCGACGTTGCGCCGCTCCTGCATGATGATGCCGTGCACGCCGACAGCATCGGCGACGCGCATCAGCGTGCCGACATTCTGCGGGTCTTTGAGCAGGTCCAGCAACAGGATCAGCGGCTTCTCGTCGCGCTTCTTGCTGAGCGCGAGGACTGCTTCCAGATCGACGTAGGGATAGGGGCTGACACGCAGCGCCATGTTCTGATGGGTCGTGCTCTGGGTGACATCATCGAGGATGCGCCGGGGAACCCGCTTCACCGGGACGCTGCGCTCCGCGGCAATCGCCAGGATCTCGCCAACGATTCCGCGCGTGTCCGCCGTCTCGCTGAGGAGCAGTTGATCGATATTCCGCCGCGACGCCCTCAGCGTCTCCATGACGGGCCAGTGCCCGTAGATGAACTCTGTCATGACATCTCACCCGATTCCCGATACAGGGCTAGAATAGCACGATTGTAGATCAGAACTGGACGCGAACGTAGGTCTGCTGCGGATTCGCGCATGCGGGGGGCAAGGGGCATGGACAAACAGCGAATCGACCGATCAGAATGGCGCTGGGTCGTGGTCTTCGCCGGCGTCGTCATGCTGCTGACCACGATCCCCTACTGGCTCGCCTGGAGAGAGGACGGATGGAGCTCCGAAATGGGCAATCTGGCTTTTAGCGGGTTCTTCTACGGCGTCGAAGACGGGCACTCCTACCTGGGCAAGATGCGCCAGGGCGCGCGCGGCGAACTCAGCTTCAGCCTGTTCTACACCTCGGAAGCGCACGAGGCGGAGCCGCTCGTCTTCCTGCCCTATCTCCTGCCTGGATGGGTCGTCGGCAGAGTCATCAACTCAAGCGATCCGGCGCTGACCCCGGCGCTGCTCGGCGTCTTTCATCTGATGCGCGTCGTCTTCGGCGCGCTGATGATCGCCGTCCTCTATGCCTTCGTAGCACGCTTTCTCGATCAGGTCCGCCTGCGCCGCCTGGCGCTGGCGCTGGGGGTCTTCGGCGGTGGTCTGGGGATTATCCAACTGCTTGTCCTGCCCGGACATACGCCGCTGGAGATGTACACGCCGGAAGCCGCCTCCTGGCTGATTCTGCTCGGCATCCCACACCTGGCGCTGGCGCGCGCCGCGCTGCTCGGCGGGCTGCTGGCGCTGATCGACGCCCAGGATCAGCCGCGCTGGTTCAGCCGTGTGCTGATCGTCGCGCTGTGCTGGCTGATCACCGGTCTCGCCGTGCCCTTCTATCTGGCAATCCTCTACTGCATCATCGGAGCATGGGGATTAGCCACACTGGTTCGAACGCGATGCTTCCCAAAAGCGCTGTTCGTCCGGGCGGCTGTCGCCTGCGGGCTAACGCTGCCCTTGTTCCTCTACTATGCCGCCGTCTTCACCGGAAATCCGGCGTTTGTCGTCTGGTCGGCGCAGAATAGCCTGCCCTCTCCCCCCATAGTGGACTACTTGTTCGCCTATGGGCTGATCGGCGTCCTGGCGCTGATCGCCTTCTTTCGCCTCCCCCGCGAAATGGAACGGCGTTTCATGCCCCTCATCGGCTGGCTCGCCGCCGTGCCCTTTCTTGTCTACCTGCCGATCAACGTGCAGCGGCGGATGAGCGAGGCGGTCCTAATTCCCTTGGCGATCCTCTCCGCCATAACCCTCGACCGGATGCGCCGCCTTCCACGAATCGTGATCATCGCCGCGCTATGCTCATCCAGCGTGATGCTGCTGGGAATGAGCTTTCTCCTCGCTGACGACAAGACTTACCCCAGCTTTCAGCCGACAGCGCGAATCGCCGCCTTCAACTGGCTGAGCGCGCACGCCGAGCCGGGCGCAGTCATCATGACGGGGGTTGAAACCGGCAACACCCTGCCCGCCTACGCCGATCTGCACGTTTTCATGGGGCACGGACCGGAGACGCTCTACTGGCAGGACAAGACAGCGCAGCTCAAGGCATTCTACGGGTCGGAGATGACCAACATCGAGATACTCGAACTGGCGCGCCATCCCTGCGCACCATCGTTCGAGTGCGCGGGACCGCTGCGCTACATCTACTATGGGGAAGATGAGAGCAACTATTCATCTAGGGATACGCCGCGATGGATACCGGTCCTCGCGCCGACGCTCATCTACAGCCAGGACGGTATCGACATCTACGAGGTGGCATCACTGCCGGACGTAGAATAGAGTCGCGCTGCGGCGGTTGATCATTCCGATGGAACAGGTGCAGTCGCAATCCTAACGGTGCGCCACCTAAAGTGGGTTCTCGTATGGTTGCAGCGGACATCCAGTAGGATGTCCAAGCCAAAGGGGCGTAGGGAAGCGCTACTGCGCGTCCGCCGTTGGTTTCTTTCGAGACTTCACTTTAGCCACGCTCGTCCACCGGGTCGGCGAAGATGATGCGCCCGGTGGGACGGTTGATCAGCTTGGTCACATTCACATAGATGGTGCGATCCATGTAGTTCTTGCCGTCTTTGACGATCACCATCGTGCCGTCGTCAAGATAGCCGACACCCTGCCCCGGTTCTGTGCCATCCTGAATCACGCGCAGCGCGAAAGTCTCGCCGGGGATGTAGGCGGAGCGGACGGCATTCGCCAGCTCGTTGATGTTCAGCACCGTCGCACCCTGCGCCGCCGCCACCTGATTGAGCGGATAGTCAATGGTCACAATCGCCGCATCCATACGCAGCGCCAGCACGATCAGCTTATCATCGACCGCAGGGATGTCGTCGGGGTCTTCTTCAACGATCTTGAAGGGAACGTGCGTTTCACGCTGTAGCTCGTTCAACTTCGTCAGCCCGCGCCGCCCGCGATTGCGCCGCTGCGGATCGCTCGAATCGGCGACGTGGTGCAGCTCCGAAATCACGAAGCGGGGAACGACCAGCGTTCCGCCCAGGAAGCTGGTGCGGGCGATATCCACAATGCGCCCGTCGATGAGCACGCTGGTATCCAGCAACAGCAGGCGTTCACCCGTCGCCAGCAGACCGGGACGACGCGGTTTCCAGCCGAACCACTCTTCCAGAAACAGCCAGATCTCCCGGGAGCGAACGTGGAAGATGGTCGTCACGAGATAGCCAGAGACAATCAATGCCGCCGCCGGCGCAATCGTACCGAACGGCTCTTCGAGCGAAGAAAGCGGCACGCTGATCAGCAGCGCGATGAACGCCCCCAACACAATGCCCGCCAGCGTCGTGAACAGGACATCGATTGCCATCTCGTTGACCATCCGTCGCAGGCTCTTCACCGGGCGGATGGTCAGCCAGGGGGTCATGACGAGTCCGAAAAGGATGCCAACCAGCGCGAAGACGAACGAAACTGCCAGCTCGTCCAGGTCCAGCGACGGCGCAGTCATCACACCAAGCCGCGCGCCGATGAAGGCGAAGATCACCATCCCAATCAGCCGTGAGGCAAAATCAAGGGTCATGCCAGCGCTCCAGACTCCTCTGCCGCCACCCCACAAGACTCCAATAAGGGGGAGTCAGGGGCGAGGGGGAATCAATGCCACAGAACTGCAGATACGTTCTAGAGCGTATTTGATAATTCATCAACGCTCTCGTAGGGGCGGCTCGCGAGCCGCCCGCGCTGCCTGAAAGATCGTCACGGTTACGGCGGGCGCGTCGCGACGCGCCCCTACCAAGGGCAATTTTCAAAAACCCGCGAGGGATAGTTTCGGCTCAGCATGCGCGCGTAAGGAATGGTTTCACGCACATGCGGCAGACCACAAATCCAGGCGACGGTCCGTTCCAGCCCGATGCCAAAGCCAGCATGCGGCACGCTGCCAAAGCGGCGCAGATCAATGTACCACTGGTACGCCTCGCGCGGCAGCGCCATCGTCTTGATGCGTTCTTCCAGCAGCGTCGGATCATAGATACGTTCGCTGCCGCCGGTGATCTCGCCATAACCCTCAGGAGCGAGCAGGTCGACGCTCCGGCACACTTCCGGTCTGCCCTCTACCGGCTGCATGTAGAACGCCTTGACTGCGGTCGGGTAGTGATAGACGAACAGAGGGCGGTCGAACATCTCAGCGAGCGCCGTCTCATGCGGGCTGCCGAAGTCCTCGCCCCACTCGATCTTGAGCAGGTCTTTCTGCTCCGGGTCTTCCGTCTTCGCGTAGACCTGCTTCAGCCGCTCCACCGCCTCATCATAGCTGATGCGGGCGAACGGCGTCTTGATCGCCTCCAGCCGGGCGATATCACGCTCGATGAGCGCCAGCTCGTGAGGATGCTTTTCCAGCACCCGCCCGACGACGAACCCGATCATCTGCTCTTCCAGCGTCATCATGTCTTCCAGCGACAGATGCGCCGCTTCAGGCTCCATCATCCAGAATTCCTGGAGATGACGACGGGTCTTCGACTTTTCGGCGCGAAACGTGGGACCAAAGCAGTACACTTTGCCGAATGCCATCATGTTCGCTTCGTTGTAAAGCTGTCCGGTCTGCGCCAGGAAGGCACGTTCGCCGTGAAAGTCGATCTCAAACAGCGTGGTGGTGTTCTCGCCCGCCGCCGGCGTGATGATCGGTGTATCGACCAGCAGATAGCCTTGGGAGTCCATAAAGTCACGCAGTGAGCGTTCGATGGTCGCGCGGATGCGCAGGATCGCCCATTGTCGGCTGGAACGCAGCCACAGATGGCGATTGTCCATCAGGAACTCCGTGCCATGTTCCTTCGGCGTAATGGGGTATTCTTCCGCCTTCTGCAGCAGTTCGATGGACTGGATGCCGACCTCGAAGCCGCCCGGAACACCGGGTGCGCGGCTGTCGGCGCGCACCGAACCGCGAATGACCACCGACGATTCCTGGGTCAGTTTGCTGGCGATGTCGAACTGCGCTTCATCCAGCTCCTTCTTAAAGGCGACGCACTGCACGATGCCTGATCCATCGCGCACCTGGATGAACTGAAGCTTGCCCTTATCGGTGCGGTTGTAGACCCACCCGCGAATTTCGACCGACTGATCGACGTACTGCGCAATGTCGCTGATGTTTACGTAGACAGACACTGAGATAAGCCTTTGGCAAACGAGAACAATCGATGTTCAAGGATGACGCCATTATAACATGGAGACTTCCGCCGCTTCGCTGAGCGGCGGAAGATGAGAGGATGAAGATGCAGGGGCAGTGATCACGACGAAGCGCTGCCCACTGCGATGATCCGTTTAACCTTCGCGATTTCGTCCCTGTGCGTCCATCACCGCGACCGCAGTCATAGCGACGATCTGCTCGACATCATCGCCCGCTTGCAGAACGTGCACCGGCGCGCCGATACCCAGCAGAATAGGTCCGATGGTCTGGGCGCCGCCCAGCCGCGCCAGGAGCTTGTAGGCAACATTCGCCGAGGCAAGATCAGGGAAGACCAGCACGTTGGCGTCCTCCACCTGGCTGAACGGGTAGCGGGAGGCGATGATCTCCGGCACGACGGCGGTATCCGCCTGCATTTCGCCATCGACGGCGATATCCGGGCGGCGGCTGCGCACCAGTTCGACTGCCTCTCTCACCTTCCTGGACTGCGGGTGCGGGGTGCTGCCGAAGTTAGAGAAGGAAAGCATCGCCACGCGCGGCTCGATGTCGAGCGAACGAGCGAAGTCGGCGGCAAGGATGGCGATCTCCGACAGCGTTTCCGCATCCGGGTCGATGTTAACGGTCGCATCGGTGAAGAGATAGACGCGCCCCTTCACGATCACCAGATAGACGCCGCTCGCCCGCACCGCGCCAGGGCGGGTGTGGAAGACCTGAAGGGCGGGACGCAGGACATCAGGATACTCGTGCGTCAGACCGCTGATCAGCGCGTCCGCCTCGCCGGCTTGCAAGACCATCGGGGCAAGGACGTTGCGATCGCGCATGAGCGTCCGAGCACGCGCCGCAGTGACGCCGGAGCGCTGACGCAGCTGATAGTAGGCGTCGCAGTACCTCTCGCGCAGCGCCTCATCATCAAGATCGATGATCTCCGGCGAGAACGTCAGTCCAAGTTCTGCGATCACATCCAGGATACGCGCCTTGCTGCCGATCAGGACCGGCTCGGCGATTCCATCTTCCTGCACCTGCGCCGCCGCGCGGACGATCTTTGGCTCCTCGCCCTCATCATAGACGACGCGCGCCTTGGGACCGCTCTTGGCTTTACTGATGATCTGGCTGCGAAGCTGCTGACCAAGCCCCTGACGACGAATCAACTCATTGCGATACTGCTCCAGATCAATGGTGCGCCGGGCTGCGCCGCTTTCCATCGCCGCCCTGGCGACCGCCGGGGCGACCCACAGCAGGACGCGCGGGTCAAGCGGCTTCGGGATCAGATAGTCCCGCCCGAAGCGCAGCGCGGTCAGTCCATAGGCTGCCAGCACGCTGTCAGGGACATCCTCCATCGTCAGTTCAGACAGCGCCTGCGCCGCCGCCAGCTTCATTTCTTCGTTAATCTGCCGGGCATAAACGTCCAGCGCGCCGCGGAAGATGAAGGGGAAGCCCAGCACGTTGTTGACCTGATTCGGGTAGTCGCTTCTGCCCGTCGCCATAATCACATCGGAACGCGCTGCCAGCGCCTCTTCCGGCATGATCTCCGGTGTCGGGTTCGCCAGCGCGAAGATCAGCGGATCTTCCGCCATTGTCTTGACCATCGCGCCGGTCAGCACGCCCGGACCAGAAAGTCCGAGGAACATGTCAGCGCCGCGAACAGCCTCTTCGAGCGTCCGCGCATCCGTCTCCGCGGCATAGCGCGCCTTATAGGGGTTCATGTTGGCTTCGCGTCCGGCATAGATCACGCCGGTCGAATCCACCATGAGGATATGTTCTTTGCGAACGCCAAGCTGGACGTAGAAATCTGCGGTGGCGATAGCGCTTGCACCCGCTCCCGAAACCACGATGCGCATTTGATCCAGTGACTTGCCCAGCACCTTGACGGCGTTCATGAGCGCCGCGCCGGAGATGATCGCCGTGCCGTGCTGATCGTCGTGGAAGACAGGGATGTCCAGCTCTTCGCGCAGCCGCCGTTCAATCTCGAAGCATTCGGGCGCTTTGATGTCCTCCAGATTGATTCCGCCGAAGGTCGGCGCGAGGGCGCGCACCACCGTGATAATTTCCTCAGCGGTCTTGGCGTTGATTTCGATGTCGAATACGTCGACATCGGCGAATCGCTTGAACAGAACGCCCTTGCCTTCCATCACGGGCTTGGACGCCAGCGCCCCAAGGTTCCCCAGACCGAGGATCGCCGTCCCATTGGAGACGACAGCGACCAGGTTGGATTTTGCGGTGAGTTCATAGGCAGTGAGCGGATCACGCTTCACTTCCAGGACGGCTTCGGCAACACCGGGCGAGTATGCCAGCGAGAGATCACGCTGGGTGGCGAGCGGTTTTGTCGGAACGACTTCTATCTTTCCAGGACGACCACGCCGATGGTATTCGAAGACATCTTGCTGAGTGATCGACACAATGCATCTCCTTGACGAGACGAATACTTTCGCAAGTCGATTCTACTCCTACTTTCTCCCACCATTTCAGGACAAGCGACATGCTCCTCGTATGACTAAGGGCATGTGAGCCGAAAACATTCGTGAAACTTTCGTGAATTTTCTGTAGAAACCATGATCTTTTCATGGATGCGCTTTATGATCTGACCCATGAGTTACGACAGAATCAATTTTCGGGCGGAGGATGGTATGGATGCCAGCACGCCGTACTTCTCAAAAGCAGAACATCAGTCGCTTCATTCCCGGCTCTCTGCCTCAGACCTGCCACCGTCCCCCCACTTCCGCAGCATCATCGAGCGCATGAACCATCTGCAATTTGGCTTAAGCCGCCGGCTTTCCATGATGGGCAGTGATCTACAGCCGTCGTGGGAGCGAAAGCTGCCAGTATCAACCTACTCATTCGCCTCTGGCGGCAGCATCGACGGCTTGGCATTCGCCTTCTCTCGCCCCCGCGCACACGCCGCGCTCATTGAGAAGCTGATGGGACGAAGCGCCAACCTGGCAGCAGCAGCCGACCCCTGCCGTCACCCGGTGCTGGAAGTTCGCCTGGACGCCGATCAATTCGTGGTGGAACTGATCATGTCGCCGCTGGCGCGCTGGGATCAGCGCAACATCGCCGGCAAGATGCGCGTTGAGCGCCACCGTGAAGGCTTCCGGTCACTGCTAAGGTCCTGCCCGGAAGACATGATCATCGGTTTCTGGCATGGCGAGGCGCTTCAGGATGCCTTCCTTACGTCACGCCAGATTCTGCGTGGACGCTTCCTTGAAGAATGGTTCGGCACTTTCGCTGCCGAACATGAATGGCTGCGCATCGGCGTGTGGCGCACGCCTGAACATCCTAATCTCGCCCAGGATCGAATCCTCACAGAAGTGTTCGGGGCGGCGGCAGCACTAGCGCGCATCTACCAGTTCTTCGCCTGGTCCAGTGAGAACGACTTTCACAGCTTCCTGGGAAGTGGCAAGAAGAGCGCAAACGCCCCCCAGGCGACGGTCTGATCCGCCATCTGCCCAGACGCGAGAACCGAGAAAATGAGGATGAGCGCCGCCATCGCTCAGTCCGCTTCCCTACTGATCGCTGGCTCAGATGGCTTACTGGGTTGAACGCAACAACTGAGAAACTCTGCTACAATTCGGGCAAACAATGATCATTGCTGCCCGAATTGATTATGGCTGAGGCTACGACGCGCAAGACATCAACAACCGCAAACCTGATTCAGCGCATCATCACCGCTGTGATCGCCATCCCCCCTGTGGTCGGCTTGATCGTGGTCGGGGGTGTGCCGTTCATCATCCTGGTCACGGTGTTCGCGGCGCTGGCTGTGATCGAGATGGTTTTCATCTTGCGCCACCGCGTTTTCTTCTTCGTGCTCAGTCTGTTTTATATCGGCGTCCCAATGACAATGCTGCTGATTCTTCGCGAGTCGCCGCTGGGTCTCATCTGGGTGGCGCTGATCGTCGCCGTGACCTGGGTGACCGACACCATGGCGTTCATCGGCGGACGGCTCTTCGGTAAGACCCCCCTCAGCCCGACAATCTCACCCAACAAGACTCGCGAGGGTGCAGTCATCGGTTATGTGAGCGGTTGCGTCGCGGCACTCCTTACGCTTGCGGCGACGGGGTATCTCAGCGCCAGCGCGCTCCTGATACCGATCCTGGGACCTATCGCGGCGATTCTGGGCGACCTGTTTGAGTCCTACATCAAGCGCCGTTTCCACACCAAAGACTCGCACCCGCCGGGATTCAACATTTTGCCGGGGCACGGTGGCGTCATGGATCGCATTGATGGACTGCTGTTTGTCAGCGTATTCTGCTTTCTGTTCGCTGTGCTGATCGGGCTGCACTGACCTGTTTTCGGACATCGGCAGAATACGGTTGGGACGCCGGGCAGGATGCCCTAGCGCGTCCTGCGCGCTTCAGGGCTATACTAGATTGGCGTCGAGTGGTTGACGGGCGTGGGGGATTCACATGACACAATTGGGGTTAGATGATTCGCGCGGGCAAGCGCCGAATCGTGAACAGCTCCTGCAGATGGCGATCACAACCGCCAAGCAGGGCAACCGCAGCGCTGCGCGCCTCATGTTTCGGCGCGTCCTGAGCGAGGACAAAAACAACGAACGCGCAATGATGTGGATGGCGAAGCTGGCAGAGAGTAAGGCGGAGCGTAAGGTCTGGCTGGAGCGGGTCCTGACGGTCAATCCGAATAATGAAGTCGTGCGCGACGCGCTGGGACGGCTCAGCTATCGGCGCAGCGCCCGCGATAATCGCGTCCTGCTCATCTTCGGCGTCCTGGCGGCGGTCTTGATCATCCTCGCCGTCATCGTCTTTCTCGCCTTGAGCACCAGCCGCTAGTTCGGCGCTCATTTTCCAGGAGCCGACCGACTACCAGAACGGGAGATTTGACCTTGACACAGGGACCGAATAACCAGGCGCGGCTCCGTGAGGGCATTGACGCCGCCAGACGAGGCGACCGGCTGACTGCTCGGCGGCTCCTTCAACAGGTGCTCGCCTTTGACCGTGACAACGAACTGGCGCTGATGTGGATGGCGTCGGTGGTTGATACGCTGGAGGAACGACGCTCATTCCTGCAGCGCGCTCTGCAGGTCAACCCCGATAACACTCGTGCCCGCGAGGCGCTGCGCCGTCTGGGCGGCGATACTCCCGGCGCGGCGACGCCCGGCAGCGTCCCCGCGTCTTCCAGTTCGCCTGCCCCGGCAGGCGGTTCGACGCGCGGCAGCAACGTCTATCTCTGGTTGGCGGGTGCGGTGGTGCTGATCGTCGCTGTCACCCTGGGGGTCATCCTCCTCAACCCCTCCAGGAATCAAACGCCGACAGCGACCGTATCGAACATTCAGCGCACGTTCATCGCTGCCGCGAACCCCTCCGTGACTCCCAGCCCGGACCGCCGCCCGCCCACAGCAACCGTGTTCACGGGCGTTGTTGTCACTTTCGACCCGAACACCGCGCCACAGCTTCCGCCGACCTTTACCCCGACTTTCGTCCCGACCAGCACGCCAACGCCGTTCCCTTCGGCGACGCCCCTGCCTCTCGGCAGTTTTTCAGTCGTCTACGGCGACTTTGAGCCAAACACTTCAGCGCCAAGCCTGTATTCCGCCAGCGCCAACGGAACCAACGAGATCAAGCTGGAGTCGGGCACGCTGGGCGGTTTCATCGATGCGGCGGTCTCGCCGGACGGCAGGTCGGTCGCCTTCGTCCGCGAGGTCTCCACCGACGAAGCAGAACCGAAACGTCACCCTCAGTTGTTCATCGCGCCGCTGGATAACCTGCCGGCGGCGCAGCCCGTCACCCGCTTCACCGGCAGTATCCTTGCCGGTCCCTCCTGGTCGGCAGATTCGTCTTCTATCGTCTTCAGCAGCAATCACGATGTGGACGAAGAGATCTACCGCTATGACGTGCCGTCTGGCAATCTGAGGCAGCTAACCCGCAATCAGGCGCGCGACTTCGACCCCGCATTTTCGCCAGATGGCAGCTTGGTCGTGTACGCCTCCGACGTCGACTCGCCCGATTTCTCTGAAATTTACCAGATGACGCGCGAAGGTGCGGCGATCACCCGCCTGACCGAAGACTCCGGCAGCAGTTTTTCCCCGGCTTATGCGCCGAGTGGGGCGCGCATCGCGTTCATCAGCGACCGTCAGGGCGATGCCGATCTGTTCATCATCGACGCCGACGGGCAGCGCCCGTTCATGCTCACAGTTGACGACAATGGTGCGGAAGATCACGCTCCTGTCTGGTCACCAGACAGTCGGTGGATCGTGTTCGCATCGAATCGCGAACAGGATCGCTTCGCCTGGTACGCCATCGATCTGTCCGGCGCAATCCAGGCGCTTCCGAAAAATGATCGGCTCCCGCAGTCCTTAACCTTCATCGCCCAATCGCCCTGAGGGAAACAGCGTGGCAACGAAAAACGACATCCCTGAACTGCTTCGAAAAGGCATTGAGGCGGCGCGCGAAGGAAAGAAAGCTGAGGCGCGCGCCCTCTTCGAGCAAGTCACAGAGCTGGACGAGAACAACGAAAAAGGCTGGTTCTGGTTGGCGTCGGTGGTCGATACCGACGAGGAGCGCCGCATCTGTCTGAGCAATGTGCTGCACATCAACCCCAGCAACGAAAAAGCGCAGCGGGCGATGGCGGCGTTGGAAGAGAAGCTGAAGAGCAAGAGGCGGCAGCAGCAGGAAGATGAGGTGATCGCCGGGGTTCCCCGCCGCCAATTCAACCTGATCCTCGGCGGCGGCATCCTCCTGGTCCTGATCATCCTGATCGTGGGCGTGGTTGTGATCATCGGCAACAACAACCGCATTGCCGCCGAGAACGCCTCGGCGACAGAGATCGCCTTCGCCGCCACCGGAACCAGTGATGCCGCCCTCGCCGCCCAGGCAGCGGCGACCGAAGCGGCGATTGCTCTCGCCGCCACTCAGACTGCACTGGTCCCTACACCGATTCCCATCACCCCAACAGCGAATATTCCAACACTGCCGCCTACCTGGACCCCAACACCTTCTAATACACCGGTCACGACGCCAACATCGCTTCCGCCGCCCCTCGGTCTCACCGGACGGTTGGCAGTTTGGAGCGGTCGCGATGAACTGAATACCGGCTATCTGGCGGTGGGTTACTACAATCTGGATTTCGGCAACCAGTACACCCGCATCGGCAATGAGCTGGGTCAGTTCGTCAGCATGACCGCCAACGGACAGCGCATTCTGTATGAGCGCTACGACGATCTGTTGTTCTCCAGCGTTATTGAGGCGATCAACCTGAACGGCACGGAACAGCAGAACCTTGCCGAATTCTACGGCGGTTCAGGGACGACCATCATCCAGCCAAAGCAGCCTAACTTCGGGGCGTTCGGTCAGCGCATCGCCTTCGTCGCCAAGACCTCGACGCGCAATACGTTCCAGGTGTTCGTCGTCGAAATCGGTGATGTGCCGGAAGGCGTGCCGCGCGTCAAGCAGCTCACCGACGACGATATCGACTACAGCTTCCCCACGTTTTCGCCCGATGGAACCCGCATCGCAGCCGTTCGCACCGACCTGAACACCGCCATTCCCAGCGTCGATCTGGTCAACATCGATGTAGCGACCGGCGGAAAGTTTCTGATCAGCAGCGATTTCGATGCGACGCTCGAGACGCATCCCCGGTGGACTCGCGATGGACGCCAGATCATCTACGCTGCCGCGCCGGCGAATGATCCTGACAATCACGACATCTTCCTGCGCAACGCCGATGGCGGGGGAACGCCGCTGCCCCTCTACCGCAGCCCCCACGATGACCTGTTCCCGATCATGAGTCCCGACCAGCGTCATATCGCCTTCGCTGCTAATCCTGCCGGAAATTACGACATCTTCGTCTTCGATCAGACCACGCAGGCGTTATTTCAGCTGACCAGCGACCCGGCAAACGACTACCCGGGCGATTGGTGGCAACCCTAGCGCGTCCGGTAAGATGCTGATCGGGAGACAAGAGACATCGCATGTTGAGGCGCGGTATACCGCGCCTCAACCCGGGAAGTAGTTCGATGGAGCCGGCTGGTGATCAGGGGAGTGCCTTAATTCGGGCGATGAGAGCACTGGTGCTGTGGTCGGGCAGCAGGTCGATCAGGATGACGCGCCCTCCGAGCGTCTCAACCGTCGAGCGCTCCGGGAGTGGTTTAGTGTGATAATCGCCACCCTTGACGTAAATGTCAGGTTCAAGCGCACGGATGAGCGCAATGGCTGTGTCCTCGTCAAAAATCACCACCGCATCCACGACACTCAGCGCTGCCAGCAGCCGCGCCCGCTCTGCCGCCGGCACAATTGGACGCCCCGTCCCTTTCAGGTGCTGCGTGGCGCGGTCACCGTTGACGCCGACGATCAGCGCGTCGCCCAGCTTGCGCGCCTGTTCGAGGTAGTCGAGATGCCCAACATGCAGAAGATCGAAGTGACCATTGGTGAAGACGCAGCGCCGCTGTTCACTGCGCAGCCTTACGCGGAGTTCGCGCGCCTCATTCAGGGTGAGTACCTCGCCCATATCTGGAATCCTTCGTGTCGTCTCGGTCGTGAGCGTGCGCTGTGCGGGCGATGAAATCGTCGGCAGCCCCGAACACATCCTCTGCAGATCGCGTCAGCAGTCTATCACAGCGCATCTTCTGGGGGATCGGTCAGCTGCTCGTGCTGCTGGCATTCGCGGCGCTTCTCATCGCCGCCGGGCGAGCGCTGCTGCTGTTTGCCGATCACGCGCGTGCGGCGATTGAATTCCCTTATACCGCCAACTACGGCGAAGGTCCTCTCCTGGATCAGACCCTGCGGTTGCTGCGCGGTGAACCTCTGTACAGCGCTGATCTCTCCCGAACTCCCTACACCGTCACCAACTACCCGCCGCTTTTCCTGCTCGTTCAGGCGCCGTTCGCCGCAGCATTTGGACCCGATTTCTGGTACGGTCGGGCGATCTCGACAGCGGCGACGCTGGTCGCTGCGCTCATGCTGGCGCTGCTCACCCGCGCGCTGACCCGCGATTCTATCGCCGGGGCGGCAGCTGGGTTGAGCCTGCTCGCCATGCCCTACATCCTTCACTGGTCGGCGCTGGCGCGCATCGACGCGCTGGCGCTGGCGCTGAGCCTTGCCGGTCTGTGGGTCATTGCACAGGCTCCGCGCCGCTGGCGGAATGTCTTCGCTGCCGTCCTGCTGATCACGGGGGCAAGCTACACACGACAGACCTACGCGCTGGCAGCGCCGCTCGCGGCGTTCGTCTGGCTCCTGGGAAAACGCGAAATCTATCGAGCGCTGATCTTCGCCGTCAGCCTGGCGGCGCTGGTCCTCGCCGTCTTCATCGCCGCCCTGGTGTTCACCCGTGGAGGATTCTTCGTCCATCTGATCACAGCAAACGCCAACGGGCTGGACCTGTCGCTCATCCAGTTCTATATCGACGAGATCACGCGTAATCTCCCCCTGATGCTGATCGGCGCAGCGCTCAGCCTGGCAGCCGGCGCGGTTTGGGGACGTCCCGGCTGGTGGCTGACTGCGCCTTATACCCTGGGAGCGGTCGCCACCGCCCTGACCATCGCTAAGATCGGTTCCGATGTCAACTACCTCTGGGAACTTTCGGCGGCGCTCTGCCTGCTGGCGGGGGTGTTGATCGCTCTCATGCGGCGGCTCCCGCTCATACGCGCAGCCCTGCTTGTCACCCTGGCAGCACAGATCGTCATCGCCTATGATTTATCCGTCAGCAAATACGCTCCGATTCTCGCTGACCGTGTCGCCAAGACCGATCAGTTTGCGGCGGTCGCCGCATTCATTGCATCGTCTGAAGAACCGGTGGTCCTGGCGGATGAATTCATGGGCGAACTGGTGATGAGCGGGCGGCGGGTCCAGTTTCAACCCTTCGAGTTCAGCCAGCTCAACCGCGACGGGATGTGGGATCAATCCGCCTTCCTGGCGGCGCTGGACAGAGGCGATTACCCTTTGGTGATTCTCTATCAGCCATTTCGTAACCCCTCGCTGCGATTCGAGCGCTGGACCGGGGAGATGCTGCGCATCCTCAACGAGCGCTTTCGTCCGTTCACGCAGATCGGCGAGACGACTCTCTATCAGCATGTAGGTCCCTAACTGTCATCCGCGCGATCTATCATCCAGCGCTCATATCACAGGCATATTCTTGTGAAGTTCGGAGCAATCAATCCTGAAAAGCTATCAGTGCATCCTATGAACGCTAACGGCAAACCGCCGCACACTATCGTTCAGGTCCGCGGACTCTGCAAGCAGTTCACCGAGGGGGAAGCCTCGCATCAAAGCACGCGGCGCATCCTCGACAGCGTCAATCTGGACATCGCGCAGGGCGAATTCCTTGTCCTTCTCGGCAAGAGCGGCAGCGGCAAGAGTACGCTGCTCAACCTCATCAGCGGGATCGACACGGCAGATTCCGGCAGCATCCTGATCGACGGCGAAGACATCACCCGCCTCAACGACCGGGCGCTTACCCTCTTTCGGCGCAACCGGATCGGCATCATCTTCCAGTTCTTCAATCTGATCCCAACGCTCACCGTCCTGGAGAATATCCTTCTTCCCGTCGAACTGAGCGGGTCGCGAACAGGTGAAGACAAAGCGCGCGATCTTCTGGCGCGCGTCGGGCTGGCGGATCGAGCGGACAGCTTCCCCGACAAGCTGAGCGGTGGCGAACAGCAGCGAGTCGCCATCGCCCGCGCACTGATCAACGAACCGGCGATGGTCATCGCCGATGAACCAACCGGCAATCTAGACGAAGAGACAGGTCAACGAATTCTGTCACTTTTGCTAGAATTAACTTGTCGTTCTGGGCGTACACTGATTATGGCGACCCATAACGCGGAAGTGGTCGCAATCGCGGATCGAGTTTGTCGTATCCACGAAGGCAGACTCGTGATCACCCGTAGTAGAGTCGGTGAAGGAGCGTACCGATGACCGATCCTGACCCCATCATCATGAAACAGGTCCTTTCAGAACTGCGCGACGTGAACAAGGAACGCCGCCGCACCGCCGTGATGAAATTGGGTATGCTGGGGGGCGAAGAAGCCGTCCGCACGCTCATCCATGTCGTCAGCAACCATCATGAGGATCTCATCGTACGCGGGCGCGCCGCCCTTATGCTCGGCAAGTTGGGCGATGTGCGAGCCGTTGAGCCGCTCATCGAAGCGCTGGACGCGCCGGGTTATCAAACCCCTTTGCACGCTGTCGAAGCGCTGGGAAGACTGGGCGACGAGCGCGCCATTGATCCGCTCATTCGGGTGATGGGAGCGCGCAATGACCGCATGCGTGAGGCGGCGGAACGCGCACTGCGCAACCTCGGCTACAACTTTCAGGAAGAACCCACACCCTGATCGGCTTTTTCTGCCAGATGACAGCGCGGGGCGGTCTTGGACCGCCCCGCTTGATTCCTGCTTGACATGAGAGAGTCATGAACGCATCACTGATCCCACGTCTTGTCCTGCGCCACATTCGCCGCCGCGCGCTGCAAAGTACGTTATTCGTCCTGGGGGTGGCGCTTGGCGTGGCGGTCGTGGTCGCCATCGACCTGGCGAACTACTCCGCCAAGCGCGCGTTCGCCCTCAGCACTGAGACGGTCACCGGTCGGGCAACGCATCAGATCATCGGCGGACCAACCGGGCTGCCCACCGAACTCTACACACGTCTTCGATTTGATCTGCACCTGCGCGATGCAGCGCCGGTGGTCGAAGGCTACGCGCAGGCGCTCCAGCTGGGAAGGCGTTCGATGCGCGTCCTCGGCATCGATCCGCTCGCCGATGCCCCATTTCGGTCGTATCTCAGCGACGTTCAGGTAGAAGGCGGTGCAGAGGAAACAGCAAGCGCCATCAACGCCTTCATCGTCACCCCAGATAACGTGCTGATCAGCGCGGCGACGGCGGCGCGCTACGGCGTCGAAATCGGCGATGCGATCACCCTTCTCCCGCCGGGGCGGCAGGTCGAAGCGCGCGTCATCGGTCTGCTCCAGACTGTGGATGGTGCGGGCGCGGAAGCGCTGAATAATCTGATCGTGATGGACATTGCCACCGCGCAGGAGATCGTCGGTATCCCTGGGCAGATCAGCCGCATCGACCTGTCTCTGCCTGAAGGTTACGATCTGACGTCTGTTGAAGAGCGGCTGCCGGCGGGCGCAGCGATCACCACGCCGCGCGCTCAGAGCAGCGCCCTGGGACAGATGACCAGCGCGTTCGAGTTCAACCTTCAGGCGCTCAGCCTGCTGGCGCTGGTGGTCGGCATGTTCCTCATCTACAACACGGTCTCGTTCAGCGTCGTTCAGCGCCGGGGCGAGCTGGGGATCATGCGCTCGCTCGGCGCAATCGATCTTCAGGTGTTGGGGCTGGTCCTCGGCGAAGCGCTCTTCCTGGGCTTCATCGGAACGGTGTGCGGGCTGGCGTTGGGCATCCTTTTTGGACGGGGAGCGGTGGGTCTGGTTGCCCAGACCATCAGCGACCTGTATTTTGCCGTCGATGTGCAGCGGGTCTCGGTCGACCCGCTGACGCTGCTCAAAGGCGCGGGAATCGGCATCGGCGCGAGCCTGATCGCCGCGCTCATCCCATCGTTCGAAGCGACGCGTACACCCCCCGCCGGATCACTACGCCGTTCGCTGCTTGAAGAGCAGGCGCGCCGCCTGCTTCTGCCGCTCACGCTTCTGGCTGCCGGGCTAATCGGAATCGGCGCGCTGATGATCGCTGCCCCATCCACCAGCCTGATCATCAGCTTTGTCGCATTGTTCTGCGTGGTGGTCGGCGGGGCGCTGCTCACCCCTGCCATGCTGATGCTGGCGACGCGGCTGCTCACCCCGGTAATCGG
>JAEURA010000342.1 GCA_016789005.1 Anaerolineae bacterium
GGTGAGCCGTTTGCAGACAGACCCTAGGCTTCTCCTTCGCAGTCAACCGAAGCGAGAAGGAGGCGGCGGGTGCGGCTGGCGAAGCGCGCCCGCCGTCTCTTCTTGAGCCGCTCACCGACGCCGCGATCATATACGAAATGCCATGCGAATCTGCGTTATAATGGCGCTGTTCCTGCACACGACATGGATCAAAACGGGATGGACGATTTGCCGGTCTTCATTGGGGCTGACTCCGAGGCGGTTCAGCGGCAGTTCGCCGATCCTGCCTACCTGCAAATCATGCAGGAGACACATGATCAGTACACCTTCCCGCACGTCGATTTTCCCGACTGGGTCCTGGACCGCTGCAACTTGCGCGGTGACGAGCACATCCTGGACATCGGCGCGGGAACCGGACGCTACTACACCAGCCTTCGCGCGCGCTTCCCCACTATCGCTTACACGGCGCTGGACAACGCGCAGTCGATGCTGATCAGCCATCCCGCCGAGCAGCGCATTGCCGGAGCAGCGACCTCACTGCCGTTTCCATCGGGCAGTTTCGATGTGGTGATGGCGAACCACATGCTCTATCACCTCCCCGACATCTATCTGGCGCTCAGCGAGATGCGGCGCGTCCTCAAGCCGGGCGGCATCGTCGTCGCGGCGACCAACAGCGCCAGCTCTATGCCCCAGTTCGTCGAACTGATGCGGCGCGGCATCCTGCTCATGAGCAAGCCCGGCACGTCAATGACGCCGCTCCTGCCGCCGCACATCTCCTTCTCGCTGGAAAACGGCGCGCAGCAGATGGCGCAGCACTTCTTCGCCGTCGTCCGCCACGACCTTCCCGGAACGCTGGTCTTCCCAGACCCTGTGCCGGCGCTGCGCTATCTGGAGACCTGGCGTCCCCTCCGCGAACCGCTGCTCCCGCTCGGCGTGAAATGGGACGATATCATGCTGGTCATCCGCGATCAGATCACCCGCATCATCAAGCATTTCGGCGAACTCTCAGTCGAAAAGCTGAGCGGGGTGCTGATCGCCACCAATGATGGCGGGTTCATCCGCGACTACCGCATCCGAATGAACGGCGGAACAAAATCCTGAAATGACGCCCAGCGGGAGCGCCCCTGCGGCGTCTTCGATGCTGCGGCGAGTCACCGGTTGGACCGTCAGCGCGGCACGGTCTCACATTCGGGGCGTTCGATCCCCCCCGCCTGAGGATTCCCCATAGCGCCCGATCAGCGGCACGAAGCGCACCGCGCTCAACCGCCGAGCGCGAAACTGTTCTCCCGTACGTTCGATCAGCAGCAGGAATTGACGCTGCGCACTGCCGACCGGCAGGACCAGCCTGCCCCCCTGCGGCGTCAGCTGTTGGCGCAGCGGGTCCGGTACGGAGGGCGGCGCGGCGGCGCACAGGATGGCGTCGTAGGGCGCGAATTCCGCCAGCCCATAACCGCCATCGCCGACAAACACCCGGGCATTCTTCAGCCCCAGCTGCGCCAACCGCCCCACCGACTTCTCTGCCAGCAGGCGCGACTGCTCAATGCTGTAGACCTCTTTTGCCAGCAGGCAGAGGATCGCCGTCTGATAGCCCGACCCGGAACCTACTTCCAGGATGCGCTCGCTGCCGCTCAAGCGCAGCGCCTGCGACATCAGTCCAACGATGTAGGGTTGAGAGATGGTCTGTCCGTCGTCGATGGGCAGCGCGTGGTCACTGTAGGCTTCGGACTGCTGGTCTTCCGCGACGAAGAGATGGCGCGGGATGCGCCCCATCGCCCCCAGCACACGGGCGTCGGTGATCCCCCGGCTTAGAAGCTGTTCACGGATCATCCAGGCGCGTTCTGCGGCAAACGGGTCTTCTGCGGACATGATTAGTTAGCCTTCGGTCACCGCTTTCGCTACCGCTTCTGGCGCTTCCCACTGAGGATAGTGACCGACCTCCGCCAGCGGGACGTAGCGCGCGTCGGGTCTGCGTTCCAGCACCGCCTGGGCGATCTGCTGCACGCTCACCGGGTCGCGCTGCCCCCAGACGACCGTCAGCGGCGCACGATGGCGCGCCAACGCCTCCAGCCATGCCAGTTCGTGTACTTTGCGCTCGTTGAGATACTGAATCAGCCGGTCATAGATGCGCGCACCATCATGATGGGCGACCAGCGCCCAGAAAGCGTCGATTTCATCGGCGGGCGGCGGCTGGGCGAATACGCCGGCGAACTGTCTGCCGAACCCGGCACGCCCGACCAACCGCAGCGCCGTCAGCGCCGGACCGACCACCGGATGCAGCAGCAGTCGCTGAAGCAGCACCGGGCGATAATAGCGCAGCAGCACGCTGCCGTTGAGCATGACCACCCGGCGAACGTCCAGGCGACCGCGCTTCAGCAGTTCCAGCGTGACGCTGTTGCCCATATCGTGGGTGAGCAGCGTCGGCTGCGTCAGCCCGAAGTGTGCAGCGACGGCTTCGGCGATGTCCGCCTGTTCGAACAGGGAATAGGCATGCGGGCGGGGTTTCTGCGAAAAGCCGAAGCCCAGGAAATCAAAGGTGATACAGCGGTAGCGGTGGCGCAGCAGCGGAATCAGCCGAGCGTAGTCGAAGCCGGCGGTCGGAAAGCCGTGCAGCATCAGCAGGGGTTCACCCTGCCCCTCGACGCGCGCGAAGATGCGCCATCGGGCGGCACTGATCGTTTCGCCGGTACTGTACCATCGGGCAAGCTGCTCCATCGTGCTCATGTTCACCCCGCAGGCGTTGGAGTCGGCGGCACGGCAGGGGCGGATTCCGCCGACAGCGGCGGCGGCTGTGCTGCCGCGCTGTCTGTGCCGGGAAGGGTCGGCAGAGGCGCAGAAGTCACGACAGGCGCGGGCGACGGCGGCAGGTTGACCAGCTCCTTGACCAGATCATCGGGCGAGAACGTCTCGGCACAGATCAGCGCCGAACGCAGCCCCCAGCCATGCGCACCGCCGCTGAGCTGAACCCGCAGCCAGCTTCCCAGGGCATCCTGCGCATCGACGACGACGGTCGTCCCGCGCGGGATCGTCCCGACGACCTGCCCGGTCTCTACGGGAAGCGCCCGCAGCGGCACATCGCCATCCGCCGGGCTGCACTGCGGCGCGATCACCTCCAGGGGCAGGCGAGTCTCCAGCTGCGACTGATCACCCTCGGCATAGAGCACCGCCGTCAGCGGCGCGGTCGGGATACCGCTGAGGGTGATCGAGCCGCCGGGTCCGAAACTGGTATCGGTCTGCGCGGCGGTGAAGTTTTCCAGCCCGCTGATGCGCGTGACCGCCGCCCCATTCACGTTCCATTCCAGGGTCAGACTTTGCGCGACGTAAAGCACGACCGGGCGAGGCGAATAGTTGAACGATTCCACTTCCAGCGGGATATAAACGCGAAATGGCAGATCCATCCGCACCTCGGCGCTGCCCTGCGACGCCACCAGCGAGGCGACGTGATCGCCGGAAAGCCCGCGTGTGTCAAGGAATCCCTCGCCATCCATCACGCCTGTGCGCCGAATCTCCAGATCATCGACCAGAAAGCGGATCGACGTGGCATCGGACGTCTCCCACTGCATGCGCAGCGGCTCATCCTGGGCGACGCGATCCGAAAGCAGGATGAAGCTGTCGATGACCGGCTGTGTGGGCGGCGGTTGAACGAGCAGGACCAGCCCCACCAGCATCAGCGCAGCGATGGCGATCCCCAGCCCGCCCAGGACGAACGCCGCCCAACCGGGCAGCGGAGGACGTTCTTCCAGGGTGGCGCGCAGCGGCGCCATGAACGCCGCCGCGTCTCCGGAACGGGCGATCACGTCGAAGGTGTGCTGCTGCGAGTCGCCAAACAGTTTTGTGCGGCGGGGGCGCGCGGCGATCTGCGCGGTGGCGCGCCCGCCCGGCGGCAGAGTCACCTGCGCCGGCTCGATGCGCAGCCGCAGCGTCTCGCCGATGTCCCGCACGATCAGGCGCAGCGCCAGCGGCGCACTCCCCTGATTCTGAAGATGCAGGCGCAGCGGCGTCCCGGCGCGCACTGCTTCCGAATCCAGCGCCATGCCCAACCCGCCAAACGCCAACACGCGCAGGATGACAACGCCTGAAAGGCGCATGTCAGGGTTCGTCGTCTCGCTGATGGTCAGCGTCACCGAGTAATCGCCGGGGGCGCTGGCGCTGCGCCGGCGCGGTTTGAAGTTCACCACCGCCGAGCCGGAGTCGCCGGGCGGAATGTCGATCTCGCGGCGGTCCAGCCGCGCCCAGCCTTCCGGCAGCCCGCTCACATCGACGCGAAAGCGGCGCGGTTCCCCGCCGGTATTGGTGATCGTGACGGTCGACGAGATGTGCGCGCCGGGCGGGATGGCGTGTTCCGGCTGTTCGATTTCGACGTAAAACGGCAGCTCCGCCTGCTCCAGCCGACGGGTGGCGTCTTCCAGCACCAGGATCGGGCGCGTCGGGGAATCATCAAGGCTCTGGAAGATCATGCGCAGGTCACCGATGGTGATCTCTTCGCCGCCATACAGGACGTGCGGCTGATTGGCGTCCAGGCGGACACCATCGACGAATGTGCCGTTGACCGAATCCAGATCGGTCAGAAAGACCTCACCATTCTGATAGGTGACGCTGGCATGATAGCGCGAGAGCGCCTCGGTATCGAGGGCAATCGTGCTGCCTGAAGATCGCCCGATGGAGACGCTTTCATCGCTCAAGGTGAAGGTCTTGAATTGACCGTCGGGCAAAAAGACATCGAGCCGCCCGTAGGTCATAACAGTCTCTCCTCGCCTGCGCTGTATCCGGTGTCCATTGTAACGGGTTGCGCGCGATTCACGCAAAGCAAGCGGGAAATGACCGGGAAAACGTCGGATGAAGGGCTGGCGGAATGTTGACTGATGAAGGCAAGGCGGCTAGAATGACCATTTGTTCTACTCCGCCACAGCGAGAAAGCCTACACCAGAAAAGGAAGACCGCATGCCGACCGGACATCTGACAGGGATGCGCGCATTTCTGATCGTCGCCGTCGGTCAGTTCGTCTCGCTGACCGGCAGCATCATGACGCAGTTTGCACTGGGCATCTGGATTTGGGAAAAGACCGGCGAAGCCACACCGTTCACCTGGATCGCCGTCGCTAATGCCCTACCAATCCTGTTCAGCCCACTGATCGGAGCGCTGGTAGACCGCTGGGATCGCAAGCTGACCATGATGCTCAGCGATCTTGGCGCGGGCGCGGTGACCATCCTCTACTTCCTGCTGCTGAGCGCCGACCAGCTTCAGGTCTGGCATCTCTACGCCGGGGCGTTCGTCGCCAGCGTCTTCGGGCTGTTCCAGTGGCCCGCCTATTCCGCCGCCATCGCCGTCATGGTCCCGAAGGACCAGTACACCCGCGCCAACGCGCTGCACGGGCTGGCGGAGAGCGCCTCTGGCATCCTCGCGCCGGCGCTGGCAGCCGGGTTGATCGCCCTGATTGGCATCCAGGGCGTGATGGCGCTGGACATCATCTCGTTCGTCGCGGCGATCGGAACGCTGCTGTTCATCACCGTGCCGCGCGCTGAACGCAGCGCCGAAGGAGCCGCAGCCCACCACGGCGGTATGCTGGCGGAAATGGCATTCGGCTTTCGCTACATCCTGGCGCGGCGCAGCCTGCTGGGCTTGCAGCTGGTCTTCCTGTTAGGCAACCTGATGGCGACGATGGCGTTCACGCTGCAAGCGCCGATGATCCTGGCGCGGACCGGCAATGACGAAGGCGTGCTCGGCGTCGCCCTGTCGGCGCTGGGGATCGGCGGGTTGGTCGGCGGGCTGCTGCTGAGCGCCTGGGGCGGACCAAAGCGGCGCGTGCACGGCGTCCTCGGCGGCTGGTTCTTCAGCAGTCTGTGCGGGATGCTGCTGGTCGGGCTGGGTCGAACGCTGCCGGTCTGGGCGGTCGCCGGGTTTCTCTCGTCCATCATCATTGCGGCGGTGAACGGATCGAACCAGGCGATCTGGCAGGCGAAGGTCCCGCCAGACGTTCAGGGCAAGGTCTTCGCGATCCGGCGCATGATCGCCTGGAGCGGCAACTGGATCGCCGCGCTCATCGCGGGACCGCTGGCAGACGGCATGATGGAGCCGGCGATGCGCGAAGGCGGCGCGCTGACGGGAGTGTTCGGTCCTCTGGTCGGCACGGGACCGGGGGCAGGTATGGCGCTGGTCCTGGTCTTTGCCGGCATCGGCGGCATGCTCGTCGGCGTCATCGGTTATCTTACGCCGGTCGTGCGGGATGCCGAGGACCGCCTGCCGGATCACGACGCCGCCGGCATACAGACGGCATCGTCGTGAAGCGCCAAACAACCTACTTTCTCACCAGCGGATCGGCGTGCCGCGCCGCCAGTAGCGCCGGATGAGCGCGCCGCCGGGCATCGCCGCCGCCAGACGATAAAGCAGATCCCAATCGTCCGCCGCCAGCACCCGCCCCACCAGCACGCCGGCGGCATAGATCGCGCCGCCCAGGACGATGCCGGCATAGGCATGCAGCCCGCCGAAGATCGCCATCACCGCCGCCGAGACCGCCGTCAGCGCGCCCAGCCGCAGCAGGCGCGGCAACCAGCGCCGCCAGTCCAGGCGGAAGTCTCGCGTCAACAGCGCCAGCACGGCGATCTCCGAAAGCGCGGCAGAAGCAGAAGCTCCGACGACGCCGACGCGCGGCAGAAGCGCCAGGCTGAGAATCAGCTTGAGCGCCAGCCCAACCAGGCGAAAGACGACCAGCCGCCGCTGACGGTTCTGGGCGAACATCGCCTGGGCGAAGACGTTCGAGACCATCGTAGCGGCGGCGAAGCCCATCAGCAGGCGCAGCACCTCGGCAGCCGCCAGGAATTTCTCGCCGAACAGCGGGACGATCACCGCCGGGGCAAAGAAGGCGAAGATCAGCCACATCGGCACGACGATCAGCAGCGTGAAGAATGCCAGCTTGTCCACGATGAAGCGGAACCCGGCAGCGGCGGCGTCACCCTGCGCGCTGCGCGACAGCATCGGATAGAGCGCGACCAGCACCGTCGTGCTCAGGATCTCGACCGCGCCCATGACGATGACCATCGCCGCCGTCAGCTGACCGGTGTCGGCGTCAGTGAGCAGACTGGACGTGAGCAGGCGGTCGATCTGGGTGTAGGTCATGCCGATGAAGGCGTAGATCGTCAGGGGAAAGGCATCGCGCAGCAGCGCAGTAATCAGCCTGCGATCCGCCGGGAACTGCGGATGCACGCCCGTCCGCCTCAGGAGATGCCAAAGCGCAGTCGTCCGCCCCACCCCGGTGATCAGCGTCGCGGCGTAGACGCCGAGCAATCCGCCGCCCAGCGCCAGCGCAGCACCCGCCAGGGTGAGCCGAGCAGCGATGTGCCCGATCTCGACCAGCGAGGTGGCGACCATGCGTTCCTGCGCCAGCAGTTGATCGTAGCAGTGCGTGCCGAAGGTGTCGATGAACAGGCTCAAGCCGGAGATGGCGGCGTAGGCGTGGATTTCCCCGCCATAACCGGTCGCAGCGACGTTGATGCCCAGGTAGGCGATCAGGCTGGCGACCGTCTGGATGAACAGCGCGGCGCTCCAGTAGCGTCCGGCGCGTTCCGGCTGGCGCGCCACCTCGCGGATGACGATCAGGCTGATGCTGAACGAGGCGACGGTCACGCCAACGGCGAACAGGGCGTTGACCGTGCCGTACACGCCGTAGGCGGCGTCTCCCAGCGCGCGCCCCAGGATGATCTGCCAGCCGAACTGGGCGGCGCTGCTGATCACTCGCGCCAGAGCGATTGCGCCGGCGTTGCGGGCGGCGCGGCGGGCGTTGGTGGCGGAAAGGGATGAAGTGGTCATGGCGGCATTGTACACCACCCCGCCCGCGCCGCGCAGCGGCTTGCCGGGTGGGCTTATAATTGAAACAGATTTCACAAGTCGTTCGCTGACCTGCTCTTCACGCGGATGCTGACGCTGTTCCAGCAGGCTGCGAAGCAGAAAGGGTGAATGATGCCTGGTGATGCGCTTCCCCAGCAGAAGCGCGCTCGGTGGTGGGCGGCGCAGCAGAACACCTTCGGACTGCCGAAGAGTCTTTACGCGCCCCTGCCCTTCGCGGTGGTCACGGTCATCGGTCTGGGTGCGGGTGGGGGATTCCTTGGGCTGGTCCCCGGCGTGAACACCCTGGAAGCGACGCTTTCCGGCGTCGGCGCGCCCTGGATCGGGCTGGCGGTGGTGGGGTTGGTCGCGGGGCTGTGGTACTGGCGAGCGCTGCGCCATGCCTATGCTGCTGTCTGGATGGTCGCGATGACCGGGCTGGCAGGCGGGATCGCCGTCCTGGTCAGCACGCTGGTCCTCGACGTGCTGGTGGTTGAGCTGCCGGACGCCGTCATTGGCGGGCTGGGGCTGGCTTTCCTCTTCGTGCCCCTGCTGCTGGCGCTGAGCCTGCTGCTCGATGGCTTCGTGCTGAGCGTCTACGTCAGCACCTTCATGGGCGGGTTCATCGGCGGCATGGCGGGGTTCCCCATCGACTTCGGGGTCCTCCTGCTGTTCATCTTCGTTTACGCCCCGATCGGCGCGCTGGTGGGCGGCATCGGCGGCATCCTGCGCCCGCTAATCCGCCGCCTGCTGCGCCGCTGATCGCCCTCGCCGCTACGTCGCCTCCGCCAGCAGCGCGTCGAT
>JAEURA010000010.1 GCA_016789005.1 Anaerolineae bacterium
TATCCAGATTAAGCCGCACATTGCGCCAAAATCTACCACTTATAGCTTGACGCCTCCCCAAAAAGACGTTACTTTATGATTGATATTGGTTGCACAAAATGCTCATCCTGCCATCGAACGCCCTCTTGAATATGGGTCCACGTGCGAAAGGCGCATTCATGGAAAACGGCAGTCTCTGGATGGAATTATTCCGCTTGATGGTGCGCGTGCGCCATTTCGAGCAAACCGCCTTCGAGCTGTACACGGCAGGCAAGCTGCCCGGATTTCTGCACCTGTCAATCGGGCAGGAAGCCACCAGCGTAGGAGCCTGCGCCGCCCTGCGCCCCGATGACTACATGGCGAGCACGCACCGGGGGCATGGCGACACCATCGCCAAAGGAGTGTCGGTCCAGGCGGCAATGACCGAACTCTTCGGCGGCGCGTCCGGCGCCTGCCATGCCAAGGGGGGTTCGATGCACATCGCCGACTTCAGCCGGGGTATCCTGGGCGCGAACGGCATCATCGCCGCCGGCGTTCCGATCACCGTCGGCGCTGCCCTGTCGATCAAACAGCGCCGCACCGACCAGGTGGCGCTGTGCTTTTTCGGCGACGGCGCGACCGGCTGCGGTCCGCTGCACGAGGGCATGAACATGGCGATGCTCTGGAAGCTGCCGATGATCTTCGTGCGCCAGAACAACCACTATGCCGAATCCACCCCCCGCCACGAATACCAGGGCATTCCCGATGTCGTCCGCTGGGCTGAGGGCTATGGCATGCCCGCGGTCAAAGTCGATGGCAATGACGTGCTGGCGGTCTATGAGGCGGTCAGCCGCGCGGCGGTGCGCGCCCGACGCGGCGAGGGTCCGAGCTTCATCGACAGTGAAACCTACCGCTGGTATGGTCACAACATCGGCGACCCCGGCACCTGGCGACCTAAAGAAGAAGTGGAAACGTGGAAAGCGCGCGACCCCATCGCCCGCTTCCGCCGAGTCATCATCGAACACAATGTCGCTGCCGGCGCGGACCTCGATGCTGTCGACGCCGAAGAAGCTCAGCGCATGAAGCAGGCGGCAGTCCAGGCGGAGAACGAGCCAAAACCGCCGGTCGCCGCCGCGCTCGAAGACCTGTATTCCGATCCAGTGCTGGGCGCTCAGGCGATCCAGGGGGTGCGCTGTTGAACGAGATCACTTTCCGCGAAGCCATCCGCGACGCACAGCGTGAGGAACTGGAACGCGACCCAACCGTCTTCCTCATCGGCGAAGACCTGCGCGATCCCTGGGGCGGCGCTTACAAGACGACGCAGAACATCTCCGCCATCCTGGGCAACGACCGGGTCATCAACACGCCCATCGCCGAAGAGTCCATCGTCGGCGCGGCGCTTGGCGCGTCGCTCACCGGCATGCGCCCCGTCGCCGAACTTCAGTATCTCGACTTCGTGATGCGCGCTATGGACTCGGTCGTCAACCAGGTCGCCAAGGTGCGCTACATGTCCGGCGGGCAGGCAAAAGTCCCCCTCGTCATCCGCGCGCAGGGCGGCGGCGGCAAATCGTCGGCGGCGCAGCACGGCAACAGCCTGGAAGCCTGGCTCTGCCACGTCCCCGGCTTGTTCGTCGCCATCCCATCCACCCCCTATGACGCCAAGGGGCTGCTCAAGACGGCTATCCGTATGGATGATCCGGTCTTCTTCATCGAGCACAAAATGCTCTACATGACCAAGGGGCTGGTCCCAACAGAGGAATACACCCTGCCCTTCGGCGTCGCCGACATCAAGCGCCAGGGCAGCGACGTGACGATTGTCGCCACGTCGCGCATGGTCCTGTTCGCGCTGGAAGCCGCCGAAAAGCTGGCGCTGGACGGCATTTCGGCGGAGGTCATCGACCCGCGCACGCTGGTCCCGCTCGACGAAGCTGCCATCCTCGAATCCGTCAGGAAGACCAACCGGCTGGTGGTGGTCAGCGAGGGTGTGGAGCGCTGCGGGTGGGCGGCAGAGATCGCCGCCATGGTCCAGAAGCGCGCCTTCACCGATCTCGACGCGCCCATCGAACGGGTCTGCTCGCTCAACGTCCCACTGCCCTTCCAACCCGAACTGGAGCGCTTCGTCCTGCCGTCGGTGGATGACATCATCCGCGCCGCCCGCCTGACGATGGGAAAGGTCTAGCCATGCGGTCCGAAGTGATCATGCCTCGCATGGGGCAGAGTATGGAAGAAGGCGTCGTGCTGCACTGGCTGAAAGCCATCGGAGAATGGGTGACGCGCGGCGAGCCGCTGGTCGAGATCGAAACCGATAAAGCCACCATCGATATTCAGGCATTCGTCACCGGCAGGCTGGTGGAAATCCTGATCCCTGAAGGGAAGGCTGCCCCGGTCGGGATGCCCATCGCCATCATCGAGGATCAGGCATCCGCGCTGGCAGCTGCGCCTCCAGAACCAGGACGGAGTTTCGCGGTTGCCACGATTCCCGCCGCTCCGGGGGCGAAGGCTCCGCGTCCCAACGCCTCGCCGCTGGCAAAACGCATGGCGCAGGAATACGGCATCGACCTCCTGGCGCTCGAAGGCACAGGTCCAGGCGGGCGCATCGGCAAAGACGACATCCAGACCTGGCTGAGCGCCCACCACGTGCCAGCCGCAGCGTCGTCTGGCGCGCCGGCAGCGTCCAATGCCGCGATCTCCCCGGCAGGCAGCGCGACTTCGCCAGTCGTTCGCGTGCCGCTGTCGCGCATCAAACAAACCGCCGCCCGCCGGATGAGCGAGAGCAAGGCGCAAGCGCCGCACTTCTACGTCTCGATGGATATCGACATGCGCCGCGCGCTCGACCTGCGCCAGTCGCTCAAGGATCGCGGGATCAGCATCAGCATCAATGATCTGATTCTCAAGGCGGCAGCCCTGGCGCTGGCGCATTTCCCGAACCTGAACGCCGCCTTCGCCGGAGACGCTATCGAACGCAGTGCCGACATCAATCTGGCGGTAGCCGTCGCGCTGGGTGACGAAGAATCCGAAGGGCTGATCACGCCGGTCATCTCGCGCTGCCAGACCCTCTCGCTGGCAGACATGGCGGCTGCCTCGCGCGCCGCCGTTGATCGGGCGCGTTCGGGAAAGCTGAACGCCGACGATCTCGCCGGAGGCACGTTCACCGTCAGCAATCTGGGCATGTTCGGCGTCAAAGCCTTCACCGCCATCATCAACCCTCCCCAGGCGGCGATCCTTGCCGTCGGCGCGGTGCGGCGGGTTCCGATCTTCGACTCGCTGGACCGCGTGATTCCGGCGCATCTGCTGACCGCCACGCTGTCCGTCGATCACCGGGTCAGCGATGGCGCGGAAGCTGCGCGCTTCCTGGCGAAACTCAAAGCACTCCTGGAAGACGCCTTCGCGCTGGTCAGCGCCATCTGATGAAGCCTCAGGCGCGCCGCCTCGTCACCACCCTGGGCGAACTTGCCGCCGATCAGCTGGGCATGATCCTGCCGCACGAGCACATCTTCGCCAATTTCCTGACCGGCGACGATCACGGCATTGGCGTCTCGGCTGTCGTCGCCGCCATGCTGCCGGAGATCGAGACGCTCAAGGCTTCCGGGGTGACGGCACTGGTCGACGCCACAGCGGTGGGCGGCGCGCGCCGACTCGATATACTCAAGGCGGTGTCCGAGGCGGCGAACTTTCCCATCGTAGCCGCCACCGGCATCTTCAAAGAGCCATTCAAGACCGATTGGGTGCACAGGCGCGGGGAGGACGGGCTGGCTCAGTGGATGACCGGTGAACTGACCGGCAGCAGCGACGACAGCGGCGTGCGCGCCGGATGGATCAAGCTCAGCGCCGCCGATGAGGGTCTGACCGGCGAGGAACAGGTTCTCATCCGTGCGGCGGCGCGCGCCAGCCAATCGACAGACGCGGCGATCGGTTCGCACACGGTGCGCGGTCGTGTCGCGCTCGACCAGCTTGACCTGATCGAGCGGGTAGGAGCCGCCGCTGACCGCTTCATCTGGATTCACACGCAGATGGAGAACGATTTCGATTTGCATCTGGAGGTCGCCCGGCGGGGTGCATGGATCGAGTACGACGCCATCGACGAAACTCGTGCGGACGACGAGTACATCACCTGGATTCGCCGTTTGATCGATGCCGGGCTGCATGACCGGCTGCTCCTCAGCCAGGATCGCGGCGGCTACAACCCCGCGCAGCCCGGCGGCGGAGTGCGCAAGCCCTATACCTACCTGGGCGACACCTTTCTGCCCAGGCTGCGCGAAGCCGGAATCGAGGCAGCCATCGTCCATCAACTGACATCCGTCAATCCGTTTCACGCCTACGCCGTCGGACCTTCGGTCACACCCTCGTGAAGAAAGGCAGCCCATGAGCCGCATCCTTCCATCGGAACAACTGCAGGGTCTGCGCTGGCGGATGGTCGGACCCTATCGCGGATCCCGCGTGGTGGCGGTCGCCGGTCACCCGACCGACCCCATGACGTTCTACTTCGGCGCATGCGGCGGCGGGGTCTGGAAGACCATCGACGGCGGATTTCTGTGGCACAACGTCTCAGATGGGTTCTTCAAACGCTCGTCGGTGGGCGCGCTGGCTGTTTCCACCTCGCATCCCGACATCCTTTACGCCGGCATGGGCGAGACGAGCATCATCCATGGTCAGACTCACGGCGACGGCGTCTACCGCTCGAACGACGGCGGACGCACCTGGCAGCACCTCGGACTTGCCGAGACGCACAACATCGGACGCCTCCGCATCCACCCGACCGACCCCGATATCGCCTACGCCGCCGCATTTGGGCATCGCTATGGTCCGCATCAGGAGCGCGGCGTGTTTCGCACCTCCGATGGCGGGCGCACCTGGGATCAGGTCTTGTTCCGCAGCGAACGCGCCGGAGCTATCGACCTGACGCTTGACCCAAATAACCCCAAGGTGCTCTACGTCGCCCTCTGGGAGGCATTCGCCGCTCCCTGGACGCATTCCAGCGGCGGACCGGACAGCAGTATCTACAAATCGGTCGACGGCGGCGACAGTTGGGTCGAAATCACCCGTAACCCCGGACTGCCCAAAGGACTGCTCGGCAAGATCGGCATTGCCGTCTCCCCTGCCCGATCGGGTCGGCTGTGGGCGCTGATCGAGCATGCTCAGCACGGCGGCGTCTACCGTTCCGACGACGGCGGCAACACCTGGGCATGGATGGATGACAACCGCAATTTCCAGGTGCGCGCCTCCTATTTCAGCCATCTCACCGCCGATCCGTCGGACCCCGATACCGTCTACCTGCCCAATCGCAAACTGTGGAAGTCGATTGACGGCGGACGGTCGTTCGCGCAGCTCAACACGCCCTACGTCGATCAGCACGATCTGTGGGTGGACCCCCACGACTCGCGGCGCATGATCCTGGGCAACGACGGTGGCTGCGCTGTATCGTTCAACGGCGGGCTGTCCTGGTCCACCCTGCTCAACCAGCCGACGGCGGAGATCTACCGGCTGGCTGTCGATAATCATTTCCCGTACCGCATCTACGGCTCGCAGCAGGATAACAGCACGCTGTGCCTGCCCAGCCGCTCGGAGCGCGGACCGATCTCCATCCTCGACTGGTATGACATCGGCGGCGGCGAGAGCGGTTTCATCGCAGTCCGCGCCGACGACCCGGAGATCGTCTATTCCAGTGATCTGCCCGGTCTGGGGGTGACGCGCTACGATCATCGCAACCACCAGATTCGCGAGATCGGTCCTTGGGCAGACCCGGACAGCTGGGACATGGACGCGCTCAGGTATCGCTTCAACTGGGCGGTCCCGGTGGTCGTCTCGCCGCACGATTCGGGCATCCTGTACGTGGCGGGCAATGTCCTGTTCCGCACTGTTGACGAGGGGCAGCGCTGGGACATCATCAGCCCGGACCTGACCCGCGCCGATGTCCGCAAGATGATTCCGTCGGGTGGACCGGTCACGCGCGAGGACAGTTCCGCCGACCAGTACGGCAACATCAGCGCGATTGCCGAATCGCCGGTCGAACGCGGCGTCATCTGGGTGGGAACCAACGACGGGCTGGTACAGGTCACGCGCGACGACGGCGCGACCTGGCAGAATGTGACGCCGCCCGACTTTCCGGAATGGTGCTTCTCGCAGGTCGAACCCTCCAGCCACCACGCCGGAACCGCTTACGTCGCCGCCAGCAATCACTTTCTCGACGACTTCACGCCCTACCTCTTCAAAACCGCAGATTACGGCGCCCACTGGACGCGCGCCGACGCCGGCATTCCGCCGGGTCACTTCCTGCGCGTGGTCCGCGAAGACCCGGTGCGCGCCGGCTTGCTCTACGCCGGGACCGAGGCAGGCATCTTCTTCTCGCTCGATGCCGGGGCATCCTGGCAGCCGCTTCAGACCAATCTGCCGATCGCCTCGGTCTACGACCTCCTGGTCAAGAATGCCGACCTGGTCGCTGCCACGCACGGGCGCGGCATGTGGATCCTCGACGACCTCTCGCCGCTGCGGCAGCTGACCCCGGACATTGCCGAACAGACCGCCCATCTTTTCGTGCCCCAACCGGCTTATCGTCTCACCCGGCAGGTCTGGGGGCTGAACAGCCTGAACTCCGCCTACACGCCCTGGGCTGCCAACAATCCGCCGAGCGGCATCATCGTCCAGTATTATCTGCGCAGCGCCCCCGCCGAACCGCTGACCATCAGCCTGCTCGACAGCGCGGGAGTCGTCATTCAGACCTTCACCAGCAGCCAGACTGAGTCGTCGCCGACGCCCGTCGGACCTTATGCCTATCATGTCGCCGGCGGTGCGGTGTCACTGCGCACCAAACCCGCGTGGGAGGATGAGCCGGGCGTGAAATGGGGCGCGCTGACGCTGGAGCCTGAGCCGGGGACGGTTGTCCCCGCGAGAGCGGGACTGAACCGCTTCGTCGTGCCGCTGGAGCACCCGGCGGCGTGGAAGATTCCCGGATTACTCGGCGGCGGATTGACGGGTCCGATGCTGGTCCCCGGTCGCTACCAGATCCGCCTGACCCTTGGCGAACAAAGCTGGACAGAAGCGGTCGAAGTGCTCAAGGACCCGCGCGTGAACACGACCCAGGCGGAGTTTGAGGCACAGTTCGCCCTGATGGTGCAGATTCGGGATCAGTTCAGCGCCCTGCACAGGACTGCCTGGGTCTGCCGTGACCTGCGCCGGCAGATTGAGGAGCGACTGCGCGCATCAGGCGACAATGCAGACGCCGATGCGCTGCGAGGGCTGGGCACGTCGATTCAGGTGGAACTGACCGCCATCGAAGAGGCGCTGATCCAACCGCGCGCCACGGTGGATGTCGGTGAGATGGATCGCAGCTCACACCTGCCGACTCGGCTCGACGGCAAGCTCGATCTGCTCGGCTACAAGGTGATGCGCTCCGACGACCCGCCGACGGATCAGGCATATGCCATGTACGAGGACATCATGGCGCAGGTCCAGGCGCAGTTCGAGCGGTTCCGCCGTCTCCACGACGACGCCATCCCGGCATTCAATCGCGCCTATGCTGATGCCGAAGTACCCGCCATCGCCATCCCGGCTGATCTGCTGCCAAGTCAGAAGAAGTGAAGCGAAAAGGAGAAGAATCATGTACACGCTGCTGAGGTCTGTGGGGTTCCGCACGTTCCTGATTCAGGAAGCGCCTTATCTGACGGTCGCCTTCCTGATCGCCAGCCTGTATTACAAATGGGGCAGCTTCGGCGCAGAAGCGCTTGGCTTCCTGGCGACCTGGTTCGCGCTGAGCGCCGTGGGCAATTTCGTGGTCGACCGCGTCCGGGGGGATCGTTCACAGGGCGCACCTCCCCGGTAGGGCTGGCATGCGACCCGTTCACGTCCTCATCACCCGATCCTTCTCCGACGAATGGCTGGACCGCCTGCGCGCTGTCTCGCCGCAGCTCGCAGTTCGCCAGCACCCTGCCGAGACGTGGGCTGAAGTGCCGCGCGCGCTGTGGGACTGGGTCGAGGTGCTCTATACCTGGGGCGCGTTTCCTGATCCGGCGGACTGCCCGAATCTGCGCTGGGTGCAGCTTGACACGTCCGGGTCAGACAGCGCCCTGGCAAGCCCCCTGGGACGGTCGCGGGTGGCGATCAGCACGCTGATCGGCGTTGCGCCGCCCAACATGGCTGAACACACCCTGATGATGATGATGGCGCTGGGGCGAAACCTGCCGCTGATGCTGCGCCATCAGGCGCGCTCGCACTGGTCCACCTTTCAGTACCGCTGGGACAACTTCACGCCGAAGGAGCTGTTCGGCGCGACGGTCGGCATCCTGGGCTACGGCAGCATCGGCAGGGAAATTGGCAGGCTCGCCCATGCTTTCAACATGCGGGTGATCGCCATCACCCGGTCCGGCTCCGCTGGAGGCGATCCGCGCCTGCTGTACGAGATTCCCCAGATCAGAGGGCTGTCCGGCGGAGAGCCAGATCACACTTATGCTTCAGACGATCTGGCAGAAGCGGCTGCGCAGTGTGATTTCCTGGTGCTTTCAGTGCCGCATACGCCGCACACCCACCACATCGTGAACGAAAGCGTCTTAAGGTCCATGAAACCGACCGCCGTGCTGATCAACGTGGCGCGCGGCGGCGTCGTGGACGAAGCGGCGCTCATCCGGGCGCTGACCGAAAAACGGATCGCCGGGGCGGCGCTCGATGTCTTCGAGCAGGAGCCGCTGCCCGCCGACAGTCCGCTGTGGCAGATGGACAACGTGATCATCTCGCCGCACATCGCCGGCTTAACGAGCCGCTACTACGATGTCGTGCTCGATCTCTTCAGCACCAACCTGCAGCGCTACGCTGCGGGCGAACCGCTGCTGAACCAGGTGTGGCCCCCGCAAAGCAATGACGACCTTCGCCAGTCCGGAGTAAACAGATGAGCAAGAAAATCGTCCTGATCGGCGCAGGAAGCGCAATGTTCACACAGGGTCTCGTCGCCGATCTGTGCCATTCTCCCGGTCTCGGTCCCTACGAACTGGCGCTGGTCGATATCGACCCGGCGGCGCTGGAAGTCGCCGAGGGTTTGGCGCGCCGATTGGTCGCCGCGAAGAGCGCCGACATCCGCATCGTCGGCGCGACGAACCGCCGCGAGGTGCTGCCCGGCGCGGATGTGGTTCTGATGACCGTCGGCGTCGGCGGCAGGCGCGCCTGGGAGCAGGATGTCTTCATCCCGCGCAAGTACGGCATCTTCCAGCCCGTCGGCGACTCGGTCATGCCCGGCGGCATCTCGCGCGCCATGCGCATGATCCCGGCGCTGGTCGCCATCGCCCGCGACGTGCAGGACCTCTGCCCGCGTGCGCTCTTCATCAACTACAGCAACCCGATGACCGCCAACTGCTGGGCGATCCGCCAGGAAACCGGGCTGAACGTCATCGGACTTTGCCATGGCGCATTCCGAGTTGAGCGTTCGCTGGCGAAGGTCGCCGGCGCGCCGCCCGACGAGGTGACTTCGGTCGCCATCGGACTGAACCACCTGACCTTCTTCTACGATCTGCGCTGGAAGGGACGCGACCTGTGGCACACGATCCGCGAGAAGCTGGCGACCGACCTGCGCCCGGCTAAAGATGGCTTGCCCTATCCCAAAGCGGGCGACACCTTCAACGACGGCGACATCGGCGCGAACCCGTTCTCGTGGACCCTCTTCCAAGCCTACGGCGGCTATCCGTCGGCAAACGACCGCCACGTCAGCGAGTTCTTCCCGGAACGCTTCCCTGGCGGTAAATACTACGGCATGACTCTTGGCGTCGACGCCTACTCGCTGGAGGACATCATCGCCTGGGGCGACGGAATCTATGCCGACATGCGGGCGCAGGCGCTCGGCGAGAAGCCGCTCGACAGCCGCTTGCTGGAGCGCAAGGTCGGCGAACATGAGCAGCTTCTCGAGATTCTGGCATCCATCGCGTATGACCAGCGCCGCATCTTCTACGCCAATCTGCCCAACCAGGGGGCGATCCCTGGGCTGCCGGATGATGCCTATCTGGAGCTTCCGGCGGTGGCGATGGCTGGCGGCATGCGCGCCATTCATTTCGACAATTTCCCCGACCCGCTGGCGGCGGTCATTCAGCGTAAGCTGAGCAGTATTCGCCTGACGGTCGAAGCCGCCCTGCACGGCGACCGCCATCTGTTCGTCGAGGCGCTGCTGGCTGACGGCGCAGTCACCGATCCTGATGTGGCGGCGGCGATGATGACCGAACTGCTGGAAGTGCACCGCCGGCATCTGCCGCAGTTCTTCCCTGCCGATGGCGGAGCGGCATCATGAGGCGCGTCAATGCGGTCCTGAGCGGCTTGGGCAACATCGGTTCGCGCTTCATCGGCGTGCTGGATCGCAAGCGCGACGTGCTGCGGGACAAATACGATCTCGACGTATGTCTGGTCGCCGCCGCCGACGTAGAGGGTGGGGCTGTCGCCCCGGACGGACTGGACCTCGCTCGCGTTGCCGGGCTGCGCGGGACGAGCATCGGCACGCTCGGTCGCCCCGGACTGACCATCCTCGACATCCTGCGGGAAGTCGACGCCGACATCTTCTTCGAAGCCACGCCGGTCAACCTGAAGACCGGAGAACCGGGCTTGAGCGCCATCCGCGCCGCGCTCGGTCGAGGCATGCACGTCGTCACCACCAACAAGGGACCGCTGGCGCTGGCGTACGGCGAACTGCGCGCGCTGGCGCGAGCGAGCAGCGTGCAGCTCCGCCACTCCGGGGCGGTGCTTGGCGGACTGCCGACCGTGAATATCGGGCAGCGCGATCTGGCGGGCGCAACCATCCTGCGCGTCGAGGCGCAGGTCAACCTCGCCAACAGCTACATCCTCCACCAGATGGCTCGCGGCATGAGCTACTTCGACGCGGTTCGCTCAGCGCAGGAACAGGGCTGCTGCGACAAGGACGAGGCGCTCGACGTTGAGGGCTGGGATGCCGTGATCAAGCTGGTGATCCTGGCAAATTCGGTATTGGGCATGGATGCCCACCTCGACGATGTTCAACGAGAAGGGATCGCCCATCTCAGGGCAGAAGCGGTCCTCGATGTGCGTGCCAGCGGGCGTGTGCTTAAGTACGTCGCTGAAGCCGCCTATCAGGAGAACGGGCGCTATGATCTGCGCTGCGGACTGCGCGCCTTACCGCCCGATCATCCTCTGGCTGCCCTGGGTCCGCTCCAGATGGGCGTGGTCTACACCAGCGACCTGTATGGCACGATCAGCGCCGCCATCCGCGAGGAAGAACCAACGCCGTCGGCATCGTCGATGCTGCGCGACCTGCTGACGATTTACGGATAGCGGGGCGGAGCGCTTCTTTCGAGATTTCACTCGTATCGCTCCGTCCCTTCACAACACGCCGGAACGATTCCAGGGGTTGAACTCGTCCTCGCCGATGCCCTGCGCCTCGCTCTTGGTGGGTTTTCCGGAAGCCACCGCGACGATTTCCGCAAGCAGGTCCGCCGCCGCCTCGTCGATGTCGCAGCCTTCAAGGACCTGTCCAGCGTCAAAGTCCATATCTTCTTCCATCCGCGCATACAACTCGGATGTCGAAGCGATCTTGAGGCTCGGCGCCGCGCAGAAGCCGAATGCCGATCCACGTCCGGTCGTGAAACACACCAGGGTACAGCCCCCGGCAACCTGTCCCGTCACCGACACGGGATCGTAGCCCGGGCTGTCCATGAACACCAGACCGGGACCCTCTACTGGCTGAGCATAGTCCAGGACTTCCACCAGAGGGCTGCTTCCTCCTTTGGCGACAGCGCCCAGGGACTTCTCATAGATCGTGGTCAACCCGCCGACCTTATTGCCGACGCTGGGGTTGTTGTCCAGCGTAACGCCGCTGCGCGCCGCGCAGGATTCCCACCACGCGATCAGGTCGGCTAGGCGTTGGCGAACCTGATCGGACGCTGCACGGCGCATCAGCAAATGCTCTGCACCATAGATTTCAGGCGTTTCTTTGAAATGCGCTCCCTCGTTTTCCGTCGAAACCAGAATCGAATACAATGAGTCGGAGCACATACAGGAGCACAAGATCATGGGCAATCCCCTCCGGCTGGCGCTCGGACTGCTGTTCTGTGCGGCGTTCACCACCACCCACGACGTAAGGGCACAGGCGGAAACGTGCGGTGTCCTTTTCGAACAAGCTCTGACGTCAGCGGCAGCGAACTGTGAGTCGATGAGTCGGAACGAAGTGTGCTACGGAAACGTTCAGATCATCGCTCAACCCCAGACAGACGCGGCGGACTTTGTTTTTGACGCTCCAGGCGATGTTGCTCAGCTTGGCGCGATTCGCACACTGAGCCTGAGCGCGCGCCTGGAAGAGGCTCAGGAGTGGGGCATTGCGCTGATGAAGATACAGGCGAATATTCCCGATGCGCTTCCCGGGCAAAGCGTGACTCTGCTGGCGTTCGGCGATGTCGAGGTGGAAAACGCCGTCGAGACTGACGCCGAACCACCGGAGAATACGGAGGCAGCTAACCCCATGCAGGCTTTCTTCTTCGAGACGAGCTTGCAGGGTTCACAATGCACAGCGGCGCCGGACAGCGGTCTTCTCGTTCAGACGCCGGATGGGGTCGAATCGGTGTCGTTCACCGCAAACGACGTGCAGATCTCCCTCGGCTCGACGGCATTCTTGCAGGCGCAGTCCAGCGGCGAAATGACCGTGAGCGTGGTCGAAGGTCAGGCAGAGGTTACCGCTCAGGGAGTTACGGTGGTGACGCCTGCAGGGAGTTTTGTGCGCATCCCTCTGGATGAGGAGCGCCATGCTTCTGGACCGCCCAGCCAGCCTGAGCCGTATGATCCGGTGCGAATGGCGCTGCTGCCCATTCGCCTCCTGCCGCGGGCTATTGTGATTGCGCCCCCGCTGGATGGATCAGCAGAATCGCTGGCAGAGGGTGGAACCGTACCCGCAGCGGGAGAATACCTGTGGGTCAATGGGACGCCCAGCGCCGAGGGCTGTCCGGCAGGGGCGCTCACCTTCGTCTTACCCGCTCTGACGCCCGCGGGACCGTTCCGTCTCTCTGGCGAGGCGTTTGATTTGATTGTTCTGGTCAATGCGGCATTCGGCGATCCACTGCCGCCCAGTGCGGTCAGCAGCCGCCCCGAACCAGGAACCTACATCGTTGAATTCACCGATGCCGGCGGCGTGGGACGCCACGAAGTGCGGGTGATCAATTCTACTTCTCTGGAAGGCACTTTCGGATACACGGCGCAAGGGTGCGCGATACAGGTTCCGTTCACCGTGACGCGCGTGGGCGATTGAGCACGCCTATTGACGATATTTGATGGTTTCTCGATGTTCGCATGACGATGCCAATGCCCCGCGCTCGTAGGTTTGAATAACTCTGCGCGGGGCAGAACATCAGCGTCGACTGCCACCCGGAGAAGTGCGCCCGCAGGCAAGAGTCCGCCGCATCTTCACGGTTGTCTCGTTGATCTCGATCACCGCTCTCGGCAGGTTCTTCGCTTCTAGCGCGTGCAGTCAGGGCTTCCGAATCTGGCGAGCACGCCGCCAGTTTTTCCACCGGCGTCGCAAGACATAGGCGCCAGGGAAGACGAAAAACGTCTGACCAGCCACGCATCCCATGAGTTCACTCCAGAGGATCTCCTGGCTGGACTGCGGACATCCATCGGGGCAGGGCGCCGGGGAAACTGGATCTCCTGGCGCATCTTCACCACCAGAGACAAGCTCGAACGAGCCGCCGTTGTGCGCGATGCAGTCCGCCAGACTAAACGCCTTCTGTCCCGCTTCCGGCGAACGATTTCCGTTGCTGCCATAAATGGTGAATTCATCCGTGCCATGACGTACCAGCTGCATGTAGTCGCCCAGTTCCAGGTACCAGCCAACAGGCATCTGCACGGCTCGGTAAATCGGGATTTCTTTGACGGTCTCCATTAGCGGCACCACTCGTATGACCCGGATCACGTCAGATGAGCAGTAAATTGTGTAGTACTCGCCTGGATCTGGGTTAAGGCGTCCATCGCTGAAACCATCCCAGGGGGGCGCGGCAGGAATCTCGCTTTCCCCAGGCGGCAGATCCGGGGGTTCCTGCACGCACTCCGGCGGAGAACACTGCCCAGCGACCGGCGTCACCAGACAGGCGAGCAGGATGAGAAGCATAATAGTGCCCAGTCCAATCCACGACCGCCCGCGCCGAATTCGCACCCTCACGGGGCGCCGATCTGAGTTTTCCGGCGTCTGCCGGCGGGCGTACAGACGTGATGGGCGATAACCAGCCAGCAAGCAGTAAGTGTCCGCGAAGAAACGGCGTTCATCGAACATGCTCGGCTCCCTTTTCGACCTCATCCTCACCCTTCTCACTATAGGGGGAAAGCGGCATAGAAAAGGTCTACCAAAGGGTAGATTATTGGTCCGGTCCGGGTAGATTTTCCGGCATTCAGAGGCTCGGCAGAGGGATCGAGCGCATCAAAGTCCTTTCCCGATCCCTGCTCCGCAACTTCCTCACAGGATATCGAGTTTTCGCGCGCGAATAATGGCTTGAGTGCGATTGTTCACGCTCAGCTTGCGATAGATGTTCAGGGTATGCGTTTTGACCGTCCCTTTGCCTATCACCAGCCTCTCCGCGATCTCCGCGTTCGAGCAGCCTTCCCCCATCAGACGCAGTACGTCGAGTTCGCGCTCACTCAGGCTGTCCTTACGGTCCGCGCCCGGCTGCGCCAGTTTCCTGGACGATTCGGCTGCCAGCCCGCTCAGCCACTCGTCAAACGGGCGTCGAGAAGCACCCAGAAGTTTCGCAATCTGAGCGATGTGGCGGCGAATGAACGCGGCGCTTGCTGCCGGGTCTCGTCTCAGCGCCTCCACAGCGGGATGGCTGGGCGCTATCCCTTCCACACGCTGGGCAGCCTGTTCTCTCAGTCCTGGGGGACTCAGCGGGTGGTGAAGCAGCAGCGCGAACAGGGCAATCGCAGCATCTCGGAAACCCATTGCCTGGAAAAGCATGCCGATGCTGTAGAGCAGGATCAGGGTGATGCCGGGCGCGCTGTCCAGGGCGATCTGGAAGGACTGGCGGAAATGTTCCAGGGAGGTCTCATATTCTCCCATCACGCAGGAAACGTCGCCCAGCCCACCCACCGCCAGCGCGATGCCGCGCAGATCCTGAATACGTTCCGCCAACCCGAGCGACTCGCGGTACAGACGGCGGGCTTCCGGGTAGTTTTGCTGCTGATAGGCGATGTCGGCGAGGTTGTTGAGCGTGAAACTCACGGAGGGCCACTCTCCGATGTCGCGTCGAATTGCCAGGCTTTGTTCAAGGTAGCCGCGTGCCTGATTGGGATCGTGGAGTCCCCACAGAGTCACCATGCCGAGCATATCCAACGCGCGGGCTGTCCCCAGCTTGTAACCGATCTGCCGCGACGCCACCAGGCTGTCTTCCAGGACATCTCTGGCGGACTCGCTGTCGCCGTTCACATGGATGATCCAGCCCAGATTCGACAGAGTCCTGGTCAATGAGCTTCGGTCGCCCAGGTCACGGAAGGTGTCGGCGGCTTGCTGGTACAACTGCTGCGCGCGTTGATTGTCCGGCAGACCTTGAATCGATGAACCATACGCCAGATGATGGTAGGCTCGCGCCTCTCCCCAACGGTCGCCCAGCTGCTGGTAAAGATCGATACACCGAAGGGTCAGTTTTTCGCTTTCTGCGGGATCGCCGGATTCAGCGGACAGGACCGCCAGCATCAGACAGGCGAACGCGGTTTCAGCGGTCAGCCCTGCTGTTTCAGCCTCCGCCAGGCTTTGGCGCAGCAGGTCGCGCGCCGCCTCATAGTGCCCGGTCACTCTGCGAAAGTTGCCACGCCGGCTGAGCAAACGGCAGTGAAATCGGGAGTCTGTTGCCGAAGCTGGCGCGGCCTCGTCGAGCAGCGCCAGTCCTTCTTCAAATCGACTGTCCAGCTCGAAGAACAGACTGAGCGTCTCCAGCGCGGCGTCGAGCGAATCCACATCTGCACGCCGCACTGCCCACTGCCAGGCAGCGCGCACATTGCCCAGCTCGTCCCGGATAGCCTGCATGGCATCCTGCTGGCGTCGACCTTTCAGATCGGCTTTCTGGCGCGCCAGAAAGCTCAGATAGTAGGCGCTGTGTTCCGCCTTGATCCTTGCCGCATCTGCCGCCTGACGCTGCGCTTTTTCGCCCGCGTACTGATGCAGGAGATCGTGCATCGAATAACGTCCGGATGGACCGCCGATCACCAGCGATTTGTCGACCAGCGCCGCCAGCGTCGCCAGATCGGCATTCACCACCCTCTCCGCCGCCTCGGTGCGAAACCCGCCCTGGAAAACCGATAGCCGCCGGAAGACCTGCTGTTCCTTTTTCGAGAGACGATGCCAGGATTGATCGAATGCGCTGTAAATGCTGCGATGCCTGTCCAGCCTGTCGCGAGCGTCGATAGCCAGCAAGGTCAAGCCGCGCGCGATCCCGTCGGCAATCTCCTGACACGACAGCATCCGCACCCACGCCGACGCCAGCTCCAAAGCCAAGGGCATGCCGTCGACCAGCCGGCAGATACGGTGTATTTGGACCTCATCCTGCTCGGATGGCGCGTAGCCTGCGTACAGTCGGCGGGCATTGTGCAGGAACAGCGTCCGCGCAGGGTAGTCGCCATGAGCTTCCGGTTCAGCGGGATATGGCAGACCGCCGATTTCGTATGCCCATTCCTGCTGGATATTCAGGCGCTCGCGCGAGGTCACCAGCAGCTTGACCTGCGGGGCATGCTCCAAAATGGCGATCAGGACGCCCACTCCGTCAAGGAGATGCTCGAAGCTGTCGAGCACCAGGAGCAGCTGTTTGTCCTCCAGATAGTTCAGGACCTGCTGAAGAGGTGCATGCTTACCATAAAAAGCAAATCCCAGGGCATCGGCAAGCGTGGGAACAAGGAGCTCGACGGTCCTGGTACCGGCTAACGCCACAAAGTACGATCGGTTCCTCCAGGTCTGCTCTCGCGCTACCTGCTCTGCCAGACGTGTCTTGCCGATACCCCCTGGTCCGAGCACGGTGAGCAGGCGGCAATCCGGATCCTGCAATCGGGCGCTGAGAGCGATCCGTTCGGCTTCGCGCCCTACAAAGAGGGTTGCCTGCGTAGGGAACCCGGCTAGGTTCCCTGTACCGGTCACGTCTCCGCTCGGCGTACTGGTCACCTTTTCGAGCAATCTATACACTCCTGATCAGCGCGTACGTGATCGAATCATACTCTCAAGTGGCATCCTGGGAAAAAGTCGGCTAGGGAACCCCTCTTCACGAAACTCCAGATACTGCATTCGACGCTGGTGACGCTCGAAGTATAGGGCTAAATCCGGGCGACGGCGCTGATGCAGGACAGCGCAGCGGGGAATATCCGTCAGATACAGCGAGCGACAAGGCATCGCCGGACGCCCGCTAAGCCGGTGGTTCGGTTCTGCCATCCCGCAGGGATGGGAGCGGCGCACCGCCGGCGGTGTTTGTCTGGGCGGAGATCCCCCCGTCTATATCGAGCGCGACAACCTCTGGAGCCGCGCACCCAGAGACCAGCCCGGATGGTGCAGATCGTGGAGGGAGGCAATGCAGGGAGCAGTGGAGTTTCTCGCCTCATCTGCCTCCGAATATGTGCACGGGGCGACGGTCCCGGTAGACAGGGACCGGCTGGCGCGTTAAGCTAGCTCCCTGATGTTCGGACTGGAATGATTGAGGTTCAGGCTGTACCGCTGCACCGGCAAAACCACTGGATAAGGGTTGCGCCGGGACGCGAGCGCTATCTTGCGCATGGGGAACACCCGATGGCCGTCATCCTCGATCTGATGCCTTCAATCCGATCCGCGAGGCGTTCTTATCTGGGGAACACCCTTAGGCGAACAGGGATAATCTATGTCGACCAGCACCTTTGATCTGAGCGGAAAAGTCGCCGTCGTCACCGGCGGAACTGGCGTACTCGGCGCGGCGATGTGTCATGGGCTGGCGGATGCCGGCGCGTCGGTCGTGGTAATCGCGCGCGACCAGGCGAAAATCGATCACACGGTTGCCGCGCTCCGGCAGTCGGGCGCGACGGCGCTCGGCATCAGCGCCGACGTGCTGGATCAGCCGGCACTGGAACGCGCGGCGCAGCAGGTGATCGATGCCTGCGGCAAAGTGGACATCCTCGTCAACGGCGCGGGCGGCAATAAGCCGGAAGCAACCGCCGTGCCAGGACAACGCACGTTCTTCGACCTGCTTCCGGAAGCGATGCAGGGGGTTTTCGACCTCAATTACACAAGCGCAGTGCTGACTTCGCAGGTATTTGGCAAGCGGATGGTGCAGGCGCAGAGCGGATCGATCATCAACGTTTCCTCGATGGCGGCGTACAAAATCCTCACGCGGGTGATCGCCTATAGTGCAGCGAAAGCCGCGCTCAACAACTTCACCGGATGGCTGGCGGTTCATATGGCACAGGAACACAGCCCCCACATCCGGGTCAACGCCATCGCGCCCGGTTTCTACCTGGGCGAACAGAACCGTTTTCTGCTGATCGACAGGGATACGGGTGAACTGACGCCGCGCGGAAACGCCATCATCAACGCCACGCCGATGCGGCGCTTCGGCGAGCCGGATGACCTCGTCGGCACGCTGGTGTGGCTGGCGAGCGATGCCGCGCGCTTTGTCACCGGCATCGTCGTCCCCATCGACGGCGGCTTCAGCGTCTTCGGCGGCGTCTAGACCGGCTGGCGTCAGGTTGAAGACGGTATCCTTGAAATATGTCGTGTCGGCGAAGTGTCGATGCAGCAGTGTCCAGAAGAGAGGGCAGAGCCGCGGCTGCGGCTCCGCCCATTGGCAAACCAGCAGCAGGATCAGCTCCCGCCAAACTCACGCGACCAGAGGTTTTCGAGCGAGCCGACATTGGCAGGCGTGGCGACGCGACCAGCCACCAGACAGCCGTTCTCGCTGCAACCAGGGTCTTCACCCTGAACCACAGCCAGAATGACCCGTACGGCTTCCTTGGCATGCTCGTAGGCATCGTAGGTCGTCGTCACATCGACATACCCCTGTTCCATGAGAGCAAGTGCTTCGGGGAACAGGTCCTGCGTGGCGAGCCACATATGGTTGGGATCACCCGTAGGCGCCCAGCGTCCG
>JAEURA010000040.1 GCA_016789005.1 Anaerolineae bacterium
CAGGGCAAACGCATCAAATATCCCGATGGGGTCACAACGGACATGATGGGTCTGGTAGGGGCGGTTCGTGAACCGCCCGCGATTTCGGGCGCATCGCGATGCGCCCCTACGACGCGTTCTGGCTGCTTATGAGCCAACAACCGATTTTGATGCGTTTGCCCTGAGGCGGGCAGGGGCGCAATCTTTCGCCATCCTGCGAGATGCACTATAGTTAGGATAATTTTGATCCACCGACTGGTATGGCGGGTGAGCGAAGCATGGCGGATGAACGGGGTGTACTCCAGGCACAGACCGAGATGGCGCTGCGCGATCTGGCATCGTTAAACGCAAGGAAACGTCGCGACGCCGCCTATTTCATGGGCGAAACGGCAAATGTCGACGCCGTTCCAACCCTGATCGATCTGTACAAGAATGATAAGAACGCAGGGGTGCGCCGCGCCGCCGGCTACGCCCTGGGGCAGTTCCGCGCCGTCGATCTGGCGATGGGCAGGGGTGAACAGGCGAAAGTTGAGGCGCTGCTGCGCGCCGTCGAAGTCGAAGGGCAGATCGGCAGGCGCGCCCCCACCGCATCGCGGCTCCGGCTCATCCTGGCGCTGATTCTCTCGCTGGCGCTGATGGGCGTCCTCTTCCTCTTCCAGAACGATCTGGCGGGGGCGGTCCTGGGCGGCAGGACCGACCGCACCGCGCTGCTGCGCGACGTGCGCGGCTATTTCACCCGCGTCACCGACGACACCCACACCCTGCAAGCGGAATATCTGAACGTCCTGGGCGCGCAGTCGCTCGGCTGCGTCTCCTTCTTCAACGCCATGCAGCCGTACATACTGGACCGGCGCGACGCCGCCGCTTACCGCGACATCAGCGCCGTCGTGGCGGACATCAACCAGATCAACAGCAGGATCGCCCAGGCGCGCACGCCATACGATGCCGCCTGCGCCGGCGACTCGGCGAGCTTCGGGGCGCAGCAGGCGAGCGAGATCTACCTCACGCTGATCCCGATCTTCGAGAAGAATGGGCTGCTGGAGCGCGTCGAGCTGGCGCTGACCGCCGCCGAAGCCAACACCACGCCGCCGACCCGCATCCCACCGACGGCTGTTCCTCCGACCGCCGCGCCGCCCACCGCCCTCCCGCCGACGACCGCGCCCACCAACGCTCCGACGACGGAGAGCGCCGGGCAGTCTGCCCCGACTACCGCGCCTGCCGCCAACTTCGACGCCAACAGCGTGCTGCCGCCGCTCTACGACGCCGTAGACGCCATGATCGGGTCACGCGGAGCTGCGACGCTGCTCGTGCAGTACTGGGAAGATGTCGGCGCGACCGGCACAACCGCCGGCTGCGACGTGCCGACCATCCCGGACATCCCGGAAAATGTTGAACTCGATCCCGCCGTGCTGGCGGGATCGACCGAACTGGCGCGCGCGGTGGACCTGATGAACAACGGGCTGACCGCCATCCGCGATGGATGGGTCGATTTCCGCTTCGCCTGCAACTCGCGCAATCTGATGGGCGAACTGCCGAGCAAGCTGGCGACGGCGCGCGCGGCACAGAGCGCCTTCAGCGCGGCGCGGACGCTGCTCGACGCGGTACGTGATCCGAGCCTGCTGCTGACCCCGACCGCCGGGGCATAACTCAGCGCTGTTCGGCGAAGACGGGTCCGCGCCCCGCTGCGGCGCGAAGGCGGGACCAGGTGATGAAAAAGAGCATTTGCAGCCCCAGGACCAGGGTCTTGCGGAAGCTGCCCGTCACCATGCTCTGCCCCACGCGCTCCTTGTAGTTGAGGGGAATCTCGATGAAGCGGGCGCGGCTTTGAATGACCAGCAGCATCATCTCCAGCCCAAAATGCGACGTCCCCACCGTGAAATGCGGCGTGATCCGGTTCAGGTCGCTGCGGTGCAGCAGGCGCATGGTGCAGCCCACATCGGTCAGCGCGACGGTGTTGAACATGAATTCCAGATACTTGGCGGCGAACCAGTT
>JAEURA010000042.1 GCA_016789005.1 Anaerolineae bacterium
GGCACACACCCTTACGTCTACTCATTGTCATTCTCTGTGGTGTATGGTTTTTCATGTAAAGCTCTAGAGCCTGTCTGATAATGCCCCTGGGTAGGGGCGCGTCGCGCCGCGCCCGCCGTAACCGTGACGATCTTTCAGCAGCGCGGGCGGCTCGCGAGCCGCCCCTACGAGAGCGTTGATGAATTATCAAATACGCTCTAAGCGGCGCTTTCTCCCCTATTGATCAGAATTTGACACGCCTCGGTGGGCTGCGCTACATTCAGCCTGCGCATTTGTCATGGACATTTGATCACAATGACAAAGACTCGCATTGCATCCGAAACTCTGCGGCTCCTGCATACTATCGCTCAGCTCTACTATCTGGAGGACAAGACCCAGATGGAGATCGCCGAGGCGATGGGTCTTTCGCGCTCCAAGGTGCTGCGTCTTCTCCAGGAAGCGCGCCAGGAAGGCATCGTCCAGATTTCGGTGATCGATCCCTTCGAGAGCATCGAAACACTCGCCAACACCCTCAAACTCAAACTGGGGCTTTCGACGGTCATCGTGGTCGGCGGGCAGAGCAACGCGCCGGAACACGTGCGCAAACGTCTCGGCTATGCAGCCGCCCACTACCTGGGTTCCGCCCTGCGGCATGGCGCGGTGCTCGGAATCGGCTGGGGACGCACCCTGTACGAAGTCGCCCAGGCGCTCGAATCCGAACCCACGCGCGATCTCACCATTGTGCCGTTCATGGGCGGTCTGGGGCAGATTTCCCCCAGTTTTCAGGTGCACACGATGGCACGCACCATCAACGAGAAGTTCGGCGGCACCTGGCACACCCTCTATGCGCCGGCGCTGGTCGAAAATGAAGCCGCTTATCGCGCCCTGATCACCTCGCGCGATATTGCGCCCATCATCGCCCTATGGGATCGGGTCGATGTCGCGCTGGTTGGCATCGGCGATATCGACCTGGGCAAAGAGATGCGCATGCTCTTCGCCGACTACATGACCCAGACCGTGAACGAACGCCTGCGGCAGTCGGAAGCTGTTGGCGATATTTGTATGCGTTTCTTCGATCTGCACGGCAACGCCATCAGCGCCGGGCTGGATTACGCGATCTGCATCGATCTGGAGCGCCTGAAGCGGATTCCGCAGCGTATCGGCGTCGCGGGAGGCGCCGCCAAAGCCGCCGCCATCGTCGGCGCGGCGCGCGGCGGGTTCATCAACACGCTGATCACGGACGAAGCCGCAGTGCGTCAGATGCTGCCGCTGATCGAGGACTAAAACGAGGGAAGCACGAACCATGAGTACTGGCAAAACTATCCGTCTCAATCACATCTTCGCCCAGGATGGGCGATCCGTCGTCGTCGCTATCGATCACGGGCTGCCCGGCATGGGTCCGTTCGGCGCACTGAAGACCCCGGGGAAGCTGCTCCGGCAGATTCGCGCCGCCGGCGCCGACGCCATCCTAGCCACGCCGGGGACCGCCGCGCGCTTCGCCGCCGACATCGGCGACCTGGGGCTGATCCTGCGCCTGGATGGCGGCGCGACGACCCTCGGCGAAGGCGTCGGCAAGATGCGGCTGATCGCCTCCGTCGAGGATGCGCTGCGCCTGGGAGCGGATGCGGTGGCGGTCATGGGCTTCTGCGGCACGCCCGACGAAGGCGACAGTCTGGAGACGCTGGGGCAGGTCGCCGCCGAATGCCGGCGGCTCGGCATGCCGCTGATGGCGGAGATGCTGCCGCTGGGCTACATGGCAAAGCCGACCGTACAGGAGATCGTCCTGGCGGCGCGCATCGGCGCAGAGCTGGGCGCGGACATCATCAAGACGAAATACACCGGAACGCCGGATGAGTACCGCGAGGTCATCGAGACCTGCTACACGCCGGTGCTGGTCCTGGGCGGCAGCGCCAAAGCGCCGGATGCTCTCTTCAGCGAGATTCGGGACTCGCTGCGCGCCGGCGCAGCGGGAGTCGCTATCGGGCGCAACATCTGGCAGGCGGAGGATGTCGAGGGGACGACGCGCAGGATGGTCAGCGCAGTGCACGGCGCGACTTCGTAGCCGGGCATAGCCAGGCAGCAGGACTCCAGAGATCGAGGGCAGGGGCGACGCAGATGAGACCGAATACCGTTGGCGTGATCGTCAACCCGAAAGCCGGGCAGGGTGCGGCGCAGAACCTGCGCGCGGCTGCGCGCCTGGCGAAGGCGCTCGATGCCCAAACCCTCCTGACCGGTCCCGGAGTGCTGGGGGCAGATGCCCTGCCCTCGGCGCGCATCCTGCCGATCCCGCCGCTGAGCGGGAGGGAGGCATCGCAGGCGCTCGCCGCCGCCGCGCTGGCAGCAGGAGTCGACGCGCTGGCGGTCATCGGCGGCGACGGCACGCTCTCCGACGTCGCCTTCGTCATCCACGAAAGCGGCGCGCGCTGTCCGATCCTGGGGATCGGCGCAGGCTCGATCAACGCAGGCGATCTGATCGCCTGCCAGTCGGCGCAGATCGATGCGCTGCGGGAAGCCGACTTCCGCGTCGAGAGCGTCAGCGCGCTCGAAGCCGGCTGCAACGATAAGGCGCTGGCGCTGGCGTTCAACGATGTCGTGATTGGCACCACCATCGTCGGGACGGTCGGCACTGAATTCGCCGACCTGGACGCCAATGCCTTTCTTAAAGGGCAGCGCATCCTGGGCGAGCCGCGCCCTATCGGGATCGACTCGGCGCGGGTGGTAAAACGCCGCCCATCGGGGGACCTGCCCGTCGCTTCCGGGCGCAACGTCGGCACGGTGATCGTCGGATTCGCGCACTACGAGTCCTTCTTTGGCAAGGCGATCATCGGGGGCGTGTGCCTTTCCGCGCTGATGGGAGCACCGGCGGGCTGTCTGGTCTGCGAGCAGGCGCTCGTGCGGACTCATCTCGCCCCTGGCGAGTACCAATCGATGGAACCGCTGCACTCCAGCTACGTCAGCCTGGGAGATGATGGGCTGATCGAAATCAGCGGGCTGGATTTTCCGGCGGTGCTGTGTGCCGACGGCAACCCGCTTGTCGCCCTGCATCCTGCCGACCACGCGCAGATCCGCGTGCGCCGGGGCGCGGTCGACGTGCTGCGCATCGCCGGTGAAAGGTCCGTGCCGTGATGTTTTGACCGCTGCATATCTTCTCCGAAAAGGCTGCGCATCATGCCCATCACTATCATGAAAGCTGTGCGTTATCAGGGACCCCGCGCCATCACCATTGAGACTCTGCCGACTCCGACCTGCGGCGAGGGCGAGGTGGTGATCGCGATGAAAGCCTGCGGCGTCTGCGGCACCGATGTCAAGACCTACATGCGCGGGCATCCCCTCATCCCGCCCGGCGCAGTGCTGGGTCACGAAGTCGCCGGCGTCGTCCTGGAAAGCCGTCATCCGCAGTTCACCCTCGGCGACCGGGTCGCTGCCGCGCCCTATACCTCCTGCATGACCTGCCCCACCTGCCGGCGCGGACATTACAGCCTGTGCGAGCACCTCTTCGACGCCTCGCTGGAACCGGGCGGCTTCGCCGAAGTGATCCGCGTGCCGAAGCGCATCGCCGATCAGGCGCTCCTCAGGCTGCCAGACTCGCTGGACCTGGAGACGGCATCGCTGACCGAACCACTGGCATGCTGTTTTCACGGCGCGGAGGCGCTCGGCTTGATGGCGGAGCAGTCGCTGCTGATTCTGGGGGATGGTCCGATGGGGCTGCTGCAAGCCGCGCTCGGCAAGGCGCTCGGCGCTGCGCCGGTCATCCTCAGCGGCATGACGCCGCATCGTCTGGAGCTTGCCGCGCAGTTCGCCGATGTCGTGATCGACGCCTCAAAACAAACCCTCGCTGATGAACTCAGGAAGCATCTGCCGCGTGGACCGGAGAAGGTGTTCGTCTCGGTCGGCGATGTCGCCGCCGCCCAGGAAGCGCTGCAGGTTGTCGCCAGGGGCGGCGCGGTCAATCTCTTCGCCGGCATGCCCAAAGACGCGGCGCTTTCGCTGCCCCTGAACCGCATCCACTACGACGAGGTGGTCGTCCTGGGGACTTTCGGCTTCGGTCCACAGCACTTCAGCCAGGCGTTTGATGTCCTGGCGACCAGCGAGGTCCCATTCCGCAGCCTGTTCACGCGCCGCGTCAGCCTGGACGAGGTGCAGGAGACCCTGGAAGCGGCGAGCCGCTACGAGATCATCAAGGCGGTGGTCATCGCCTGAGCCGAACTGGCTCAGGCGCAGCGCTCACGAAAACGCCTGTTAAGTGCCGGGCGACGGGGTTCTAGGGCGGATCCGCTGAAAAATGAGAGAATCAATCCTCAGGCTGGAAATTTTACGCAATAGGGGCGGTCTGTCGATTACAATTCAGGTCAAGAGCAAGTCTGCTCTTCATGAACAGCAGAGTGGTCCGGATTTAGCGAATATTAGCTGGCGTCCATGATGTCGAAGCGCCCTATTGAACCCGATCTACAACAGTACGCCGACGACAGCATGGCGGAGTCCAGCCGCGCCGACGAAGTGTTCTTTCAGAATGTCGTCGAAAACCTGACCGATTTGGTCTGCCGCTATGACGCCAACTTCTGCCTGACTTTCGCCAACCGCGCCTACTGCGAATGGATCGGTCAGCCGGTGGAGGCGCTGCTGGGGACCAGCTTCCTGGAAAAGATCCCTGCCGAGGAGCGCGAGCGAGCAGTCGCCCACGTCAAGGCGCTCAACGTCGAACACCCTGTCGTCACGTCGCTTCACCACTCCATCCTGCGGGATGGAAGCCGCTGCCTGATCGAGTGGACAGATCGCGCGCTGTTCGATGCCAGCGGGCGGCTGATCGGCTATCAGGGCAGCGGGCGAGACGTCACCGAGCGCCGAAATGCCGAAGAAGCCAAACGCGCCAGTGAGGCACAGACCCAGGCGCTGCTGACCGCTATCCCCGATCTGATCTTTCGCATCTCCAGCGATGGCAGATTTCTCAATGCCCACGGCTCTGTCGTCACACTGCTCATTCCCGCCGATCAGATCGTCGGCATGACCTTCGAGGACATGATGTCTCTGCCGGACGCGCCGTCAGCGACTCTGCGCGGGATGCTGGCGGCGGTGAAGCAGGCTCAGACGACGCGACAGGTCGTCTTCTTCGAATACGCGCTGGATGTTCGAGGCGAGATGCGCGACTTTGAAGCGCGCAGCGTCCCGATCGGCGATTCCGCTGAAGCCCTGATGATCGTGCGGGATGTGACTGAGCGGGAACGCGCGGCACGGGCGCTGCGCGCCAGCGAAGAAAAATACCGCAGCCTGGTCGAAAGCTCGGATGCGCTGATCGCAGTGGTTGACGAGGATGGTCAGATACTTTACGTCAACGATATCGCGGCGCAGGAGATCGGCGTGAAAGCCGATGAGCTGGTCGGCAGGAATCTGCGTGAATTTCTCCTGACGGAGGATGCGGCGGTTCAATTGCGGATGATCCAGGATGTCATGCGCCAGGGCGCTGGCACTGTCTACGAAACCAGCCTTTCCGGCAGGGGCGAGGACAGATGGTTCCGCGCCAGCGTGCAGCCGGTGCGCGACGCCTTCGGCAGGGTCAGCTCGGCGCTCATCAACGCCGCCAATGTCACGCGCTTCAAGCAGGCGGAGGCGGCGCTGCAAGAAGCGCGCGACCTGCTGGAGCTGCGTGTGATCGAACGCACTGCCGAACTGGAACGGGTTAAGAACCGCATCGAAGCGATCTTCAACCACAGCGGCGACGGCATCCTGCTGCTGGACATCGAGCGCGGCATCCAGCAGGCGAACCGCGCCTTCGAAACCCTGTTTGGAATCGCGCCGGTGCAGTATCTCGGCGTCCGGCTAGCGGCGCTGTTCGATCTGACGGACGCCCTGACCATCGACCGGATCAGCCAGGAGGTCGCCAGGACACACCAGACGGGGCACGTCGAAGCCAAAGTCCGCCGCCGAGACAGCGGCGTCAGCGTCGATGTCGAAATCGGCATCGCGCCGGTGAACAACTCCGAGCAGGTGGTGACTAACCTGGTCTGCATCATCCGCGACATCACCGAGCGGAAACGGGCGGAAGACGCCCTTCAGCGGGCGCTCCAGCGCGAAAGAGAGCTGAGCGAACTCAAATCGCGCTTCGTATCGATGTCGTCGCATGAATTCCGCACGCCGCTGGCGTCGATCCTGGCGACGACCGATACCCTGACCTACTACCGCGCGAAAATGGACGATGGGCAGATCGACGAACGGCTGGAACGCATCCGCCAGCAGGTCATGCACATGAAGGACATCATGGACGACGTCCTGCAATTGGCGCGTATGCAGGCGGGGCGTGTCGGCTTCAAGCCCGAACCGGGCGACCTGGATGCGCTCTGCCGCGTCATCGTCGAGGAGTTCGAGAGTCAGGCGGCGTATCGCGGACGAATCGCCTATGATCCCCCAGAGTCAGCCGCACAAACGGTCTTCGACGCTCGGCTGATGCGCCAGGTCTTCAGCAACCTGATCCACAACGCCCTCAAGTACTCGCCGGGCAAGAACAGCGTGCGGGTAAAGCTGTGGTTCGACGCGACAGAAGTCGGCTTCAAGGTATCCGACGACGGCATCGGCATCCCGCCGGAGGACCTGAATCACCTGTTCGAGCCGTTCCACCGCGCCACCAACGTCGGCGTCATTTCCGGCACAGGGCTGGGGCTGAGCATTGCCCAGCAGGCGGTCGAACTGCACGGCGGAGCCATCGTCATCGAGAGCGCTGTGGGGAACGGTTCCACCTTCACCGTCACCCTGCCAAGACAGCCTGGGCAGACTGATGAGGAAGGTCAGCAGGCGCGCTGAGCCGTCGGCTGTGCGCCGTCTGCACGTTACAGCGCGTCAGCCGGCTCGACCATCGACCATCAACGGGATCATGACTCTGAAGGTCGTCCCTTGATTCTCCTGGCTGACGAACTCCACTACCCCGCGATGCGCCTCGGCGTAAGTCTTGACGATGGAGAGTCCCAGCCCGGTCCCTTCAAAGCCGCTGACGTTTGACGCCCGAAAGAAGGGATCGAACAGCTTCTCCTGGTCCTGCCGGGGTATGCCGATGCCGTTGTCGCGGACCTGAAAAGTGATGAAGGCGTCATCGCAGGTCACGTCAATCCACACATGCCCGTCGATCGGTGAGTATTTGATGGCGTTGCTGATCAAATTGATGAGGATGTAGCTGACCAGCGCCGGGTCGAAGACGACGAATTCCTGATCGCAGTCCATCTGAAGGGCGATAGAATGCGTTTTCTCGGCAATCGGCAGAAAGCTGTCCACGATGCGTTCGCAGAATTGCCGGAGCACCACGCGCTCCGGCTTGAAAGTCAGTTTTCCGGCGTTTCCTTTGCTCAGTATCAGGAAGTCATCGAGGAGCCGCGTCAGCTGATCGGCTTGCTGCTGGATGAGACTCAGCTTCCTCACGCGCTGCTCTGATGGCAGTCGCTCATAATAGTTGGCGAGCAGACTGGCGGACATCTTGATGACTGACAGCGGCGTGCGGAAATCGTGCGATGCTGTTGCGACCAGCCGCTCTTTTAACGCAATCACCTCGTGCTCTTTCTCCAGTTCGATTTGCAGCCGCTGCGCCTGCAGACGCTCGGTGATGTCAGCTGCAACGCCGATCACCCCGGTGATCGCCCCATCCGCCTGCCGCAGGGGGGAATAACGGATATCCAGGATCGCCTCCCCCGATGCCTGAACAGAGCTGATCTCCTCACCGCGCAGGGCACGCTGGAGGCAGTCACGCACGTCAGGGAACAATTGGCGGTCGGAATCGAAGAGCGGCTGCCCGATCCAGGTCTCTGGTTCGTCTTGCAGAATACCGAGACCTCGCCCCTGAAGCAGAGTCAGGATGCCGCACGTATCGACCGCGAACAGGATGACCGGCGTCCCAGCCACCACCGCGCGCAGGTAGGCTTCACTGGCTTTCAGCGCCTCAACCGACTGGGCGTGTTCAGCCCGCAGTCGTTTCTGTTCAAGCGCCGACAGGATCGCCATCGGCAGGCGGCGGATGTGATGCGGATTCTTGATGACGTAATCCGCTGCGCCGCGCTTCATGGCTTCTACCGCGATCTCTTCCGATCCTGTACCGGTCAGGACGATCACCGGCAAATGCGGCGAGATCTGATGCACGGCGTTGATGATTTGCAGTCCCTCGTAGCCGAGGATGTTGAAGTCGGTCAGGATCAGATCATAGACGTTCGCCGACAGACAGTCGCGGAACTCCTGAGCGGAAGCCGCTTCCGTGACCATGAACTGATCGCCCTGCGACTCCAGCGCGTCACGAACGAGCTGGCGGTCGAAGAGACTATCGTCGACATGAAGCACCCGGACAACCGTACCCATCCCGCAGCCTCGTCAGGTCTGATCTGTAGCGAATAAAGGCGGACCCAAATTCAGCGACAGCCAGTAGCGGTGAATTTGCCGTGCGATCTCGAGACGCTCAGTCGCCGATGCCGGTTTGACCAGGTAGCTGTTCGCACCGCGGTCGTAGCTCTTGACAACATCGCTGTCGTCTCTGGAAGAGGTGAAAACGACCACCGGCAGACGCTTCAGAATCGGTGCGGCTTTGATCTGCCGCAGACATTCATATCCATCGATGCCGGGAAGATGAAGGTCAAGCAGGACGAGGGATGGGAGAGGGTACGCCTTCCGGTCGCTGTACTGCTGCCGCCCAAACAGGTAGTCCAGCGCCTCCCCCCCACTGCGGGCGACATGAACCGCTGTCCGCAGGCGCGCTTCGCGAAGGGCGTCCAGCGTGAGTTCGACATCCATCGGATTGTCTTCGACGAGAAGTATGGGGCGCTCGACTCTGGGAATCTCTGACACCATTCGCTTCCTTATGCTGCACGGCGCGGAAACCTGATGCAGAACGCGCTTCCTCCATCTTCGACTGATTCTACCCAGACTGTGCCGTTCAGCAATTCGACCGAACGTCTGACCACAGCCAAGCCGATCCCCGTCCCAGGAAACTGGTCGGGGCTGTGCAGCCGTTGGAAGATGTCGAAAATCTTCTCGCGGAATTCCACCGGGATACCAATCCCATTGTCCTGCACGCGAACGATCACACTATCCGGCGTCAGCGCCGATGTCACCTCAACGCGGGGCGCGACACCAGGACGGTGATAGACCAGCGCGTTTTCCAGCAGGTTGGTGAATATTCGCATCAGCAGCATACGATCAGCATCGATTTCAGGCATTGCCTGCGCCAGGTGAATGTGCGCCTCGGTCTGGGCGATCAACGTGGTCAGGCTGTCGGCGACCCTGGAGAGGACCTCAGGCAGCGCAATTCGTTCCCAGTCGATGCGGTGACGACCAAGGCGAACGTAGTCGAGCAGATCGCTGATCAACTGATCCATCTGTGCGCTGGCGCTCACGATGTAATCGAAATAGCGCCGTCCTTCGTCGTTCAGGCTGTCGCGGTGGCGGCGGGCGATGATCTCGGCAAAACCCTGGACGGCGCGCAGCGGCGCGCGCAGATCGTGCGAGACCGAATAGCTGAACAACGCCATCTCGTGATTGGCTCTTTCGAGTTCAGCCGTGCGCTCTTTCACGCGGCGTTCCAGATCGCGATTATAGCGGTCGATCTGTTCGCTAAGCTCAGCCTGACGGAAGGCGATGGCGACCTGCGCGGCGATCTCTTCGGCAATTTCGCGGTGTTCCTCGGTGAAAAAGCCAATCTGTTTTGCCGACAGCGCGAGCACGCCGATCAGGCGCTCTTCGACGATCATCGGATTCGCCATCGCGCCATGCATCCCCGCCTCGACCAGCGCATCCGCCAGCCTGGCACGCGGACCCTCCTGCGCCGCCAGGTCCGCAGCGATGATGGAAACCCCGGCTTGAAGCTGTTCAAGTCCCTGGTTAGGCACGACCGGCTGAGGATCTCCCAGCGCCACATCTAGCTGCGGCGCATGTTCCCAGGCAATGATCCACTCTTCGGTCATGTCGGCGTTGTAGAGGACGATACTCAGCCACTCACAGGGGATGAGATGCAGGAGATGCTGAAGCACGGCGGAGGCGATCTCCTGCTGTGAAGACGCCACCAGGATGCGGCGGTCGATGTCGTGCAGCACGGACAAGCGAAGATTGTAGCGCCGCAGTCTGCGTTCGCTCTCCTGAACATCGCGATAGCTCAGCAGGCTGCTCAGCGCGTCGGACAAACGCCGTCCGATCTCCTGGAACAGGCGTACCTCCTGGGGCGTCCAGATGCGCGCATAGGAACACTGGTGCAGTCCATAGGACCAGGGTTTGCCGACCTTCGGATAAATCGCCATCGCGATGAAGGATTGGACCTGAAACACCGTCGCCATCTCGACCGGGACCGGGTGAACGCCTCCAGGTCCGAACTGAACCGGTCCCGGCGACTCGCGCAGAGTGCGGTAGACCGCCGCGCCAACCGGGTCGAGCGGAAGCTCAACGCCGATCGGCAGCACGCCCGGATATTCCGGGCGGGTCCGTTCCATCGGAACCTGCCACATTGGCGCGTCCGGGTCACAGGGGAAGACGAGCCAGGCACGGTCACAGGCGAAGACCGACAGCAGGACATCGAGGATATCCCGCATCATTTGATCCAGATCGCTGGGCGACTGAATGACCCGGTTGATTCGATCCAGATTCTCGAAGAAATGCAGATCAGCCAGATGATGCTCTGTCTGAACGCCTTCCCCAGAACCGCTCAAAGCGTCCCCCAACCTTCCCGGAATGCTCGGCGCATCACCGGAAAGCTTCTGGGATTCGTCAGGTGTATCGTTCATCGCCGCACTGCCCTGTACCCTGGCTCGTGACAAGCGCATTCCTGACCGTCAATTGTACGGCTCTTGCCGCGAACATGCCAAGCGATGCATCAGGCGATGTCGAACTGCACCTTCATGCGGCGCGGATCGCGCTGCGCCAGTTCCAGCCCTTCGGCGAACGCCTCCAGCGGCAGATGATGCGAGATCAGCGGTTCGACGCGGACCGCCCCGCTCTGGATCAGCGCGATGCTCTGCGGAAAAGTGCGGTTGACGGCGAAGCTGCCGATGACCTTCAGGTCCTTGCGGAAGACATCGTAGGGCACAAAGCCGACCCGCGCGCCGACCGGGGCGACGCCGAAAACCCACACCTTGCCGCGCGGTTTGGCATAGGCGAACATGTCCTCGATCACCGAAGGCACGCCGGTAGCATCGGCGGCGACATCGAAGCCGTAGGGTTCGAGCGTCTGAAGCTGCTTCGCCAGGCTCGCCCCGGCAACCAGGGTCTCCGTCGCGCCCAGACTCGCTGCCAGGTCCAGCCGCCACGCCTCCAGATCGACGACGGCGATGCGCGCTGCGCCGGCGCACTTGACCGCCTGCACCAGCAGGCAGCCCATCGGACCCGCCCCGAAGATGACCACGCTGTCGCCCGGCTGAATTTCGACCTGTTTCAAGCCCCACACGACGCACGCCAGCGGCTCGATCAGCGCGGCGGAGGCGTAAGGCATGTCACCGATCGGGAAGACGTTGCCTTCCGGCGCAGAGACATACTCGGCGAATGCGCCGTCGCCGGTGACGCCGATGGCGCGCAGGTTACGGCACTGGTTCGGCTCGTTGCGCTGGCAGAAATAGCAGCGGTTGCACGGCACGTTGGGGTCCGCCGTCACACGGTCGCCGACGCGATAGCGGGTGACATTGGAGCCGACGGCGGCGACTTCGCCGCTGAATTCATGACCGGGGATGAGCGGATAGTGCGCTTCGTACTCCCCTTTGAGGATGTGGATGTCGGTCCCACAGATGCCCGCGCTGTGGACCTTGATCAGCACGTCGTCCGCCCCGATGACGGGTTCGGGCGCTCCGGTGAAGATGGGGCGGTTCGGCTCAAGCAGTTTGGCGGCTCTCATGACGTTGTCCTCTCTCGAAATCGGCGTTTATAGGCGTGATCCATCAGCGGGCGGCGTAATTCGGCTGAGGGCGGCGCACGTCGATCTTGTGGCGATCCAGCAGGATGCCGACGGTGCGCGCCACTTCCGCCGCCTGCCGCTCCGGCGACCAACCCAGTGTCGGGGCGATGATCTCGGCGATCTCTTCCAGCAGGGGCAGAGTCGTTTCGCCCTGCATGGCGATCATCGTCCGGCGCTGCACCACGTCGTCCAGATGCTCCACGCGCTCCTGCTGCGCCAGGTAGAGCATCTCGCCGATGCTGTACGCCGGATGCGCCGCCAGCGGCGCATCGCGTCCAGACTGGACACAGGACCGCGCTACGGCACGCGCCGTCGTCCCGTAGCGATCCAGCAGGGTGTCGATTCGTTCAACTGACAGCCCGGTCTCTTCAGCGCATGCCTGAATCCAGGCATGTCGCGCCGATTCGCCGCGCGGGTAATCTCTGCCGCCGCCGACCGGCAGGGTTCGGGTGTCGGCGGCGCGCTTGCGCCCCAGCAGCTTCAGCAGTTCGTCGGCGACCATCTCGGAGAAGGCGCGGTAGGTCGTCCACTTGCCGCCGACCAGGCTCAGGATCGGGAAGTCGATCCCGCCGCCCGGCGGGGTCAGCGGCGCGCTGTGATCGCGGCTGATCTGACCGGCGGTGGCGGCGCTGCTCGTGGGCAGCGGGCGAACGCCGGAGAAGGTGTAGACGATGTGCGACCGGTCGAGCCTGATGCCGGGGAAGACCCGTTCCACCGAGCGCAGCAGGTAATCCGTCTCGTCTTCGTCGCAGATCGTCTCGTCGGGATTGCTCGCCGGGATGTCCGTCGTGCCGATCAGCACCCGCTGCCCGATGGCGTAGAAGATGCAGATGCGCGCATCGGCGTTGACGTAGAAGAGCATCTGGTTCTGCGTCAGCCGCCACAGCTCCGGGTGCTCGACGACCAGATGCGCCCCTTTCGTGCCGCCGATCAGCGCCGTCTCGCGCCCCATAGACTGGTTGGCGAAATCGATCCAGGCGCCGGTCGCGTTGACCACGATCTGCGGCTGAACGGTGAACGTCTCGCCGGTCAGGTCGTCGGCGAGCGTCACGCGATTTCCCGACGCGCCAACCAGGCGCACGTAGTTGAGCGCCCGCGCGCCGGGGTGGGACACGGCGGCATCCTGGATCAGCTCCAGGCAGAAGCGTTCAGGAAAGCGGATGCGGGCGTCATAAAAGTAGGCGATGCACTTGATCGCCGGGTTGAATGCCGGGCGTTCGCCGAGCGACCGCCCGCGCGACTCAAAATGGTGCGCCGGCAGGATGCGGCTGCCGGAATAGAGATCGTACAGGGTCATGCCGATCTTCAGGATGAGCGCGCCCCGGTCGCCCGGCGCGCTCTTGAGTCCGAAGAACTGCCGCGCCGCGTGGATCATGCCTTTCGCCCAGCTGAAGGCGGGCATGGCGACCAGCAGCGGCTCGACGCAGTGCGGGGCGTTTTGCAGCATGCGGTTGCGCTCGTGCAGCGCTTCCCGCACCAGGCGAAACTCGCCGTTCTCCAGATAGCGAATGCCGCCGTGCGCGACGCGCCCCGACGCTGCGCTGGTCCCGGCGCAAAAGTCCGACTTTTCGACCAGAAGGGCATCGACGCCCTGGAGCGCAAGGTCTCGCAGGACGCCGATGCCGTTCACCCCACCGCCGACGATCAGCACCGGGATTTCGGGGTTCTGGCGCAGTGCGGTGAGGATTTGCTGTCGGTTCATCGTGTGATGCTCACCAGGCGCAGTATCCCCCGTCGATGACGATGTCCGTGCCTGTCGCATAATCCGAAACCGCCGCCGCCAGATAGACCAGCGCGCCCTGCAGATCGGTCACTTCCGCCATCGTCCTGATCGGCGTGAGCGCCATCCAGGCGGGCAGCATTTCCTTGCCGATGGGCGTCGCCAGCAGGTCATCGACCAGCTGTGTGCGCGTGTAACCGGGGCTGATGCTGTTGACGCGGACGCCTTTCGGCGCCCATTCCGCCGCCAGCGAGCGGGTCAGATGCAGCACGCCGGCTTTGCTGGCGTTGTAAGCCGCCTGGTTCTGCGGCGTGTTGGAGATGTGACCGGACATCGATGCCGTGTTGATGATCTTGCCGTAGCCCGCCGGGATCATCACCCGCGATTCCGCCTGGCTGCACAGGAAGACGCCCTTGAGGTTGATGTCCAGCATGCGATCCCAGTCGGCTTCGGACATCTTGTCAGAATCGACCCACTGCCCCACGCCGGCGTTGTTGACGCCGATGGTCAGCTTGCCCCAGGCTTTCATGACGGCATCGACCATCGCCGTCGCATCGGCAGGTTTGGTGACATCCGCCCTGACGGCAATCGCCTGAACACCCTTTGCCATCAGTTCGTGCGCCACTTCTTCCGACTTTTCCAGCGAAAGATCGACGATGGCGACCGAAGCGCCGCACTCCGCCAGGGCGTGGGCGAACGCCCGCCCGATTCCCTGCGCGCCGCCCGTCACCAGCGCGGTCTTGCCATCCAGCCGGAACCGTTCCAGGATCGGCTTGGCTTCCAAAACGACATCGCTCATGGCATTCACCCTTCTGCAACCGTGATCTGCACCTTGACCGATGTGGGCGGCATGTGCAGCGCATAATCAAAGGCTTCGACGCTTTGCCCGAACCGGAAGGTGTCGGTGATCAGCGGTTTGACATCGAGCTTGCCGCTGCCCATCAGCGCCAGGGCGCGCGGATAGACGTGCGCATAACGGAAGACGTGCTCGATGCGCGCCTCTTTCACCGAGGCGGCGACCACGTCATAGGGGATCGGCTGTCCGGGCAGACCGACGTAGACCACCCGCCCGGCGGGGCAGATCAGATCAAAGACGCTGGCGGCAGCCTTCTCGTTGCCGCTGCATTCAAAGACGATATCCGCGCCCCAGCCGCCGGTCAGCTTCATGACCACATCGACCAGATTCTCTTTGGCGACGTTCACCGGGACGATGGGACCGAGCCGAGCCGCGATGTCCAGCTTGGGCTGCTGCACGTCGCTGATGATGATCTGGCTGCATCCGCCCGCCAGCGCCGCCAGCGCGTTGAGGATGCCGATCGTGCCCGCGCCGATGACCACCGCCACGTCGCCGGGGCGAATCTGCGCCTTGTTGGCGGCGTGCATACCCACCGCCAGCGGCTCGACCATCGCACCCTCGGAGAACGTCACGTTTTCCGGCAGCCTGAAGGTGAACGCCGCCGGGTGAATGACCGACGGGCGCAGCACACCATGCACGGGCGGGGTCGCCCAGAAGCGCACCGCCGGATCGAGGTTGTAGATGCCCAGGCGGGTCGCCCGGCTGTTAGGATCGGGAATGCCCGGCTCCATGCACACGCGGTCGCCGATCTTCAGATCGGTGACGGCAGACCCCACCTCGGTGATCACGCCGGACGCCTCGTGACCGAGCACCATCGGCGCACGGACGATGAATCCGCCGATCCTCCCATTCTCGTAGTAGTGCACGTCGCTGCCGCACACGCCGACCGTTCGCAGATCGATGCGCACATCATGCGGACCCAGCTGCTCGTCCAGCGCGATGTCGCGGATGCGCAGCTCGTGCTGCTTCTCCAGTACCAGTGCTTCCATGATCGTTTTCTCCGTACCCTCAGCTATGGGGCAGGAGAGGACCTGCCCCGGTCAACGTGAATATCCGGCGGCGCGAGAGGGCATTCACCCCTTCCGGATAATGAAAAAGCCCAGCACGATGGAGATCACCGTAGCGATCTCCAGGGGTAGAAATGATTCCAGAAAGCGCATCCACAGCAGGTGGATGGCGATCAGCAGGATGACGCTGATGAATACGCGGTCGAAGGCGTTGGCATTGATGGGCAGGAAGCCCCGCCGTTCTTCTTCAAGGATGGGCTGTTCGTTCCGTTCTGCCATGTCCGTTACTCCTTGACCGCGCCAAAGGTCAACCCCATGACGATGTAACGCTGCGCGATGGTGACGAAGATCAGCGACGGGATCAGCGTCAGCGTGGCGACCGCTGCCATTTCCCCCCAGTTGGTCCCGGTCACCGTGACGAACTCGGCGAGACCGGTGGTGATGGTACGGGCGCGGAAACTGGTCAGCGTCGCGGCGAAAAGATACTCATTCCAGGCGAAGACCCAGCTCAAAATCGCCGTCACCGCCAGACCCGGCGCCGCCGTCGGCACGATGATCTTGCGCAGCACCTGGAAAGTCGTCGCGCCATCCACGAAGGCGGCTTCATCCAGTTCGATGGGGATGCCGTCCATGATGCCCTTCATCAGCCAGATGGCGAACGGCAGGTTGAAGACGCAGTACAGCAGGATCAAACCGATGTGGGTATCGTACAGCTTGAGTTCGACACCCCCGATGTTGAATTTGGACAGCTGGGTGAAGATGATGAACAGCGGCAGCAGGAACGCCGCCGGCGGAGCCATGCGGTTGGTGATCGTCCAGAAGAAGATATTGTCGCTACCCTGAAGTTTATAGCGCGACAGGGCATAGGTCGCCAGCAGCGCCAGCACGGTGACCAGCAGGGCGTTGGCGGTCGAGATGATCAGCGAATTCAGCATGTAGCCCTGAAAGACCCGGTCGGTCAGGACGTTGGTGTAGTTTTGCACGTAGAAGGACTTGATGAGCAGCGTCGGGGCGTTGAACAGCTCGACGCGGCTGCGGGCGGAGACGACGATCAGCCACCAGATAGGGATGACGGTGAAGATGGTCGCCAGACTCCAGACGACGTAGGTCGGCATGTAGCTGAACGCTTTTCGCAGTCTCTTGTTCATGCGGTGTTCTC
>JAEURA010000192.1 GCA_016789005.1 Anaerolineae bacterium
TATCCTCAACGCCAGCGTGCTGGAAGTGGACGGGCTGAATCACGCCTTTTCTGGCACGGCTATCGGCTTCGCCACCATGATTCGCAGCCTCGGCGGCACATTCTCGCCGGCGGTGGGCAACAGCCTGACCGGCATCGCCCTGAGCGCCCCCTTCCTGTTCTGGGGCGGTATGGCGATGTTCACGGCGATCATGTTCGCCTTCGTGCTGAAGCCGAAGGCGTCAGCTTGAAGCCGCCCGCGCGTCTCACCTTGACCGGCACGCTGACGCCGGCGCAAGCGCTGACCTATCTCTATCTGCCGTTCGAAGTCCCTGAAGGCATCGGGCAGATCGACGTGCAGTACAGCTACAGCGATGCCATCGCCGCCGATCCGGGGCTGTCCGGCGGCAGCACCATCGACATCGGCATTTTCGACGCGGGCGGGATCGGCTTTTCAAGCGGCGGTTTTCGCGGTTGGAGCGGCAGCGCTCGCCGCGCCTTCAGCATCGGACGCGACTCGGCGACTCCAGGCTACATGCCCGGACCGATCCCGGCGGGAACGTGGCACATCTGCCTGGGAGCGTATAAGGTCGCAGCGCAGGGCTGCGCCTATCGCGTGAGCATTGACCTCATCCCCTCGGCTGCGGCGAATCAGACAGCCTTCCCGCCGCGCCTGACCCTGGACGACGGCAAGCGTATCCCCCGGCGGGCGGACGGCTGGTATTCCGGCGAGATGCACTGCCACACGGTGAACAGCGACGGCGACTCGACAGCCGCCGAGATCGTCGCCCTCGCCGAAACAGCGGGCTTCGATTTTCTCGCCGTCACCGACCACAACACCCTGACGCAGCAGGTTGATCTGGCGCGGATCACGACGCCGCTGCTGCTCATCCCCGGTCTCGAAGTGACGACCTATTTCGGGCACTGGAACGTCTGGGGCGGCGGCAGATGGATCGATTTTCGCGTCCAGCAGCCCGCCGATCTGGAGCGCGCCATCGCCTTCGCGCGCGCTCAGGGCTGCCTGATCTCATGCAATCATCCACGTCCGTATGGCCCGGACTGGGCGTTTCCCGAAGTCGGCGGGTTCGCCTGCGTCGAGGTGTGGAATGGTCCCTGGGAACTGCTGAACAGCGCCAGCCTCGCTTTCTGGGAGGCACGGCTGATGCGCGGCGAGCGCCTGGTCGCGGTCGGCGGCAGCGACCATCATTTCAGCCATCGACCGCACATCGCGCGGTTGGGTTTTCCGACTCTGCGGGTCTACGTCGCGCCGGATCGCGCGCCGACCGCCAGGGGCATCCTGGACGCCATCCGCGCCGGGCACTGCCATATCACTGAAGCGCCTGACGGACCCAGCGTGACGCTGAACGCCGGCGGCTCCATGATGGGGGATCGCCTGCCCCGGCCGGCGGAGGATCAGATCGCGCTGGACCTCAATGTGACCGGGGGCACGGGCGGGACGCTTCAGCTGGTGGGCAGCGACGGCATCCTGGCAGAGGCGGACATCACGCACGACAACCAGCCGCTCCACCTCGTGCTGAAGCTGGATGGCAGTCTTTACCTTCGCGCGCAGCTCGCCGACTCCGGGCAGATGCGCGTCCTCACCAACCCGATTTATTTCGGCTGAACGGCTCAGACGGCAGCCGCCGGCACAGGCATCGCCTCCGGGCGCAGATAGACGAACCGCACGCCCTCCGCCTGCTGCACAAACGCCGGGCGAAAGCGCAGCGCCGCATAGAGCGGGTGATGGATCGCCAGATGATCCTGGCTGCCGTCGTAGTAGCGCAGCACCTGGCTGTCGTTGACAGCGTAGGTGTGCGCGACTCGGTTCTCCGGCAGGTCGGGCGTGATCGCGTTGGCGACGGGCACATGGATGAACGGCGAACGCGCCGCATTCAGCGTCCCGCCCACCCCGACGTGGCGCAGCAGGTCCAACAGGATGCGCCGCCCCTGCCTGCCAGGGATCAGTATGTCGCCTTCGGCGATGCATCCACCGCCCTCGAAGTCATCAAAGCCGAACTGCATCCTGCCCTCCTCCGCCGCTTCAGTCACGCTGATGCGGCTGGCGCACAGGTGGGCGTTCAAACCCAGGTGACTCCGGTTGTACTGCACGACCAGCGGCGTGTTGTTCCACAAACCGTGACACACCATGACGGCGCGCGGGTTGAGCGCCAGCAGGCGAAAGATGGCGAACGGGTGCGCCTTCACCGGCGGCTCCGGCTGGGGCGACGCGAAAATCGAGCATTGAAGTTCGTGGTGCGGGTCGAGGCTGGCGGCGGTGAAATTGCACACCCACAACGCCATCAGGGCGCTGCCCTGGTCGTCCAGGATCGGGGTGAGCCGCTCGCCGCGCAGCAGTTCCCGCGCGCGCGTCCCGTCCGCTGTCCCGCCGATGAACAGCATCGATCCATCGTAGATGTGGTAGGGAGTCGGCGCATCGGTGCTGCCGATGCGAACGACTCCATCCAGAGGGTAGCGGCTGAACAGCAGATGTTGATCGCGCGGGGTCATGCGTCTCCTCCCAGATGTTGTCCTCTGCCGTGAAACTGCTGCACACTACTCCGATGTATTGCTGACCGCCAGCACAAAGGGATGGACCGGTCCGCAGCCTTTGCGCTGGAGAAGATCGCCGATGACCGTCAGCGTCCATTTCGAGTCGGCAATGTCGTCCACCAGCAGCACCGGCTTACCTTTCAGCGCCGAGGTCACGAAAAAACGCGAAAGCAGGTTTGCAGCCTGCTGGAAACTGTTGCGCATCTCCGCCTGGGGTGGATGCTGATCCTGATGCTGAACGACTTCGGCGAAAGGCAGCGCGAGGCGGCGCGCCAGACGTTCGGCAAAGCCCGGGACGAGCGCCGGACGGCGCAGCGAGGGCACAGGGACGACGCCGCTGACGGCGATTCCCGTCGACGCCCAGTACTGCCGGAGCGCCTGCGCCGCAGCTTCGACCAGATCATCCCCATAGTTGCCCTGAGCGCGTCCCGCGCGCACCAGCGCCCCCCAGCCTTCGTCGAAAAAGCCGCACAGCGCCATGCCCGTCTGATTCACGCGGATATCGGTGGTCTTCGGGAACTGTTCACTGCGCGCGGGCCAGCGGCGGCGCGGATCGAAGAGCAGCGGCTTGCCCTGGCGCAAGAACTGCTGAGCCTGCTGAATATCCGCCGCCGCTGGTTGAAAGCTGCTCTGCGCGCCGGTGCAGTTCTTGCAGCGCCCGCAGCGTTCCACCGGCGCGGGATCATCGAGCGCCCTGGCGAGCGCGCGCATCAGACAGCCGCGCTCCTGCAAATACGCCTTCATCTGCGCCAGTTCCGCCGTGCGTGTCTGCGTCACCGCCGCCCATCGCCCATAGTCCGGTTCGGCATTGACGCGCCGCAGGACATAGTCGCTGCCCTGCTTTTCGATGATGCGCTCGACCTCCAGGTGCGTCAGGATTTTTTCCAGCGTCGAAAGGCGGACGTTGACCCGCTGCTGAAGTTCCATCCGGCTGAGGTGCTGCCCCCGAAGCGCCTCTATCGTCTGCTGCACGTGTTCCGGCTTGGGAAACGCCGTTTCGATGAAGTAGCGCTGAATGTCTTCGTCGCCGGGTCCGTGCATCAGCACGATGTGCGCCTGATCGATGCCGCGCCCGGCGCGCCCGATCTGCTGGTAGTAGCTGATGATGTTGCCCGGCAGCTGATAGTGGATGACGAAGTGCAGATCGCTCTTGTCGAACCCCATCCCCAGGGCGACGCTGGCGACCAGCGCCTTCACCTCGTTGCGCATCAGCTGATCTTCCAGCGCCTCGCGGTCTTCCGCCTGAGACTCTTCGACATCGGCATAGTACGCCTTGGCGAGGATTCCCCGGCTTTGCAGCCAGTCTGCTACCAGCCGGCAGTCGCGCGTGGTCGTGCAGTAGATGATGCCGCTTCCCGGCAGCCGCCGCAGCAGATGCTCCAGCAGGACGAGGCGCTGGGCAGAATCCTGCGGCTCGGTGTAGACGTACAGCTTCAGGCTTTCGCGGGTCAGCGCGCCGCGCTGAATGTTCAGAGATGCGCCCAGGATCGCCGCAACATCGGCGACGACGCGGTCATTGGCGGTGGCGGTCGTGCCGATGATCGGCGTCCCGACAGGGATCTCATCGAGGAGCGGCATGATACGGCGGTAATTCGGGCGGAAGTCGTGCCCCCAGTCAGAGATGCAGTGCGCCTCATCGACGACGACCATGCCGATGGCATGACGCAGTTCCTGCCACACCTCGATCTGAAAACGGTCGTTCGCCAGCCGCTCCGGCGAGATCAGCAGAAGGTCGATCTTACCCGCCAGCAGCGCCGCCTCAATTTTCGCATGATCTTCGCTGTTGGCACTGTTCAATGTCTGCGCGGCGACACCCCACCCCGCCGCCGAGGCGATCTGGTTGCGCATCAGCGAAAGCAGCGGGCTGATCAGCAGGGTCGGTCCTGCGCCGGCAGCGCGCAGCAGGCGGGTCGCCATGAAGTAGACGAGACTCTTGCCCCAGCCCGTGCGCTGCACCACCAGCACGCGCTCGCGCCGTTCGACCAGCGCCGCAATCGCTTCCCACTGTCCTTCCCGGAACTGCGCCTGCGAACCAAGCGCCGCCTGAAGCCATAGTGTCGCCCGCTGCTGAGATGTCATCATGTGTTGGCAGTTCTGCCCATGTCAGTTCAATTGCCCGTCAAGTCTAGCTCAGAAGGCGCGCTCTGTGTCATCCTGTCCCAGTCCAGCTTCCCGCCCCCGTCGGATCGCGTGGGCGCGGTCCGCGACCTGAAGCTTGCTCAGCACATTTGAGACGTGATTGCGCACCGTCTTGTTGCTCAGGACGAGGCGTTCGGCGATCTCGGCATTATTGTAACCCTGGGCGATCAGGTCAAGCACCTCGATCTCACGTTCAGTCAGTTCGGGAAAGAGATCGTCGGGGCGGGCTGGCTTGACGGCGTCAAAATAGGTCTTCATTCGACTGGCAATCGACGGGCTGAAGATGGCGCCCCCACAGCTGGCCGTCTCAATGGCACGGACGATTTCGTCCTGGTCCGCTCCTTTGAGCAAATAGCCGCGCGCGCCGGCGCGCATTGCCGCGAAGACGAAGTTGTCGTCCTGGTACATCGTGATCATCAGCACGGCGATGTGCGGGCTGTGCCTCAGAATCTGACGTGTGGCTTCGATACCGTTCAGTTCCGGCATCTGCACGTCCATCAGAATGACATCGGGCTGAATCTGCTGGGCGAGCGAAACGACGGCAGTTCCGTTTTCAGCTTCTGCCACGATCTCGAACTTCGACAGGGATTTGAGCAGCACGCCCAAGCCTTTGCGAAACATCGGGTGATCATCGGCGATCATGATGCGAATTACGTCGTTCACATGACTCCCTCCTGGTGTTTCAAGCGAACGTATGGCAGGTGTGCGATTACCCTCGTACCCCCCTTATTTCGACGTTCGATGACGCACGAACCGCCCAGTTCGACTGCGCGTTCTACCATCGAGACCAGCCCGACCCCCGTTCGGTGGTTTTCCGGCAGCCCGACCCCATCGTCGCAGATTTCCAGGCGCAGAACGTCGTCGCAGATCAGGCGCACGGCGCAGCAAGCAGCGCCGGCATGACGGACGACGTTGGTCATCGCCTCCAGGCAGATCCGATAGAGCGCTACTTCCGCCGCTGCTGGCATCTGCGGGAGTTCCGCCGGAATGTCGACGCTGATGCGCATATCGCTTCCGCGTTCCAGTTCGTGCGCCTTGTCGGTGATGGCGGCGCGCAGACCACGCTGCGCGAGCGCGGGCGGATGCAGCTCATAGACGAGGCGGCGGATGTCGGCAAGCGCTTCGCCAGCCTGCGCTTTCAGATCAACGAGCAGCGGATCAACCTGCTCTGGATCGACCTTGAGCAGGTTGCGCGCGGCATCGGTGAGCATCATCAGGCTCGCCAGCGACGGACCCAGTCCGTCGTGCAGATCATGACTTACCCGGCGTCGCTCTTCTTCACGCGCCATCACCAGCTTCTCGCGCGAATGCTGCAAATCGGCGGTCAGCTGCACGGCGCGTATCACCGACTCGGCATGGAAGAGCAGATCGGTCAGCAGTTGATGATCGCCGGGCGTGAGCGCTTCGCCGGGGGCACGCGGGGCGACCACCAACCGCCCGATCGGCTGCCCGCCATTGATCAGCGGATAGTCGATGCGTTCTTCCGGCTCGTCGCCCCACGATGCCATGCGGACATAGCGCTGATCCTGGAGAAGCTCGATAGCGGCATAGGGCAGCTTGAGCGCTGACGAAACGGTTTTGACGATCTGCGCCAGCGCCTCACCCGGCGCAAGGCTTTGCTCAAGACGCCGCGATAGATGTGCGATCACCTGATACGGATTGTCGCGCTCGCCATACAGCAACCAGTTCACCACGCGTTGAAGACGAGCCCTGACCGAGGCGAAAAAGATAGCGACGATACCCGTCGCGATCAGCGCGAACAGCGGGCTGGTCTGGTCCTGAAAAGCCGCGCTGAGCGTGCCGACGACTACGACATAGACAACGACAATCATGAGAGAAAGCGCGCCCCAGACGAGCGAACGCTGAATGACCACCCGTATGTCAAACAACTGGTAGAAGAGGAGCGAAACGCTGAGACCTACCGCGACCGGTATGGAGAGCAGCGGAATGACATCCCATTGAAGCGCCAGCTGTCCACTCAGCAGGGCGGGAACCGCGCCCAGGAGCGAGGCGAACAAGGCTGTCGTGATGAACGCAATCGCCACGATCAGCACGCGCGACCGCACCCGTCGCGACCGCACCCACGAGCCGCCCATACGGCGGTATCCAACCACAAGGGCAATGATCATGAACACAAACGCGAGCAGAATAAGTCCGATGGCGCTGAATTCCCAGCGTCGCAGCCACGCCAGGGCATCAAGCGAGTAGGCAAAGAAGAAGAAGATCAGGTGGACGGGATAAGGAATCAGGTAGATCAGGGCGAAAAATGCGCGCGTATAGCCTTTGCCCGCGCCTGAACCCGGCAGGATGATGGCAAAATGCAGAAGCGCACTGCACATCAGCATCAACTGAATGAAGATCACCACACGGTAAGCCAGGAATAGGCCGCGCGCCGTCGCAATAATGGGCAGTTCCGCTCCCACCGTCCAGCAGATGCTGAAGGCAACGAACGCCGAAGTTGCCAGCAGCAGCACCCGCGTCGCCACCTCCGCCTGACGAACCCGCCACATCCACACTGCCTGCGCCTGCATAAACAGAAGCAGGAAAAGCGTCGGCAGGTGCTGACTGATGAGCACGCCAAGGGCGAATCGACCGAGCGTGACTTGAACATCGGTCTGCCTGCCGTCCCGCGCGACGGTATAGATCAGGGTATCGCCCATCGTCCACACGGCTGCCGGCACGCTGCCGTCAAATATCGCGCCGGCAAGGGCTTGCACGTCTCGCCCATCAACCCGGATCACGGCGTCCCCATCGCGCAGTCCACCGGGAGCCTCGACGAACGGGTAGACGGTGACGGTATCGGGTGAAGAGACGCTTGCAGCCAGCGCCACGCGCGCCCCATCAGACGGTACAGCCAGGCGCAAAGCGCAGAAAACCAGTGCGAGGCAGAGAACGAACACCGCCATCAGAGGAAACACGTATTGCGAGGAAAGAATCTTTAGGACGTGCCGCATAAAACACATTCCTAACAAACAGTTACTCCTATTATAGCTCGGTTGCGAAGGAACCCACCCCGCTATCCAGCCAGATTTCCGAAGATGTCTGGCGGTCGCGATTCGTTCAGCCGCTGCCGCGGTCCATCCCAACCGCATAGGAGCATTATCCCGTTCAGGAGAGGGCATTCCGACCGACAAGATCGGGACAACCGCCTCACGACAGCGGGACGGGACAGGGCATAGGATGAGTTCAACATCGAGATTCGGCAGCCGCCCTCCAGTCAAGCGCAGGTTACGAACAGCGGCTGACTGAAGATCGCACAAGTGATTTCAGGCTATGTGAAAGAGGAATGCCATGTCCGCGCAGAAATGGTTTCGACGGTTCATTTGGGTGCTGGCTGCCTGCATCATAATGGTCGTTCGGGCAGCAGCGCAAAGCGATGGAACACCCTACCAGGTGGTCGGCAGTCAGGCGGTCAACGCCAGGCAGTGTCCGCAATTGGACTGCGCAGTCGTTGCCAGCCTGCAGCCCGACACCATCGTCATGGTGGTCGACGTGGTCAGCGGCGACACCGTATTCGACAGCGACCAGTGGGTACAGGTAGATGCCGACGGCACGGTGATGTACGTCCACAGCAAACTGGTCGAGCCTGCGGAATCAGAATCGGCGCCGCTGTACGAGACCGACTCTGACGACGAGGAAAGTGATGTCAACCGTGTCATCTCCACCAGCATCGACACCAGCGCCTGGATCGCCTATACCGACCAGCGCATCGAGCTGCTCGCCCCTCGTGGGTGGCTGAACATCGTGGAACTGGCAGCCGACACCGGCTTCCTCAATGACCTGCGGGAAATGTATGGAGCCGATTTCGTCGACTGGATAGGCGACCTCAGCCGGGACTGCAAGGACGGCGTCTACGTCCTCGTCCTGACGGAGTTCGAAGGCTCCGGCATGATCTATGTCGAGCGCAAATACTGGACCGGGACCAGCATCACACCCCGTTACCTGAAACGGCTGATCGAGACCCGGAATGTCACTATCCAGGGGGCGAATCTGATCAATTCGGAGCTTGTGCGGCTGCCAGCCGGCGACGGAGTCCGGGTGGTGACAAGTTTTTCTGACGAGCTAACGGGAAGCATCACGGCAAATATCATCTACGGCATCATCATCGGCGATGAGGTCTACTACCTGACACTGGCGGTACAAGCCGAACACATCGACTACTATGCAGACATGTTCGATGCCGTCATCACCAGCTTTGACTATGACGCCTCGAACACCTGAACCTGGGCGGCGGCGCTCGGCATCAACGCCGCCGCTCCAGTCGCTTTCTGGAACGGTCGTTCTTCCTGGAACGAATCCGCTCGAGCGATGGCATGGCGCAGAGAAGAGCCACGACGCACGTTCCACGAACCGATCCCTGCGATCACAGAGACATCTCCCACCGAACTCGACATCCCGCACTTACCCGTTATAGCCAATTTCCGGTCGATCAGGTGCGACCACCTGAGCCAGCAGCGCAGCCGCGCCAAAATCGGCTGCCCGGTCATGAACGAGCCAACCGTCTGGGGTTTATGGAGAGGACGATTCAGAATGATTACAGAATCCCCATGATGCCTGCACCGGTTCTCCACGTCCCGCTGGCATCCTGAAGACAGGCTGAACAACGACAACAGCCCCTTCGCAAACAGGATGTACAGTGAGGAGCAACAACATGTTCAAGAAACTCGGATTGTCAATGGTCGCAGCGCTCATCATGGTCACGGGCGCGCTGGGCGCATCCGCCGACGACACCGAGACCCCTCCGCCGAACTTCACCGACGGCAGGGTCAACGCCTACGACGCCGCCGCGCCAGTCGCCATCTACGAGACGCACGAGACGATCTGGGCGGAAGACGAGAACGGCTGGGCAGTCCAGGTCGATGTCGTCAGCGGCATCGAGGTGTGGCAGTGGGACCCGACGACGGAGACGGCGCACAAGACTCTCTACGTCTCTGTCGAGGACATCGAGGCGCTGATCGCCGAAAGTGACGGTGGCGATGTCGTCCTGGCGCAGATGGGTGGCGCGGTGCTGAACTACTCGGACGACGGCACACTCTGGCTGGTCGCGCCCAACACCAGCGGAAGCTACTTCTTCTCCTGGGAGAAGGACTTCTAGGGTCTGTCTGCAAACTGCTCACCTCACCCCGTTTCGCTGCGCTCAACCGCCCCTCTCCGCGCGGAGAGGGGCAGGGGGTGAGGTTTCCGGGGTGAGGTTGTGTGAAAACCGGGTTTGCAGACACGCTCTAGTCACACCCTGACACTATCCTC
>JAEURA010000247.1 GCA_016789005.1 Anaerolineae bacterium
CACCCGGCTGCCCATGAGGATGCGATAAAAAACAGACCGCTGCACCAGAATTCTGGTGCAGCGGTCTGTCGATTTGGTGCTGTGTCTAGTGAAACGGCTTAGCTGAATTTCACATACTGGCAGCTGCGCCCTGTGCCGTGATTCGCCGTCGAGACGGGGTCGCAGTAGTCGTTGGTGCAGTCGGAGGGGACATCGCCGCCGGTGGTCGTCAGCCAGTTGGAGTCGCTGCCGGTCGATTCAGTGCCATAATCCGTCGGAATGGACGAAATACCGACGTTGACGGCGCTGATGCCGTTGCCAGAGATGCCGTCGCCCGTCGAGGTGCCGTTGCCGGTTCCTGCGCCCGCGCCGGCGATGTAGGGACCGAAGTTGCTGCCCCACCAGTTGTTGATGAAAACGGCGTCGAGACCGTCAACCAACTGGCGCACCGCCTGGTTGCCGCTGTTGCCGACGATGCAGCAGTTCACGCAGCGGCGTCCAATCGCCGTCTCGCCGTTGGCGCCTGAACCACCATTAGAGAACCAGGCGCTGCCAAAAGTGGCGCTGTTGGCGAAGAAGCGCCCGTGATTGCCATTGAATGTCGAGTTGACGCCCATGTAGATACCGCCGCCGGTACTCGCCGTGTTGTTGACCAGGAATCCGCGGTTGGACACGCTGCCGCCGCCCAAGGTGATGGTGACCGTATCGCCGGCTTCGATGCCGCCGCCGACGCCGAAAGCGGTGTTGTTCTGAATGCAGGAGTCGCCATCGACTACAATGGTCCCGGTGGACATCGAGATGCCGCCGCCGTTGACCTCAGCCGTGTTGCCGTCGATGATCGATGCCGAGTTGACCGTCACGGTGGAGTCTTCGTCGGCGTAGATGCCGCCGCCATTGCCGGTGCTGTAGCAATCCTGGATAGTCGAACCATTCATATCAAGCGTCGAATTCGGGCGGACATAGACGCACCCGCCGTTCGCCGAATTGTTGCCGCCCGACAAGCCCGTGCCGTTGCCGCTCTGAACGGTGACCCCGTTGAGGATCAGCGTGCGCGCCACCGCATCGTTGGTCGTGTCGTTGCCGACCAGGAAGACGCGCGAGGTCGAAGACTGGATCGTCATCGGACCCTGGATGGTCAGCGTATCAGGATCGGCGTCCAGGATGGCAAGCTGCCCGGCGGTCAGGGTGATGGGACCGCCCACCGAGAAGCTGATGATGTCCGCGCCGGCGCCACCAGCGCACAAGTCGTAAGGCGTATCAGTATTTGCCGCCAGAACGGCTTCGCGCAGCGTGCAGTTGCCATCGACAGCAGGCGCGCCGTCGGCGGCGCTGGTGACAAGGATGGCTGCCGCTGCAACCGGTGTCACCTGTAACATGATGCCGAATACGACGACCAGCACCAGGAAAAGTGCCGGTCTCATTCTCTTCAAAGCTTGTAGATCGCGCATAGATGCCTTTCCCCTTTGATGCAGAATCGCCAGACCCGGACGTCGGCAATGAGTCCTGCACTATCCTACCCGAACTTTACGCCAAAGCACAACATCCTCTATCTTATCCTAAGATGCGCGTTAATGCATAAGACGTTGCGGAATTTTAACGAAATTGATATGCCTGGAAACGCGCTGCCCGTGCGAAGCGAAAAACTGACCGTAGACGAGGTCCCCTCAAACCAGTATACTTCCACACCTATTCTGGAAGAAACTAGCAGTGCAGGCGGTGAATGACATGCGTGTTGCACCCTCCGTCAAAAAGCGCTGCCCGAAGTGCCGCGTGATCAAGCGGAACGGGCACGTGATGATCATCTGCTCGAACCCGAAACACAAGCAGCGCCAGGGCTAGACGAGACCAGGTTCAGGAACAAAGAGGGAATACCGAACTTATGGCGCGTATTGAAGGTGTAGACATCCCCCGCGACAAGCGTGTGGAAATTTCCCTGACTTACATTTTCGGGATCGGCAAGACGACCAGTCAGCGCATCCTGGCGCAGACCGGCATCAGCCCCGATATCCGGGTCAAGGATTTGACCGAAGCGCAGGTTCAGGCGATTCGTGATGTCGTCGCGACCCTGACCACCGAAGGCGATCTGCGCCGTCAGGTGCAGTTGAATATCAAGCGCCTGAGCGAAATTGGCGCGTATCGCGGCATGCGTCACCGCCGCAATCTCCCGGTGCGCGGTCAGCGCAGCCGCACCAATGCCCGCACCCGCAAAGGCATCAAGAAGACGGTGCCAGGGCGTGGTCGTCGGCGTGGCGCATCGAAGAAATAACCTGCGACTCCTGGTGAGGGGATCTGCCGCGCTTTGCTGCCGGCTGATCCCGGCATTGTGAAGCAGGTTATCAGCAGGTTTCGTTGCTCAATAGGGACGAGGGAAGCCCCTCGCCCCTAATGTGCTGTATCGATCACCTCAGCGCTCACGGCTGTCAACTAAGAGCAGGAGCGCGTTAGAACCGAGAAGGAGTGTCAACAGGGTATGCCACGTACACCCACCAGACGAGGCACAGGGACTGGTCGTCGCGGCGCGACGAAGAAGTCAACGAAGAATATTCCGTATGGGCAGGCGCACGTCTTCGCGACGTTCAACAATACGATTGTCTCGCTGAGCGATCAGTCGGGCAACGTCATCGCCTGGTCGAGCGCAGGCTCGTCCGGCTTCAAGGGCAGCCGTAAGAGCACGCCCTATGCCGCGCGTATGGCGGCGCAGTCGGCTTCTGAAAACGCGCAGACGCATGGCATGCAGGAAGTCGACGTCTTCGTCAAGGGACCCGGTCCCGGTCGCGAAGCGGCGATTCGCGCCATCCAGTCCAGCGGTTTGAAAGTGCGCTCCATCACCGACCTGACCCCTGTTGCGCACAACGGCGTGCGCCCACCGAAGAAGCGCCGCGTCTAGCCCCGCATTCATGGTGAAGACTGTAATGGTAGATGCCGCGCCAGCCGCGGCGAAGGGTGAGGGCAGTCTCAAGATGCCCAGTGCAGTAAGAGAAAGCGAGGCGCAAGGCGGACATGGTGATGAATAATATGGTGCTGCCGCACAAAGTTGAAAGCGACGCGGTCACGCGCAATTACGGACGCTTCATCATCGGACCGCTGGAAAGTGGGTTCGGTCTGACGCTGGGGAATGCGCTGCGCCGCGTGCTGTTGTCTTCGCTGCCCGGCGCGGCGGTGACCAGCATTCGCGTTTCGGATGTCCATCACGAGTTCTCCGCCATCCCGCATGTGCGTGAGGACATGACACAGTTGATCCTGCAGGTGAAGCAGCTGCGGCTGCGGCTGTTCGATGCCGAGCAGTCACGCCTGCGGCTGGAACACCGGGGCGAAGGTACGGTCACGGCTGCCGACATCATCCCGCCGGCAGAAGTGGAGATCGTCAATCCCGATCTGTACCTGTTCACGGCAGATTCGCCGGATGCGCACATCGAGATGGAATTCGAAGTGCAGCCGGGACGCGGCTACAGCATGGCGGAAGATCGCGGGCGGCTGCCGATTGGCGAACTGCCGGTCGATGCCATTTTCAGCCCGGTTCGCCGTGTGAATTTCATCGTCACCCCGGCGCGTGTGGGACAGCGCACCAACTACGATAAGCTGAACATCGAAATCTGGACGGATGGCACGATTCGCCCGGATGAAGCGCTGAACGAAGCGGCGCGCATCCTGATGAAGCATCTCAGCGTTATGGGCGGACCGGTGGACAGCCCGGATTACGCGCCGCAGGCGATTGACGAACCGGTGCGCGGGCGCGGACCGGGCGACACGCTGTATGAAAAGCTGATCGAAGAACTCGATCTCAGCGTGCGTGTGTTCAATTCGCTGAAGCGCACCGGCATCACCACGATCGGCGACGTCCTGGATATGCTGGATCGCGGACCGGAAGCGATGCTGGCGATTCGCAATTTCGGCGAGAAGTCGCTGGAAGAGCTGGTCGAAAAACTGAAAGAGAAGGGCTACATCGAACCCGACGCCGAATATTCAACCGGCGAGAACGATTGAGGGTGAGTCATGCGACATCGCGTACAGGGTAAACAACTGGGGCGGAACACCGCCCAGCGCAAGGCACTGCGCCTGGCGCTGGCGACGGCCCTGCTGGAGCAGGAGCGTATCCAGACGACCCGCGCCAAGGCAGAATTTGTGCGGACGTATGTGGAGCGGTTGATCACGACGGCGAAGCGTGGACTGGCGCATCCAGACCCGGCGCGGGGCATTCATGCCCGGCGCGTCGCGGGCAGCCGCCTGAACAATGACCGCGAGCTGGTCGGCAAGCTGTTCGATACGCTGGCAGTGCGCTACAAAGATCGCGACGGCGGTTACACCCGCATGTTGAAGCTGGGTCCGCGTCACGGCGACTCGGCGGAGATGGTGCTGCTGGAACTGGTGGACCGCGAAGTCAAGTCGGCAAGCTAGGCGCGTGGGGCGCAGCGCCCAGCGCGTTGGCAGCCATGCAGCTACGCTATTGGGGTACGCTGGCGTATGATGGAACGGCGTACCAGGGGTTTCAGCGACAGGCGGAGGGTGTGCCGACCATCCAGGCGGAGGTCGAACGCGCTGCCGCCACAGTCATCGGGCAGCCGGTGACGGTGCTGGGGGCGGGACGCACGGATGCCGGCGTCCACGCCAGCGGACAGGTTATCGCCTTCGACGCCGACTGGCGGCACGGGGCGGAACGTCTGCTCAGCGCCATCAACGCCTATCTGCCGGACGACATCGCCCTGTTCCATCTCGAAGCCGCGCCGACGCCGGGGTTCCATCCTCGGTTTGACGCCCGCTCACGGGAGTATCGTTACGTCGTCCTGAACGCGCCGGTGCGCGATCCGCTGCTGGGACGGCGCGTCTGGCACCTTCGGGGAGCGCTGGACGCCGAAGCGATGCAGCAGTCGGCGGCGGCGCTGATCGGCAGGCATGACTTCGGCGGTTTTGGCAAGCCGCCGCAGGGCGAAAACACCATCCGAACGGTGCTGCGCTCGGAATGGACCCAGGAGCCGCACGAAACCGGGTTCCTGTGGGTGTACAGCATCGAAGCCGACGCCTTCTTGCAGCATATGGTGCGGCGGATCGTCGGCGTCATGACGATGGTGGGGCGAAGGATGCAGCCGGTCGAGATCATACCTCGGCTGCTCCATGAAGGGGTGATGCCGGTCGGGCTGACGGTGGCGCCGCCGCAGGGGCTGACCCTAGTGAAAGTGCGTTACAGCGCGGGAGAGACGCCCGCCGAGGCGATAACAGGAAAATTGTGATGAAGATCAATGCACACAGAACCTATGCACCGACTCCACAGGACATAGACCGTAAGTGGTGGATTGTGGACGCGGAGGGTCAAACGCTGGGGCGTCTCGCCTCGAAAATCGCGCCGATCCTGCGCGGCAAGCATAAACCGACGTATGCCCCCAATATGGACATGGGCGATTACGTCATCATCATCAATGCCGAGAAGATCGCTGTGACCGGCAAGCGGATGGACGATAAGATGTACTATCGTCACTCCGGCTACGTCGGCGGTCTGAGCGAGATTACGCTGCGCGATCAGCTCCAGAAGTTCCCCAATCGCCCCATCGAGGACGCGGTGCGCGGGATGCTGCCCAAGAATGCTCTCGGTCGCCAGATGTTTTTGAAGCTGAAGGTCTATGCCGGTGCGGAACATCCCCATACCGCGCAGCAGCCGACCGTCCTGGAACTTTAGGCAGGGAGATAGAGGATGTCCGCACAGTACTACGAAGGCGTTGGACGCCGCAAGTCGGCGAGCGCGCGCGTGCGTCTGTTCCCCGGCGGTACGGGGCGCATGACCATCAACGATAAGGAAGCGCAGGAATACCTGCCGCGTGCCGGCGACTATGAAGTCATGCTTCAACCGCTCAGCACAATCGGTCAGGAACGCACCTACGACGTGAGTGTACATGTCATGGGCGGCGGCATCACCGGACAGCGTGACGCCATCCGTCTGGGCATCGCACGGGCGCTGCTCAAGATCGATCCGGAACTGAAGGCGACTCTGCGCCAGGGCGGGTTTGTCACCCGCGACCCGCGCGTCAAGGAACGCAAGAAGCCCGGTCTCAAGCGTGCGCGCAAGGCTCCGACCTACACGAAACGCTAGATGAACCTGCCTTTGCCCTATCCTCGGCGTCCTCCCGGAATGTCGAGGATGGGGTGAAGTTTGCCGGAGGCGCGCGCCATGTCGCTGACGATCCTGGGTCTGGGACCCGGTCATATCGACGATCTCACCCGCAGGGCATGGCGCGCGCTGGAAACGGCTTCGGTCGTCTATCTGCGCACCGCCGATCACCCCTGCGTCCCTCATCTTCCTTCCGGACCCGAATATCGCCCCTGCGACGATCTGTACGAGCAAATCGCCGATTTTGACGGCGTTTACGCCGCCATCGCCGAGCGCGTGCTGTCGGCGGCTGCCGCTGGCGATGTGGTCTTCGCTGTTCCTGGCGACCCGGCAAACGCCGAATCGACCGTCAAGCGCATCCGCGCGGCGGCGCAGGAACGCGGCATCGCCGTCGAAGTGATCAGCGGCATCAGCTTCGTCGAGCCGGCGCTGGCGCTGGTCGGGGTGGATGCCCTTGACGGCGTGCAGTTGTTCGATGCGATCAGCCTCGCCATGATGCATCATCCGCCCATCAACCCGGACACGCCGGCGCTGCTGGGGCAGGTCTACAGCCGGGACCTGGCGTCGAACCTGAAGCTGACGCTGATGAACCAGTATCCCGATGAATTCCCGGTCATGCTCATCCACGCCGCCGGGATGCCCGACGCCCTGGTCGAACACCTGCCGCTGTATGAGATCGACCGCAGCCCGCACATTCGCCATCTCACCGCGCTTTTCCTGCCGGCGCTCGGTGGCATGAGCAGCTTCGAGCAGTTCCAGGAAGTGATCGCCCACCTGCGCGCGCCGGAGGGCTGCCCCTGGGATCGCGAGCAGACGCATCTGTCGCTGCGCCCCTACCTGATCGAAGAGACCTACGAGGTGCTGGACGCGCTCAATGCCGAAGACCCGGAAGCCCTGCGTGAAGAGCTTGGCGATCTTCTGCTGCAAATCGTGCTTCATGCGCAGATCGCCACCGAAGAGGGCGAGTTCCGCATGGGCGACATACTCCATGCCATCAACAGCAAGATGATCCGCCGGCATCCGCACGTCTGGGGCGATACCGCCAGCCTGGGGTTGGAGTCGGTGGACGGTGCGGCGGATCGGGTGGTGGTGAACTGGGAGACGCTGAAACAGCGGGAGCGCGCCGCGAAAGGGGATGCCGAAAAGCCGAAATCGCTGCTGGAAGGTGTGCCTCGGTCGCTGCCGGCGCTGCTTCAAGCCACTCAGTTTCAGCACAAGGCGGCGAAGGTTGGTTTCGACTGGGCAGAGATCGACAGCGTGATCAGCAAGGTGCGCGAGGAACTCGACGAAGTGCTGAGCGCTGCCACGCCCGATGCTGTGCGCGAAGAACTGGGCGACCTGCTGTTCGTCGTCACCAACTGGGCGCGCTGGCACGACATCGACCCGGAGGAGGCGCTGCGGGCGACCAACGCCAAATTTGCCCGCCGCTTCCGCTACATCGAAGACGGCGCGTCCGCGGCGGGGCGTGATTTGAAGTCGATGACTCTCGCCGAGATGGATGCCCTGTGGGATGAGGCGAAGGGGAAAGGGCTGTAGTGTCTGACGGGGAAGTCCTCCTTGAAGGCGGAATCGCCATCCTGGCAGCGCTCGAAAACGCCAGCCGACCGATCACCCGCGTCAGCATCGAGTCACGTGTCCGCTTCGAGCGCGACGCCGCGCGCATTCGCCGGCTGGCGGCAGATGCCGGCATCCCCGTCGAGATCGTCGACGCAGAGAAGATCGCGGCGCTGGCGCAGGGCAAGACGCATGGAGGCTTGATCGCGCTGGCGGGAGAGCGCCGCACCCTGCCGCTGGAAGCGCTTGCCGCCGGCATAGACTCCCCGTTCGTCGCTATGCTGGACGGTATCGAAGACCCCTACAACTTCGGACAGGCGATTCGCGCGCTGTATGCCGCCGGCGCGCACGGGCTGGTTCTGCGACCTCGCAGCTGGATGACCGCCGCCGGAGTCGTGGCGCGCGCCTCCGCCGGCGCTTCCGAACGGATGCCGACTGCCCTCGCCGAGACGGTCGAAGGGGCGGCGGGAGTCCTTCGCGGGCGGGGCATGCAGATCGTCGTCGCCGCCAAAGAACGCGCTGTTCCCCTGTACGAGACCGATCTGACCGGCGGCTTCTTCCTGGTGATCGGCGGAGAGAAGCGGGGCATCACCCGATCTTTTGCCGAAGGCGCCGATCTGCGTCTGAGCATCCCATACGGACGGGAATATCCTCATTCGCTCGGTACGGTGGCGGCGACTGCTGCCATCGCCTTCGAGGCGCTGCGCCAGCGGCGTTTCAGCAGGCGCTGAACAGGGAAACAAAAAGACAGCCGCGTGGCTGCCTCTTTGCCTCATCGTGGTGTCGGGGCGGCGGGATTTGAACCCACGAC
>JAEURA010000269.1 GCA_016789005.1 Anaerolineae bacterium
GTACGCGGTCATCGACAAAGACCGCGCCAGCAGCCTTCTGGCGCAGCAGCTGCGCGCCGATCTGCTGGTGATCTCCACCGGTGTCGAGAAGGTGGCGCTGAACTTCAACAAGCCGGATCAACGCCTGCTCGACCAGATGACTCTGAGCGAGGCGCGCCAGTACATCGCCGAAGGGCATTTCGCGCCGGGCAGTATGCTGCCGAAGATCGAAGCGGCGGTGGAGTTCGTCGGGATGGGCGGTCCGCTGGCGATCATCACCGACCCGCCGAACCTCGCCCGCGCCCTGCGCGGCGAGACCGGCACGCGGGTCGTGCCAGGCTGACGCTATGGCTGCCGTCCTGACTCTCAAATGCTCGGTATGTGGGCGGGAATTTGCCCCTGATGCGGTGGACTACACCTGTCCTGCCTGCGGTCCCGTCGGTACCCTGGAGGTCCTGTACGACTATCCGGCGCTCGCCGCTCGCCTTGACCGGGATCGATTGACGGCGTCGCGGGTTGCTTCGATGTGGCGCTACCGCGAACTCCTGCCCCTGCCCGAAGATGCCGCTGTGCCGCCGCTGCGCGTCGGCATGACCCCGCTGTACGCTGCGCCGCGTCTCGCCGCCGATCTGGGCGTACGCGCGGCGTGGGTCAAGGACGACGGCGCGAATCCCACCGGATCGCTCAAAGACCGCGCCAGCGCGCTGGTGGTGGCGCGGGCGATGGCGATGGGCATTCCGACAGTGGCTACTGCCAGCACCGGCAACGCAGCGGCAGCCCTTGCCGGCGTCGCCGCCTCGGTGGGTATGCCTGTCGTGATCCTCGTGCCCGCCGCCGCGCCGGAGGCGAAGATCGCCCAGCTGCTGATCTACGGCGCGCGGGTCGTGCTGGTGGAAGGGACCTATGATCAGGCATTCGACCTGTGCGTCGATCTGTGTGCGCGCACCGGCTGGTACTGCCGCAATACCGGCATGAATCCGTACACCGCCGAGGGCAAGAAGACGGTCGCTTACGAGATCGCCGAAGGGCTGGGCTGGGACGTGCCGGACGTGGTGATCGTCAGCGTGGGTGACGGCAACATCATCGCCGGCGTGCACAAAGGCTTTGCCGACCTGCACCGCCTGGGCTGGATTTCGCGGATTCCCCGGCTGATCGGTGTACAAGCCGAAGGAAGTTCGGCGCTGGCGCGGGCATGGCAGAATGGAACTGATGCCCGTGATATGGGTCCAGAACCCGCCGAGACGCTCGCCGACAGCATCAGCGCCGGGCTGCCGCGTGACCGCGCCAAAGCACTGCGTGCCGTGCGCGGGACGGACGGCGCGTTCGTCGCCGTGTCGGATTCCGCCATCCTGGCGGCGATCCCGCAGCTTGCCAGGCTTACAGGGGTATTTGCTGAGCCGGCGGCGGCGGCGGTTTACGCCGGTGCGCGCCGTGCGGTAGAATATGGTTTTGTGCAGCCCGATGAGCGCGTCCTGCTGCTGTCCACCGGCAGCGGTCTCAAGGACGTTCGGCGTGCGCAGCAGGCGGTGACGGGCGGGCTGAGGGCGGCGGCAGACCTGGACAGCGTGTGGCAGGCGCTTGGCAGCCCAACTGCGAATCAGTGACAGCAGGCAGGAACACAGGGACGTTGTGAGCGATCACCCGCGCTATTCCATCATCGCGCCGATCTTCAACGAAGAGGGCAATATCGTGCTGCTTCAGCAGCGGATCACCGAGGTCATGACCCGGACGGGCGAGTCCTGGGAGCTGATCATGGTCAACGACGGCAGCACCGACCGGTCGCCGGAACTGATCGACCGTGCCATTGCGGGCGATCCGCGCCTGAAGGCGATTCACTTCGCCCGCAATTTCGGTCATCAGATCGCCGTGACCGCCGGCATCGATCACGCCGCCGGAGACGCTGTAGTGCTGATCGACGCCGACCTTCAGGACCCGCCTGAAGTCATCCTCGACATGATCGCGCGCTGGAAAGAAGGGTTCGAAGTCGTCTATGCCGTGCGCGAACAACGCGAAGGCGAAAGCTGGTTCAAGCTGTTCACCGCCAAGCTGTTCTATCGCATGATTTACCGCATCACCGATGTGAAGATTCCGCTGGATACCGGCGATTTTCGGCTGATGGATCGCAAGGTCGTCGATGTCCTGAAGTCGATGCGCGAGCACAATCGTTTCATTCGCGGGATGACCAGCTGGGTCGGCTTTCGCCAGACGGGCGTGAAGTACATCCGCAAGCCGCGCCACTCCGGCGAGACCAAATATCCGCTGCGCAAGATGGTTCGCTTCGCCTGGGACGCCGTCACCGGTTTCTCGTTTTACCCGCTGCAAATCATGATCTACGTGGCGCTGGTGCTCGGCGTGCTGGCGCTGGCAGCGATCCCGGTGGTGGCGCTGCTGCGCCTGTCGCTGGGGATGGAGTTCTTCGGGGGGCAGGCGACGACGATCATTCTGCTGCTCCTGCTCAGTTCGTTCCAGCTCTTCTTCTTGTTCGTCCTGGGGCAGTACGTCGCGCGGACCTATGATGAGGCGCGCGGGCGTCCCCTTTACATCGTCGCGTCGCGTCGCAATTTCCAGAACGCCAGGGAGGAGAATCCCTCAGCCGATGCGCCGCGCGCGCCTTCACAATAGGAGGGCAACCCATGAATCGAACCGATGAACCGGGTGATCTCCAGGGACAGATCGCGCGTTACCGAGAGGTGGTGCTGCGCTACGAAGCGCTCGATGAAGAGATCGACGCGCTGATCATGTCGCACGGCGGCAGCAGCGACAAGATGCCGCCCGGTGATCTGCGGCGCTACCGCCAGCTGGCGCGCGAGCGCGACGATCTCTTCAGCGAGATGCGTGAGCTAGAACAAAGCCTTCAATTAGATGATGACGATGAAACGGAGCCATCGACGTGATCACCGGACCGACTTTTGCCGAAATGCTGCACCCGGAAACGATTGAGCCTGCGGTGCGCGCGAAGGCGCTGGAAGCCAAGGCGCGCGATCCGCTCGACCCGATTAATTTATTCAACATCACCTGGCGGGACGAGAACAACAAAATCTATTACGTCGTCCTGCCGCACGAGCTGACCGGAGTAGAAGCCGAGATCGTCGTCATGTACGGCAAACGCTTCCCGTCGGGCAGTCACAAAGTGGGCGCGGCGTATTCGGTGCTGCTGGAAAAAGAGATGTTCGGCGAGGTCGATCCTTCGACCCACACCCTGGTCTGGCCCTCGACCGGCAACTACGGCATCGGCGGAGCCTGGGTGGGCGGGCGCATGGGCTGCAAGAGCATCGTCGTCCTGCCGGAAGGGATGAGCCGTGAACGCTTCCAGCGCATCGAAAGCTACGGCGCGAGCGTCATCAAGACCTATGGCACGGAGAGCAACGTCAAGGAGATCTATGACGAGACGCACCGTCTCGCCAAAGACCCTAACATCCGCATCCTGAACCAGTTTGCCGAAATGGGCAACTACCGTTTCCACTACTACGTGACCGGCAATACGCTGGTCGAACTTGCCGCCGAACTTCAGCAGCGCGGAATCGGCAACGGCAAGATCGCCGGTTTCGCCTGGGCGATGGGCAGCGGCGGGACGAATGCCGCCGCCGACCGCGTCAAGCAGGTTTTCCCGGATGCCCGCAACGTCGCCCTGGAACCGGTTCAGTGCCCGACGCTGTACAACAACGGCTACGGTTCGCATGACATTCAGGGCATCGGCGACAAGCATGTGACCTGGATTCACAACGTGTGGAACGTCGATGCGGTGATGTGCATTGACGACATGACCTGCAAGAAGGGCTTGCAGATGATCAGCGAAGAGGTCGGGCGCGAGACGCTGGTCAAACGTTTCGGGGCGGACCCCGCCGTCGTCGCGCAGCTCGGCGAGCTGTTCGGCATCAGCGGTATCTGCAATATGCTCGGCGCGATCAAGACGGCGAAATACTACCAGCTCGGCAAGGGTGAAGTCGTCGTCACTGCCGCCGCCGACAGCCTGGATCGCTACTATTCGGTCATGGACGAAATGCGCGCGCACTACGGCGCGCTCGACGAAGCCGCCGCCTGCGGGCGCATCGAGGGCGTGTTCCACGCCGCGACCACCGACTGGGTGTCGCCGGGTACACGCGAGAGCCGCGAACGCTGGCACAACCTCAAGTATTACACCTGGGTCGAGCAGCAGGGCAAGACGGTGCAAGAGCTGGATGCTCAGCGTGACCCCGAATGGTGGTTGGGACATCAGGCGAAGGTGCAGGAGATCGACGCGCGTCTGAAAGCGGCGCGCTGAGCGCCTATGTATCCTGATGATGTGGTCCTGGTAGGCGTGATCAATCACCCGCGCGATCTGGCATTCGCGCGGGAAGATCATTGGTATCGCATCCCGGTGGACCGCATCAAGCGCGATCTCAGCATCGAGCAGATCGACTACCTTGCTTTTTTCCTCAGCCGGCGTTTTGGCGAACAGAACGGGTCGATTCCGTATTTCGCCGTCAAGACCGGCGTGGAACTGCGGACGCGCGCTGAACTCGTCCCATTTGAAGCCGATCACCCGCGCGCCAGCCAGGTGTATTACCGGCTGGCGTTCGGCAACCTCCAGCGTAAGTCGCCAGCGATCACCAATCCGACGCGGCGCGCCGTCGCATTCATCTACACGACCTGGGATCGCTTTCTGGCGGCGCAGACCATCTCCGATCTCTACAGCCAGAGCGACGCCTTCGTCGAGCGGGTGCAGGATCGCCTGAGGCGCGCCGGCATGCCCTCGGAGCGGACCTGGGCGGCGCAGAAGGCGAGCGACCCGATGGCTCCGGCGCTGCGGCTGCGCTGTCACGACGGCGAAACGCTGGTGGTTCAGATGTTTGAGGCTGAAGCTGAAGCGGCGGTGCGCAGCGATGTGGAAGCCGTGTTCAAGGTGATCATGGAGCGAATCGCCCGCAGCGAAGGACCGTTGACGCTGAATATCCCGATCCTTTATTGACAAAGTGCCGCCCCGGTTCCGCGCGGTCCACCCGGTGCGGACGGGCTGGAGAAACGAGAAAAGTGCTATGTTAATCACACACGCCACTCTGGTGACCCACGCCGCCGGGGGCATCATCGCCGATGGCGCGCTCTTCATCGAAGGAGGAGTCATCCGTGATGTTGGCGCTTCAGACGTGCTGATCGGGCGCTACCCCGGTGCAGAGCAGATCGACGCGCGAGGGCAGTGGGTGATGCCAGGCAACGTCAACGCGCACACCCATTTCTATGGCGCGTACGCGCGCGGCATGGCGATCCCCGGCGACCCGCCCGAAGACTTCCCGGCGATTCTGCGCCGTCTGTGGTGGAACCTCGACAAGGCGCTGGATGCGGATGCGGTCCGCCTGAGCGCCCAGGTCTCGCTGATCGATGCCATCCGCAGCGGCACGACGGCGCTCTTCGATCATCATGCCAGCCCGAACGCCATCGAGGGCAGCCTCGACATCATTGCCGCAGAGGTCCGGCGCGCCGGGGTGCGCGCGGCGCTGTGTTACGAGGTGACCGACCGTGATGGGCAGGAAAAAGCTGAAGCGGGGATCGCCGAAAATGTGCGCTTCATGCGCGAACATCGGGGCGACTCCCAGGTCGCGGCGCTGTTCGGGCTGCACGCCAGCCTGACGCTCGGCGACGCCACTCTGCGCGCCTGTGCGCAGGCGAATGCCGCAGACGCCGGCTTTCACATCCACGTCGCCGAGCATGAAGCGGATGAAGCGGACAGCCTTGCCCGGAGCGGCAGGCGTGTCGTGCAGCGGCTTCAGGATTATGGCATCCTGGGCAGCCGCACGATCACGGCGCACTGCGTCCATGTTGACGCCGCCGAGACCGATCTGCTGCAAGCCGCCGGCGGCTGGATCACGCATCAGGCACGGTCGAACATGAACAACGCGGTCGGAGCGATGGCGTTCGACGCCATGAGTGCGCGCGGCATGAATCTGTGCCTGGGCAGCGACGGTTTCTTCGGCAGCGTGTGGGAAGAATGGAAGGCGGCGTATCTGCTGCACAAGGCTGCCCATCGCGATCCTCGGAAGGCGAACGGTGGCGCGGTGGCGGCGGCGGCGCAGCGCAGCAATGGGCTGGCGGAACAGGTCTTCGGGGGGCGCTTCGGTATCCTGGAAGCCGGCGCGCACGCCGACATCATCTTCGTCGATTATCACCCCTACACGCCGGTGACGATGGGCAACCTCCCCTGGCACATCCTGTTCGGATTTGACGCTTCGATGGTCACGACGACGATTGCCGGTGGTAGAATACTGATGCGAGATCGAACATTACTCACCCTGGATGAACGCGCGATTGCCGAAGCCGGGCGCGAACTTGCCCCGGCGGTGTGGGCGCGCTATGCCAGAATTGCGGAGATGACGAAATGAGCGATTCATCGATGACGGTTGGCGACCCGCTGCTGATCACGGTGGCGGTTCTGGGTGGAACCGGTAAGGAAGGCAGCGGCTTGGCGATGCGCTGGGCGCTGAACGGCTACCGCGTGATCATCGGTTCGCGCGACGCCGAGCGCGCCGCCTCCAAGGCACAGGAGTTCAATCAGGCGCTCGGTGGCGACTACCTGATCGGCATGGCGAACGCCGACGCCGCCGCCCAGGCGAATCTGGTCGTGCTCAGCGTGCCGTATGATGCGCACCAGGCGACCCTGGAGAGCATCCGCCATACGCTTGCCGGGAAGATCCTGGTCGATGTCACCGTGCCTTTGCAGCCGCCGAAGGTGCGCACGGTTCATCTGCCGCCGGGCGGCGCGGCAGCGCTGGAGACCCGCGCGCTGGTGGGTGACGGTGTGCGCATCGTCGCCGCCTTCCAGAATGTCAGCGCGGAGAAGATGAAGGACCCTGACACAGCGGTGGACTGTGACGTGCTGATCTGCGGTGATGACGAGGACGCCAAGAACGAAGTCGCCAAACTGGTCGAAGCCGCCGGCATGCGCCCGGTCGATGCCGGTCCGCTGGCGAACGCCGTCGCCGCCGAGGCGCTGACGCCTGTCTTGCTATATATCAACAAGAAATACGGCGTCAAAGGGTCGGGGATCCGCGTCACTGGACTGCCCTAAGTGAATACGCCCACCATGACGCTGCGCGCCCTGCCTGGGATTCCGGTGGTGCGCCCCGGCGATGACCTGCCTCAGCTGATTCTGGAGGCGCTGGCGCGCGCGGGCGAATGTCTGCAAGAGGGCGACATCCTCAGCGTGACCAGCAAGATCGTCTCCAAGGCGGAAGGGCGCATCGTCCGCCTGGCAGAGGTCGTCGCCAGCGAACGCGCCCTTGAGCTGTCACGGCAGACGGGCAAGGACGCTCGTCTGGTTGAGCTGAACCTGCGGGAGAGTGTGGAAATCTCGCGCACCGCCCCCAACATCATGGTCACCCGCCATCGGCTGGGGTTCGTCTCCGCCAATGCCGGGATCGATCAATCGAATGTGGACGGCAGCGACGAGACGGTCCTGCTTCTGCCCGTCGATCCCGACGAATCGGCGCGGCGGATTCGTTCAGCGCTTCAGGCGGCGGCGAAGGTCAGGATTGGCGTGCTGATCACCGACTCGCATGGTCGCCCATTCCGGTTGGGCAATGTGGGCGTGGCGATTGGCGTGGCAGGTTTCCCGGCGCTGGTCGATTTGCGTGGCGGCGTGGACATGTTCGGGCGGGTGCTGCGCGTCAGCGTGCAGGGCTACGCCGACATGGTGGCGTCGGCGGTCTGCCTGCTGACCGGTGAAGGGGCGGAGGGGCTGCCGGTGGTCCTGGTGCGCGGCTTGCGCTATCCTGACATCGACGGGCGCGCTTCGGAACTGAACCGACCGCCGGAGACCAGCCTCTACCGCTAGCCGGTGGCGCGCTCACCAATTATCGAGGATCGAAGGATCGCGCAGTTGCAGACCATTTTTGCCCGCCGCTCCATCCGGCAATACACCGACCAGCCAGTGCCGCGCCCGCTCATCGAGCAGGTGCTGACGGCGGCGGTCTGGGCGGCGTCGTCGCACAACCGCCAGCCCTGGCGTTTCGCCGTCGTTACCGATGCCGCGATCAAGCAGCGCCTTGCCGAGGCGATGGGCGCGCAGCTGCGGCGCGATCTGGCGGCGGATGGGGTGGATGAGGCGGTCATCGCCAGAGATGCCGAGCGCTCCTATGCCCGCATCACCGGCGCGCCGGCGGTGATCATGGTCTGCTTGACGATGCGCGACATGGACACGTATGCTGATCAACGGCGGTCACTGCTGGAACAGCACATGGCGGTGCAAAGTACGGCGATGGCGGGCATGAACCTGCTGCTGGCGGCGCATGATGTCGGGCTGGGTGCGTGCTGGATGTGCGCGCCGCTGTTCTGCTCGGATGTCGCTCGCGCCGTGCTGGAGCTGCCGGAAGACTGGCAGCCGCAGGGGTTGGTCACCCTGGGTTATCCTGCTGAAATTCGCGAAAAGACGCGCCGCCCCCTGGAAGAGAGCGTGTTATGGCGTTAGAACCCTTGCTGAGTCCCCGGCGCAAGGTCGTGGTGCTGGTCGGCGGCGTCGGCGGCGCCAAGCTGGCGCATGGGATGGCGCAGATCGTCCCGCCGGAGGACCTGACCATCATCGTCAATACCGGCGATGACTTCTGGCATTACGGGCTGCGCATCTGCCCGGATTTCGATACCGTCATGTACACCCTGGCAGGGATGGTCGATCCGGTCAACGGCTGGGGGGTCGCAGCCGACAGCACCGCGATGCTCGATGCCCTGCGGCGCTACGGTGAACAGCCCTGGTTTCGCCTGGGTGATCGCGACCTTGCCACGCATCTGCTGCGCACGATAGGGCTGCGCGACGGGCAGCGCCTGACCGAGATCATGGCACGGCTGGCGCACAGCCTGGGTGTCGGCGCGACGCTGCTGCCGATGACCGATGACCCGGTCGCCACCATGATCCTCACCGCCGAGCGCGGCGAGATGGATTTTCAGGAGTATTTTGTTCGCTTCCGCTGGCAGCCGACCGTCAAGGCGATTCGCTACGCCGGCGCAGATGCGGCGCAGATGACCCCGGAAGTGCGCGCGGCGCTCGTCGCAGCCGACCTGATCGTCTTCGGTCCTTCCAACCCCTGGCTGAGTATCGCGCCGATCCTGAACGTGCCGGAGATGCGTCAGAGGATCGCCAGCTGCCCGGTTCCCAGAGTGGCGCTGACGCCCATCGTTCAGGGGCAGGCGCTCAAGGGACCCGCTGCCAAGATCGCCGCCGAGCTGGGCTATGAAGTCTCGCCGCGCACCGTCGCCGAAGCGTATCGCGGGACGATCAACGGATTCGTCTTCGACGAGCGCGACGCCGCCGTCCGGCTGGACAATCTATACGAGTTTTCGGACCTGCGAACGATATCATGCGATACGATAATGCAAGATGATGTCAGCCGTGCGCGGGTGGCGCGGCTGATCCTGGATTGGACAGCAAGCTGGGAGGCTGACCATGAGCATTTGGGTGATCATCCCCGTTAAGCCGCTGAATCGGGCGAAGAGCCGTCTCGAGAGCGTGCTCACACCCGATGCACGGGCGCGCCTGTCCGAGTTTATGTTCAGACGGGTGCTGGCGGCAGTGAAGAGTACCAAGCAGATCGCCGGGGCGCTGGTCATCAGCAGGGATCAGCACGCGTTGGCGATTGCCCGCGAACTGGGCGCGCATACCCTTCAGGAGAGCGGTAACCCCGAACTGAACACCGCGCTGACGCGCGCCACTCAGGTCGTGATCGGCTGGAAGGGCAGCGCCGTGCTGATTTTGCCCGCCGATCTGCCGCTGGTCACGGCGGAAGATGTCGCGGCGATTTCCGAACTGGGCATGTTCGACAACACAATGGTGATCGCCACCGATGGGGCGGGCGACGGGACCAATGCGCTGTTCACCCGACCCGCCGGGCTGATCGAGTATGCATATGGACCGGGCAGCTTCTCGCGTCACATCGCGCGCGCTGAAGCCGCCGGAGCGCGGGTCAAAGTCTACGAGTCGGAACGCCTGGCGCTGGATATCGACGTGCCTGCTGATCTGGAAGCTTATCGTATACTGGCGCCGGAAGTCGATCAGGCGACTGCGCCCGACAATGTCTCTTAACGAATAGAAGGAAAAAAAGATCATGGCTGACCGAGTCGCACTTTATTTGCAGGATGCCCACCCGCTTCAGGACGCCATCAAGTACGTGCAGTATGCCGAACAGCGCGGTTTCGAAGCCGTCTGGCAGGCGGAAAGCCGGCTGGTGCGCGATGCGGTCGTGCCGATGGCGGCGTTTGCGGCGACGACCAGCAAGATCAAAATCGGCAGCGGCGTCATCAACAACTGGACGCGCAATCCGGCGGTGATCGCCGCGACCTTCCTGACTCTGGATGATCTGGCGCAGGACCGCATTATCCTGGGGATCGGCGCGTGGTGGGACCCGCTGGCGTCGAAGGTCGGCATCGAACGGCGCAAGCCGCTGCTGGCGATGCGCGAAGTAGTCACCGTCGTGCGCGACCTTCTGGCACGCAAGCGCGTCACTTTTCACGGTGAATTCGTGAATCTTTCCGACGTGGAACTGGACGTGGTGCATGGGCGCAAGGAGCCGCGCAACGTCCCGATCTACATCGGCGCGACCGGCATGCAGATGATGGCGCTGACCGGCGAGATCGCCGACGGGGCAGTGCTGAATTATCTCGTGTCTCCCAAGTACAACGACGAAGCCCTGGCGCAGCTGGAGGTCGGCGCCAAGAAAGCCGGCCGCAAACTCGAAGACATCGACCGTCCGCAGCTCGTGGTGTGTTCCGTCGATCACGACCGCAAGAAGGCGCTCGACGGCGCGCGCAAGCTGGTCACGCAGTACCTCGGTCAGCAGCCCCACATCATGAAGGCGTCGGGCGTCAGACAGGAACTTCTGGACGAGATCGCCCAGGTCCTGACCTGGCCCGCGACTGAAGAGCAGATCGAAGAGGCGATGCGGCTGGTCCCCGACGATGTGGTGCAGTCGGTGACGGCAAGCGGCACGCCGGACGAAGTGCGCGCCAAAGTTCGCGAGTACGTCGCTTCTGGCGCGACTTGCCCGATCCTCTATCCGCTCGGTCCGGACGTTCGCCTGATGATCGACACCTTCGCCAGCGGCTACTCCAGATAGCCGCCCGCGCGAGTTTGATTCTGGCGCATGACATCGCATGACCCCTATCGACGTTGAGAGGGTGATCGCCCGGCAGGGGCGGGCGCTCCGCCGTCGCGCACGTTTTGCGGCGGCGGCGTGCGTGCTGATCGCCCTGGTGACGTTCGTCGTCTACGCCGCGATGGGACGAGAGTCCGCCGGCGGGGTGACTCTGCTCCCTTTGGACGATGCCTACATCCATCTGCGCTATGCCGATCAGATCGCGCATGGAGACCTCTACCGCTACAATCCTGATGATCCACCAACCTCCGGCGCGACCAGTTTTCTATACCCCTATCTTCTGGCGGTCGGCGTGCGTCTGCCCGCTGACCCGCTCGATGCGGCGCTGTGGTCGATGGCGCTCGGCGCGGCGGCGTTCGCGGCATCCGGCGCGCTGATCTTCCTGATCGTCGAGGCGCTCGGCGCGGGTGCGCTGCTGGCGTCGGCGGCGCTGCTGGTGTTCATGGCGGACGGCGCATTCGCCTGGCACGCCATGAGCGGTATGGAGACGCTGCTCGTCGTGCTGGCGGCGCTGGCGGCGGTCTACGCCGTGATCGGCGATCATTTCCGGCTCGGAGTTATCGCCGGGGTTGGCTGTGCGCTGCTGCGCCCGGAAGGGGCGATCCTCGCCTGGCTGACGGCGCTGGCGCTGCTGATCAGACGCCTGCGCGCGCTGCCGATTCCGTCGAAACGCACCTTCCCGCCCCGGTGGGCGTGGCGGCGCGAATGGCTGTGGCTGCTTCTGCCGATCCTGGCGGTCCTCGTTCAGCCGACGGTCAATGTCCTGGTCACCGGCTCGTGGGTGGCGACCGGCAACAGCGCCAAATCGCTGTTTGGCATGATCCCGCCGGATATGGGCGAGATCGCCCGCCGCATCGCTGCGAATTTCCTACGTCTCTGGCAGGAATACTTCACCCCGGAAAGCCTGTTCGTCATCGTGCCGGTGATGGCGCTGGCGGCGTTCTGGCTGTGGCGGCGCGACCGCCTCGCTCTGCTGATGATCCTCGTCTGGGGCATGACCTTTGCCCTGGCGGTCAGCACGCTGGACACCGCCTTCTGGCACTTCAAGCGTTATCAGATGCCGCTGTTCGCCCTCCGCCCGGTGCTGCTCGCTGCCGCTGCCGCGGCGCTGCTTCGGCTGACCGCCGAAAGCCGGGCGCGCCTTTCCGGCGGCGCAGGCTGGCGGCGGCTGGCGACAAGGGTGATGCCCCTGGCGGTCACCGGCGGACTGCTGGGATTGGGCGTCGTCGGCGCGCTGGCGCTGGCGCTGAGCTGGTTGAACAGCCTGGGCGATTATCTGCTGAACGTCGGCTTGGTGGCGGAGCAACCTTACGCCATCGCCCGCGATCTGCGCGCCTACCCCGACCGTGCGGCGCGTGTCGCGGTCCACGACGTGGGTTTAATCCGCTATCTGGGAGGGCTTGATACGCTGGACATCGTCGGGCTGACGACGCCCGGCGCGGCGGATTACTGGCGCAACGGTCCCGGCTCGGTCGGCGAGTTCATCGAGTCGCGCCGCCCTGATCTGATCGCTTCCTACGGCGCCGGTCATGGTTTGGGACTGGGCTATCTGGCGGAGACCGATCTCTACGCCGAGCCGCTGGCGACCTATACCGTCAGCCTGAACGCCGAGCAGCGCCCGCGCAACGTCGCCCTCGCTGCCGAAACTCAGGGCATCTACCGCCCGCACTGGGCGACGGCGGATCGCGCCGACGAGGTCGCCCTGCCAGGACTGACCCCTTACCTGGACGGGCTTGAACTGGTCGATCAGATCGATGTCGCCGACATCGCATCCGAGCGAGCGCACGACTACCGCTGGACTGCCCTTCGCCCTCTGAACGGCTTCCCGACCGAGTACCGGCAGTTTCCGTCGATCGGCTGTCTGGATGTGGAAGGAAGCCCATTCTGCGTGAGTATGGACGGCGGAAGACGCATCAACGGAGAGGAATCCTTCACCCTCGCTGCGCAGCCGGGGCGCGACCTGATCCTGGTGACGCGCGTACATCCTGGCGACGCCGGATGGCTGACGATCTACGCTTCGGGCGAGCCGGTGGCGCGCCGCTGGATTCCACCGCTGCCCGGCGGGTGGCTGGAACTGCCGACGCTGATCCCGGCGGAGCGGGTGACAGCCGCGATGCAGATTCGCATCGCCGCCGAGACGGCGGGCGACTACCAGCCCTACTTCCATCGCGCCTATCAGGGGAGCTATGCAGCCCGTGATCTGCCGGCGGTCCTGGCTTCGATGCAGGACGATGCCATCCGCCTGGGCGAGGCGGCTCCGTCCGTCGAGGTGCATGAAGATGGGCGGCGCATCCTGCGGGTTGGTCTGCCATGGTGGACGGATGGGCGGGCGACCGGCGACCTCAAACGCTACCTGCACGTCCTGAATGCCGACGGCGTGGTCGCGGCGCAGGCGGATGGCTATCCGGCGCGTGGGGCGCTGCCGCCGGCAAACTGGCTGCCCGGCATGTTCATCGAATGGGTGGAGATCGACATCACGACGCTGCCGGCAGGGCGCTATCGGCTGGCGGTTGGGCTGTACGACCCCTTCAGCGGCGAGCGTCCGCTGCCGACCGGCGAAAGCGTTGATTCCAGCGGGCGCGTCATCGTCAGCGCGCTGGATTTTCCACCATGAAGCACCCGCGCATTCGCATCTGAGCGGCGATGACGGTAAAATGACGGGGCATTAGACTTCTGGGACTCGGTACTTCTTCTCGTGAAAATACTCTGTGTCAGCGATACGGTGGTTCAGCAGATGGAAAACGCCGCCCATCTGAGGCGGCGCTACAGCGACATCGAGCTGATCATCAGCTGCGGCGACCTGCCCGCCCACTACCTCGAATATCTGACCTCCATCCTCAACGTGCCGCTCTTCTTTGTGCGCGGCAATCATGATACCCAATACACGGAACGCCCCCCCGGCGGCGACGATCTGCACATGCATCTGAGGACGTATCGCGGAGTTTCGTTCTTCGGCATCGAAGGCTCGGTGCGCTACAGCAGCAGCGCCATTCAGTACAGTCAGGGCGAGATGCGCCGCATGACCTGGCGGGCGATGCTGCGGATGATGCCCCGGCGTCTGCGCACCGGGCGGGGCGTCGATATCTTCGTCGCCCATGCCCCCGCGAAAGGGATTCATGACCGGGAAGACCTGCCGCATAACGGCATCGCCGCCTTTCTGCCGTTCATGCGCGCCATGAAACCCCGCTATATGCTGCATGGACACACCCACACCTGGGACAACCGCGACATCGTGCGCACCCAGTATGAAGAGACCTGCGTGATGAACATCAATCCGGTGACCGTCCTGGAGATCGACTAGCGCTGCGCATTTTGCGCTACAATCAAGGGGGGAGCCGCTTCAGACGGCTGGCGCATGACGGAGACGCCGCCCGTCGCGTCGCACGCTGCGCCAAGGCTGAAGGCGGCTTGCTGAGACGTTGTTTGCTGCAAAGGTAAAACCCGACGTGCTGCGCCCCAACCTGAAGGGGAGGGCGGTACGCCGTTTGAACATGACAGCCGGGCTGTGACCCGGGACGGATGGAAAAGCGATGTGGAAGCAATTCTTTACGGCAGCGTCCACGGCAGACGCGCTGGAACTCCTCGCCGAACATCGAGAGCGTGCACGGATCATCGCTGGCGGGACTGATCTCCTGCTTGAACTTGAGCGCGGCGTCCGCAAGGGTGTTGAGGTGATCATCGACATTTCGCGTCTGCGCGAATTGGACGGCATCACCCAGCAGGGCGATGCTTTCCGACTTGGCGCGCTGGTGACGCACAACGACGCAGCAGCCGATTCGCGCCTGGTCGCGCGCGCTCTGCCGCTGGCACAGGCATGCTGGGAAGTCGGCGCGCCGCAGATTCGCAATCGCGCCACCGTCGCCGGCAATGTGATCACCGGATCGCCAGCGAACGACACGATCACGCCGCTGTGGGCGCTGGGCGCGTCGCTTACGCTGACCTCGCTCGAAGGTGAACGCAGCGTGCCGATCAGCGGATTTTACACAGGCGTGCGCCGGACGGTCATGCGCCCTGATGAGCTGCTGGCGGCGATCACTTTTCCGGCGCTGGCAGGCGATGAGCGCGGCGTCTTTCTCAAACTCGGCTTGCGGCGCGCCCAGGCGATCTCGGTGGTCAACTGCGCCGTCGTGCTCAGCTTCGCCGCCGATGGCGAGATGATCACCCGTGCCGCGATCACGCTGGGAAGCGTCGCGCCGACGATCTTCGCCGCCGATGTGGCGGCTTCGTCGCTGGTCGGCGAGCGGCTGACTCCGGAAGTCATCCGTGAGGCGGCGCGGTTGGCAGCGGCGGGACCCACACCGATCGATGATGTGCGCGGCAGCGCCGAGTACCGCGTCGAGATGATCCGGGTGCTGGTCAGCCGCGCGCTGCGACGGCTGGCGGCAGGCGAAGAAGCGGCGGGTTACCCCAAGGAGCCGGCGATGCTGTGGGGCGCGACGCGCGGCAAGGCATCGCCGCCGGATCGTGCGCGGCGGCTGCATGACGCGGCGTCGCCGATCAGGGCGACGGTCAACGGCGTCAGGCGGACGATGACAACCGGGCAGGACAAGACGCTGCTGCGCTGGCTGCGCGAGGATGTCGGTCTGCCGGGGACCAAGGAAGGCTGTGCCGAAGGAGAGTGCGGCGCATGCACGGTGTATCTCGATGGCGCGGCGGTGATGTCGTGTCTGGTTCCCGCGCCGCGCGCCGACGGCGCAGAGATCGTCACTATCGAAGGCGTCAAACCAGAAGGCGGACTGCATCCGCTGCAAGAAGCTTTCGTCGAATCGGGGGCGGTGCAGTGTGGTTACTGCACGCCGGGTTTCATCATGGCGGGCGCGAAGCTCCTGGAAGAGGTCGCCGCCGCGCACCCACATGGAGACGCCGCGCCGACGTCCGCGCAGATCGAGCAGGGCATCTCTGGCAACCTGTGCCGCTGCACCGGATACTACGCTATCATTCAAGCCATTCAGTCCGCCGGTAGGCATGTTGAGCATGAGGAGGAGACTGCGCCATGACCAGCCAGGTGAAGATTGCCGAAGGAAAGCGGAGGCGCTGGGCGCTTCCTGTGGTGGGGCTGATCCTCATCCTGGCGCTCTCCGTGATCGCCTACTTCCTCGCCCCGTACGTGCAGGACACGATTTCTGATCTCTTCCCAACGTTCCGGCGCGATGGCATGTCCAGACAGACCTATCAGCTGGTGGTCGCCGGCTTCACTCTCGGAGTCCTGCTGCTGGTCGCCACGCTGGCGGTCTCGCTCGGCAGCCGGCGCAAGCGCCCACTGGACGTGAAGAACACGACGCTGGAAAAAGAGCGTGCTGCCATGATCGCCGAGAAGAAGGCGATGAAGAAGCGGCAGCGCCGCCTGAACCAGGAGATGCGCGATCACATCCGCAAGAACCAGAAATAGGCGCGCCGCGCTCAGCAGGGTGTGCTGCGCCGACGTTTTAAAGGGGGCATTCTGTGGAACGAACTGTGCCGAATACGGGCAGCGAAGCTATTGAACTGTACATGCGCACCTACTACTCGCTCATGCGCTCCACGCACCAGATTCAGATCGAGTCGCTGATCGAGACGCATATGGCGGTTGATTCATCGCTGCACGAGCTTTCGCGCAGCACCAAGCCGGACGTGGCAGCGCTGATCTACGCCAGCCTGCGTCTTCCGCCCTGCATGACCCAGGTCGATTTTGTGATGCTCGGTCAGCTGGAAAAATCGTTCCTCAACGCCGGGGTATCGGTGACGGGCTGGGAGCGTGTCTCTGCCGCCGGACGTCGCCGGCGCATGCATTTTGACGGCGTGAGCCAGTTGGCGGTCTTTGTCGCCAGCCGCAGTGACATCGACGACCTGATCCCCATCCTCACCGCTTACCAGATCGAATGGAACAAGCTGCACGCGCTGCTTCAGGGGGAAGTCGCCAAGCTCTTCCTGGCGCAGCATGTGGGGCGGCAGACGCTGCTGACCGAAGCCGAGCGCAATATGCTGGCGACGGCGCTGGCGATCCCCTCGGACGACCTGAACCGCCTGGAACAGGCGTGGGGCACTTACTTTGTCGCCACGCTTCAGGCGATGGCAGAATCCGAGAAAAGCCTCCGCGTCAAGCAGACCGCCGGCTCGGTCGCCGACTACCGCCGCGCGACCTCCCACTGGTGGGATGACCTGATGGAGACCGTCTCGGACAGCGTCGATCTGGAAAACCGCCCGGTGTACTTCGTCAGCAGCAACACCCACTGTCTGCCGAATCTGCTGACCGGCTTTGTGCTGCGCGAAGACCACGCGCTCATCGACTACATCTTCGCGCCGGGCAACGAGAGGCTGGCGCAGGAATACACGGCGATTTTGCAGGACACCGGGAAGACGAGCATCCACAACTTCCTGTACTACATCCTGAAGAAGTATCTGCGCGACGCCGGGGACGCACCGCACCGCCTTCTGGAAGAGATGGAGCGGGAGATCGGCATCAAGCGCGTGCCCAGCCGGCACGGTTCTGACGTGGAAGCGCAGGTGATCGAACTCAACAAGCTGCGCGCCGACTGGATTGACCCCCGATTGCTGGGCGGCGGCGATCTGACGCATCTCTTCGGCACCGACGCGGTCATCCTGAACATCGACTACCCGCTGGGGTTGGCGGCGTATGAGCTGCTCATGCGGGTGACGGAACAGGTGACCAGCCTGCTGGGCGTGTACGTCATGGGCAAAGCGGCGACGCTGAACGCCCGCATCGGCGACGTGATGATCTCCAACGTGGTCCACGACGAGCATTCGCAGAACACCTACCTGTTCGCCAACTGCTTCGGCGCGGAAGATGTAGTGCCGTTCCTCTCCCTGGGCATGGCGCTGGACAACCAGAAGGCGATCAGCACGCGCGGCACATTCTTGCAGAACTCCCGCTACATGTCGGTCTTCTACAAGGAAGGCTACACCGTCATCGAGATGGAGGCTGGACCGTATCTTTCGGCAGTCTATGAGACTTTTCGTCCACAGCGTCATCCGCAGAACGAGATCGTCAACCTCTATGGCGTCCCCTTCGAGGTGGGCATCCTGCACTATGCTTCCGATACGCCGCTGACTAAGGGCAAGAACCTGGGATCGAACCTCAGCTATGCGGGAGTGGATCCAACTTATGCGACAGCGATTGCCATTTTGCAGCGCATCCTCCAGCGTGAGCGCGACCGCTACGGCGCGCGCCTGCTGGCGGCGCAGCAGAATGGACTGAAACCGGCAGAGGTACTGACGTGAACCAATCATTGAATCACGCGGTCGGGCAGTCGGTGCGGCGCATCGATGCGCACGCCAAGACGACGGGCGAGGCTTCCTATCCCGGCGACTTCGACATGCCGGGACAGCTCTATATGAAAATTCGCTTCAGCGACCGGGTCCATGCCCGTGTTCGGCACATCGACGCCGCCCCGGCGCTGGCACTTCCGGGCGTGGTCGCCGTCTTCACGGCGGCGGATGTGCCGGTCAACGAGTACGGATTGGTCAAGAAGGATCAGCCGGTGCTTTGCGGACCGGGAAGCAGCAAGCCGGGCACGGACGTAGTCCGCTGCCTCATGGACATGGTCGCCATCGTGGTTGCCGAGACCGAGGCGCTGGCAGCGCAGGCGGCGCGGCTGATCGCCATCGACTATGAAGACCTGCCCGCCGTCTTCGACCCCTTCGAAGCGATGGAGGCGGATGCGCCGCAGCTTCACGACGATGTGGCGGGCAACGCGCTGTGTCACTATCGCACCCGCTTCGGCAGCATGGACGCTGGGTGGGCGGCGGCGGAAGTCATCGTCGAAGGGGAATATCACACCGGCTATCAGGAACATGCTTACTTGCAGCCAGAAGCGGGACTGGGCTACATCGATGACCAGGGACGGACGACCGTCGTGGTCGCCGGGCAGTGGACACACGAAGACCAGGATTTGATCGCCCATGCGCTGCATCTGCCGCACGAAGAGATTCGCGTCATCTACCCGGCTATCGGCGGGGCGTTCGGCGGACGCGAAGATATGTCGATCCAGATCGTGCTGGCGCTGGCGGTGAATCGCCTGCGCTGCCCGATCAAGACCATCTGGTCGCGCGAGGAGTCGATCCTTTATCACCACAAGCGCCACCCGATCACCATGAAGACCCGCCTGGGCGCGACCCGCGACGGGAAGCTGGTCGCCCTGGAGGCGACCGTCGTCGCCGACGCCGGACCCTACAATTACACCTCCACTAAGGTGCTGGCGAACGCTCACCTGATGATCACCGGTCCCTACGTCGTCCCCAACTGCCACATCGACACGTTCGCGGTGCTGACCAACAACATCCCGACCGGGGCGTTTCGCGGCTTCGGCGCGCCGCAGGCGCTCTTCGCTGCCGAAGGAGCGATGAACAAGCTGGCGGATGCGCTGGGCATGGATCCCATCGCGCTGCGGCTGCGCAACAGCATCCGCGATGGCAGCGTGCTGAGCGTCGGTTCGACTCTGCCGCCTGGCGTCTCGATGCCCCAGGTGATCGAGTCCTGCGCCCGCGAAAGCTACTGGAGCGACGACGACGGCGCGTGGAGGCGGCTGCCTCTCGAACAGCTTGCCAACCCGGCGCTGCGGCGCGGCGTCGGCTTCGCCTGCGGACTGAAGAACGTCGGCTACAGCTTCGGCTTTCCTGAGAAGTCGTGGGCGACCATCGAGCTGCGCGGCGGCGCAGAGATCGAAGAAGTCGTCGTCCGTCTTGCCGGAGCGGAAGTCGGTCAGGGATCGCACACAGCGTTTTTGCAGATGACCGCCGATGCTGTCGGGGTGACGACGGACAAGGTGCGGATGATCCTGTCCGACACCGCCGAGACCGGCAGCAGCGGCAGCGCTTCGGCGTCACGGCTGTCGTTCATGACCGGCAATGCCATTCGCGGCGCGGCGGCTGAAGCGCTGGAGAAGTGGCGCACGGAAGATCGCCCCGCAGTGTCCACCTACTGCTACCGCCCGCCCGCTACCAGCGCCTATGACCCCGAAGATGGTCGCTGCGATCCGAACTTCACTTATGGCTACGTCGCCCAGGCGGCGGAAGTCGAAGTCGATATCGAGACCGGCTTGATCCATGTCGTGCGCGTGGTTTGCGCCGACGACGTTGGCAAGGCGATCAACCCGCAGCTGATCCGGGGGCAGATCGAGGGCGGGGTGGTGCAGGCGCTTGGTTACGCAGTGATGGAGAACCTGATCAGCCGCGACGGGAGGATCCTCAATCCGTACCTGTCCAGCTACCTGATCCCGACGGTCTATGACATCCCGCGCGAGGTCAAATCGGTGATCCTGGAATTCCCTGATCCGATCGGTCCTTTTGGCGTGCGCGGCATGGCAGAGATGCCGTTTCTGCCGCTCGCTCCGGCGATTGCGGCGGCGGTGCATGACGCTACCGGCGTGTGGATCGACCGCATCCCGATGATCCCGGATCGGGTGGTCAAGCATCTGCGCGAGGCTGGCGTCGGCGTCCTATGATCGCCGGGGTGATCCTGGCGGCAGGCGCTTCGCGGCGGATGGGTCGGTCGAAGGCGCTGCTGCCCTGGCGCGCGGGCGAGACGGTCATCGAGGCGGTGATCAGGGCGCTCCAGTCCGCTGAAATTGCTGCCGTGACGGTGGTCGGCGGCTTTCGGCTGGCGGAGGTAAGTACCCTCGTCGCCCCTCTGGGAGCCGTCACCGTGTTCAATCCCGACTATGCGACGGGGGAGATGCTTTCCTCGCTCAAGATCGGGCTGAACAGCCTGCCGGCGACTGTCGCGGCGGCGCTGGTCGCTCTCGGCGATCAGCCGCGCCTGTCGCCGGAAGTGGTGAAGCAGGTCCTGGAATTCGGTCAGCAGACGGGCAGCGAGGCGATAGTCGCGCCGGCGGTCGAAACCCCTGGCGGGCTGGTTCGCGGTCACCCGATCCTCGTCCCCCGCCGCTCCTGGGGCGAATTTCTGGCGCTGCCCGCCGGCGCTGCGCCGCGTGAGGTGTTTCGCCGCCGCCCAGACCTGCTCCGCCTGGTGCTGACGGGCGACGATGCGGTGCTGAGCGACATCGATACGCCGGAACAGTATGCCGCTGAACGACAAAAGGCGGGGCTGCCGTCGATTGAATTCAACACAGTGGGGAGGATGGAGAAGCTGAGCGGGCGCTAGACTGACGGCTGATCTGGACGGTTCTTGAGGAAGCCGATGAGCCGTCCGACGAGGGTTTTCTTGCGTTCCTGGCTGGTTTTGTATTCCGAGTAAAGCTGAGTCGTCAGGCGGAGCAGGTCGTTGACGTGCATGCGGGCGCCGTTAACGATCACCCACTCGGAATTGATGACGCGAAGATCGCGAGGGACGCGCTGATAGAGCTTATGGTAAACCGCCGCATACCCCTGAAGGGCTTGTTCCACGGTGATTTGCATGTTCGCCTGCGCTCCAGTCACCCTGTGCCGCTGACGCCACTCAACAGCCTCATTGTAACAGGGATTTAACGGTCGAGATCGCGCAGGTCAGCCCAAAATCGTAAATCTTTTCCTAAGATTTTGTGAACGGCGAGTCGTGTTTGGTCTGGGGAGCGAAGGCTCAGGAAGCTGTCGGGCGCGGCGGCATGAAGAGTATAATCGAGGCAAACAGGCAAAGGAGTACTGCTTTGCACAACGCTGACGACTATAAACGCGCCGCCGACCTCATCCTCTCCAGGACGCGCCATCGCCCGAAGATCGGGCTGGTGCTCGGTTCTGGACTGGGTGTGCTGGCGGACGAAATCACCGATGCCGACGCCATCGCCTATGAAGATATTCCAGGCTGGCCCCTTTCAACTGTGCACGGGCATGCCGGGCGTTTGGTGATCGGCACGCTGGAGGGAAAGACCGTCCTGGCTCAGCAGGGGCGGGCGCACTACTATGAAGGTTACACGCCGCAGCAGGTGACATTTCCGATTCGCGTGATGAGCGTGTTGGGCGTGCAGACCGTGATCCTGACAAACGCCGCCGGCGGCGTCAATGTGAACTACAAGACCGGCGACGTGATGATGCTGATCGATCATCTGAACCTGATCGGCTTAACCGGCATCAATCCGCTCATCGGACCCAATCTGGACTCATTCGGTCCGCGTTTTATCGGCATGGCGCATCCTTATGACCGCGTCCTGCGGGATGCCGCGCAGCGCGCCGCCGCCGCCGCCGGCATCGCCCTGCATGTTGGCGTCTATGCCGGCGTGTCGGGACCGATGTTCGAGTCGCCGGCGGAAGTGCGCATGCTGCGGGCGCTGGGCGCGGACGCCGTCGGCATGTCCACCGTGCAGGAGACGGTCGTGGCACGTCACTGCGGCATGAAGGTGCTGGCATTCTCTGGTATCACCAATGTCGCCATCGATCAGAACGATTTCGATGGCGAGGCGAATCACGAAGAAGTCCTGGAAGCGGGTAAGGAGCTGGTTCCGCGCCTGCGCGCCATCGTGCGCGGCGTCCTGAACAGTCTGGCATGAGCGCGCTTGTCTTCCTGATCGAGCAGATCGCCACCGGTCTGTATATCTTCCTGGCGGTTGGCGTGGTGGTCGCGCTGCGTGCGCTGCTGCGTGCGCGGGGGGCGTATCGCTCCACCTATTTCGAGCTGGAGCGCGACATCGCCCGCTATCAGCGCGTCAACGCCATCACCGCGCTGATCCTGCTCGTGGAAGCGGTGCTGATCGTCGTAGGGGTGCAGCGCATCGTCGCGCCCGCCCTTCGCGAGACCCTGGAAACGCCGACGGTCCTTTCCAGCGTCGTCAGCGATGGCATCTTTCGCACGCCCACGCCGCCTCCGTTCACCGGCGGCATCGTGATCGACACCAGCGGCGTCGAACTGGGGCAAGTTGATCCGGCGGCGCAGATCCTGCCGACGCCGACGCTGACGCCGACGCCGGTCGGCACGATCATCCCCAATGCGCCGCCGATGCAGTGCGCCGATCCGAATGTGCAGCTGGAAGTGCCGGCGAACGGCATGATCGTCTTTGAACCGCTCGCCGTGCGCGGAATCGCTGCTGGTCCCAATTTCGCCTTCTACCGCTTCGAGATCAACGGACCATCGACCTTCGGCAGCTTTGCCACCATCGGCGTGGATGGCACGAACGCCATGCCGCAGATGGGCGTCCTTGGTCAGTTCGTGCCCAGCTTCTATACGCCCGGCGAGTATCAGTTCCGCGTCTCGGTCTTCGACATCACCAGCACACAGATCGGCTCCTGTACGCTGACCATCTACATCACCGAACCGATCCCCACGCCCACGCCGCTCAGCGCCGAGACCACATGACTCGTCCGACACTGGGGTGGGTGGGGGCGGGGCGCGCTGCGTCGGGCATGGCGCGGGCGCTGGCAGCGCACGGCTGGCATATCGAGACGGTGACCAGCCGGAGCGGCGAGTCGGCACGGATGCTGGCGGAGTCGGTCGGGGCGCGGGCGACTGCCGATCCGGCGGAGGTCAGCGGCGATCTGGTGATCCTTGCCGTTCCGGACGGCGCTATTGCCGAAGCGGCGGCGCGCCTCGCCGAATCGCCGGCTTCCTGGGTGGGGCGGGCGGTCGTTCACACCAGCGGCGCGACCGAGATCGCCGTCCTGACGCCTTTGGCGGCGCGCGGCGCGCAGATCGGCGGGCTGCATCCGGCGTATCCGTTCAGCAGCGACAGGACGCTGACTCCGTCGCTGAGCGGCGTGACTTTCGCCGTCGAGGGGGACGCCGACCCGCTGCGCAGATGGCTGACGGCGCTGGTCGACTCGCTGGAAGGCAGGCTGCTGACTCTGCCGCCGGGCGCGCGTCCCGTGTACCACGCCGCGCTGGTCTTCGCCAGCAATTACACGATCACCCTCATCGGGCTGGCGGCGCGGCTGATGGAGAGTTTCGGGGCGTCGCCGGACGCCGCGAAAGGCGCTCTGGACAGCCTGGTCGCCGGCATGGTGGAGAATGTTCGGCGCGAAGGCGCGGTCGCCGCCTTGCCCGGACCGCTGGCGCGTGTCGACCTGGGCACGCTGACGGCGCACATGCAGGCGCTGCGACAGATGAATCCCGATGCCGCCCGGCTCTATGCGGAATTGGCGCGGGCGACGTATCCTATTCTTAGGGCGCGAGGCGTTTCGACGGACAGACTGGCTGACATCGAGCGCGCTCTCGTTGAGGATTAATCTCATGCGAAACACGATACGCGAATTGCAGCAGCTTCAGGCGAACGGCGAACCCATCGTGCTGGTCACCGCCTACGATGCCTTCAGCGCACGCCTGTGCGAAGCCGCCGGCGTGCCGGCGCTGCTCGTCGGCGACTCGCTGGGGATGGTCGTTCAGGGGCACGAACTGCCGATCCCCGTCACGCTGGATCACATCATCTATCATTCCGCCATCGTCAGCCGCGTCACGCGGACGCCGCTGATCATCGGCGATATGCCGTTCATGACCTACACCGTTGACCCGGAACAGGCGCTCACCAACGCCGGTCGGCTGATGCAGGAGGGTGGGGTAGGGGCGGTCAAGCTGGAAGGCGGTGAAGTGCTATCACCTACGATCCGCCGGATGGTCGATGTCGGCATACCGGTCATGGGACACATCGGCTTGATGCCCCAGAGCGTTTACAAGGTCGGCGGTCTGCGGGTGCAGGGGCGCGATCTGGAGACGGCGCAGCAGCTCCTGCGTGATGCCCAGGCGGTCGAGGACGCCGGCGCGTTCGCCGTCGTGCTGGAAGCCGTCCCCGCGCCGCTGGCGAAGCTGATCAGCGAGAAGCTGCGCATTCCGACCATCGGTATCGGCGCGGGGGTGCACTGCGACGGTCAGGTGCAGGTCTTTCATGATCTGGTCGGGCTGTTTGGCGACTTCGTGCCGCGGCATGCCCGGCGCTATGTCGATGCCGGTAAGGTCATTCAGGAGGCGGTTCAGCAGTATGCCGATGACGTGCGGGCGCGGCGTTTTCCCGACAGCGAACACAGTTTCGCCATGAAAGACGATATACTTGCAGCCCTGATGGCAGATGCGACGCAAATGAGTGGGACGGAAGATGACGCAGCAGATTGAGTCCACTGATGCGATGATGATGATGCGCCGGGCGCTGGCGGGCAGCGTTGGTGTGGTGATGACGATGGGAGCGCTGCATGAAGGTCATTTGTCCCTGGTGGAGGCAGCGCGCCGCGAGAACGAACACGTGATCGCGACGATCTTCGTGAACCCGACGCAGTTCAATTCCGGCGACGATTTCACCAATTACCCGCGCACGCTGGAACGTGACATAGACCTGCTGGCGCGCGCCGGGGTCGATTTCGTCTTCACGCCGACGGCAGCGCAGATGTATCCGCCGCGCTACCAGACCCACGTTGAGGTCGAGATCGTCTCGGCGGGGTTGGAGGGCGAGTCGCGCCCCGGTCATTTTCGCGGCGTGAGTACGGTTGTCACCAAGCTCCTCAACCTGACCCAGCCGACGCGCGCCTATTTCGGTCAGAAGGATGCGCAGCAGGTAGTGGTGATCCGGCAGATGGTGCGCGACCTCAGCGTCCCGACGGAGATCGTCGTCTGCCCGACCGAGCGGGAGATCGACGGGCTGGCGATGAGTTCGCGCAATGTGCGCCTGTCGGTTCCACACCGCGAAGCGGCGGGGGTGATTTTCCGAGCGCTGCGCACTGCCGCTCAGCGCTACGATGCCGGAGAACGCCACCCGGTGGCGCTGCGCGACACGGCGCTGACCGTGCTGGCTTCCGAACCGCTGGCGGAGGTCGATTACGTGGCGCTGTGCGATCCGCGCACGCTGTTCGGCGTTCACGACAGGACGGACGACCCGATGCTGATGCTGGTGGCGGTGATGATCGGCGGCGTGCGTCTGATCGACAATGCGCTGCTGCCCTGGTCTCTGAACGAACGCGCGGCGCTGTCGCTGCATCTCGGCGTGTCAGGTTAGAGGGCGCTGAGTTTACGTCGATTTTGCACTTTTCATTGAAACTTCTATCGCACGCTGCCGTAGACTCGTGTGAGTAACGGTGTAGAAAGGTGGCACTGAGCGATGTTCTTCGACCCTCAGTATTTGCTTCTGGTCGGTCTGCCGACCCTGATCCTGTCGCTGCTGGCGCAGGTGTTCGTGCGCTCGGCATACAGCAAGTGGAGCAACGTGCGCAACAGCGCCGGGGTCACCGGCATCGACGTTGCCGAACGCATTTTCGCGCGCACCAATGTGAATCCGGTCCGCCTGGAAGGCGCGCAGGGGCAGCTGAGCGACCATTTTGATCCGGGCGCGGGGGTGGTTCGCCTGTCGCAGGGGATCGCCACAGTCCCGTCGGTCGCCTCGATGGCGGTTGTGGCGCACGAACTGGGACACGTGCAGCAGTATCAGCAGAATTCGCCGCTGATCGCCGCGCGGCAGTTCCTCGTGCCCGGCGTGCAGATCGCCCCGCAGATCGGCTACCTGATGATCTTCATCGGCTTGTTTCTGCGATTCAGCGGCTTGATCTGGGCGGGCATACTGCTGTTCGGCGTGATGGTCGTGTTCATGCTGCTGACCCTGCCGGTCGAGATCGACGCCAGCCGGCGCGGTTTGGCGCTGCTTCAGCAGGCGGGGTTGATGCAGACTTCCGACGACAACGGCGGCGCGCGCGCGGTGCTGACGGCGGCGGCGATGACCTATCTGGCGGCTGCGGTTTCGGCGGTGCTTCAGCTGCTCTACTTCATCAGTCTGGCGAACCGGCGGCGCTAACGGCTGCACCTCCCCCTCAACCCCCCAGCCCCCTTCTCCCACAAAACGGGGAGAAGGGGAGTCAGGTCCCCTCGCCCCGCGCGCGTGGGAGAGGGACTACAGGGGTGAGGGGAACTCCTGCCGCAGAAGTTCATAACAGCCACGAGAAAGGCGCAGCCTAAGGAGCAGTTCAGAGAAAGGGGCAGGAGGTCGGCGGCGCAGCCCGTGATCAGGCGGGCTTCATCAATTCCTGGAA
>JAEURA010000352.1 GCA_016789005.1 Anaerolineae bacterium
GATTATACTAAGCTGTTGGCAATCCGAAGAGGGTAATGCTGGCTGTGCTATAATGCTTGCCTCAGACGCGCGGGGAGAGTGGTCGAACGCATGAGTACTGCCAGCACATCTACAGGCACTGTCCCAGCTGCGCCGGTCCTGCGGAATCGCCAGCAGCTTGCATGGGGAATCGTGCTGCTTTGTTTCTCGATTTTCTGTGTCGTGGCGGCGCTGGCGCTGGTTGGTCTCCACTATTTCATCTTTCAGTCGACGATTCCGATGCGGGCGCAGCTTCAGGTGAGCAGAGCCACAGCATCGTTAATCAGTGCCGATCTCATAGAGCAGGCTGTGCGCAACGAACGTATCCTGGGCAGCGGAGATGTCGTTGCGACGCCGCAGTCACAGGCTCAAATCACTTTTCGTGACCCCAACCAGGATTACCTAGTCGTTGCGCGCGTGACGCTCAAGGATGGGGCGACGGTTGTCGTCCGCTACTTCGTGCGCCCGCGCTTCGACTGGAGCAGCGAACCTTATTCGGTTTATCTTGATGACATCACGGGCGAATTCGATGTCGAGATCACAGAGGGGCTGGCGCGTCCTGTGACGGTCATCATCGAAACGCGGAATGGAGCGCGCGTTTTTCTGGAAGCGCCGGGGCGCTACAGCGTTGCGGTGGGCGATGTTCACCTTCAGGTGGTCAACTACGAAGGAAGTGCACGGTTAGTGACAGCCGATCAGCGCCCGTTCCCGATACCGGCGGCGCAGCAGGGCATGTCGTCCCTCGAAGACCCGTCTCAGTTTTACTACGCACCGGCGTTGGTGAATGTGTTGGGCGCTGCCACATTCTCCGCTGACAACGTACTCGACTACAACAATGCGTCGGACCAGGCGAGTCCGTCGATCTGGCGGTGCAGCAGCCTGCAGGACAGCGGACCGGTTGGTCGTTTTGAGCTGATCAACGAAGAGGGATTCCCCGCTCTGCGGCTGCTTCGTGGAGACGACGCCGAATCGCATGGAGAAACCCGCTGTATACAGCTGTTCTATGGTAACGAAGGGGTAGACGTTTCTACCTTCCGTCACATTTCTGTGCGTGTCACCTTCAAGATACACTCTCATTCGCTGAACCTGTGCGGCGTCGATGGAAGCGAATGCCCGCTCATGCTGCGGATGGAATTCAATACTGACGGGAGTAACGAGATCCAGCACTGGATACATGGCTTCTTCGCGCACGAGGACCCGGTCGTTTCCGACTACCCGCCGCTTTGCGATACGTGTATCGAGCGGCATGAGATGATTAACCCAGACCGATGGTACACTTACGAAAGCGACAATTTGCTACCCACGCTAGAATTACTCGGAAAGCGACCGGTCTCATTGCTGAATATGCGCTTTTACGCATCAGGACACCAATATGATGTACTGGTGCGCAAGGTTGAGCTGCTTGTGGACCAGACCATTGCGCCCATACCGACTACGGAAGAGCAGGGGGGATGATGTTTGGGATCGATCTCGGCGATACGGGCGGTCTGTTGACAATTGGCGCGGTTTACGGCGGACTGGTTCTGGTTGCATTCTGGCTCGCCATGATCGTGTGGACTTACCGCGACATGCGCGCGCGCTCCAGGGATGCCCTGGCGCAGATCCTGGTCACGCTGCTGGTTGTTGTGCTGACGCTCCCCGGATTACTCATTTACATCTTTCTGCGCCCGCGCGAAACGCTATCTGAGGCCTACGAGCGGTCGCTTGAAGAAGAAGCACTGCTTCAGGAAATCGAGGAGAAACCGACCTGCCCAGGCTGTAAACAGCGAGTCGAGGAGGACTGGCAGGCATGCCCTAACTGCCACACACGCCTGAAACGTCCGTGCACGCGCTGTGGGCGGATGCTTGAACTGGGCTGGGATGTTTGTCCCTATTGTGTCACGCCGGTTGCCGCCCGTGTCGAGCATGCTCCAGTTGCCTATACGCGAGAAGCGCAAGACAACCGAGCGCCGCGAACCGACACAGGCGCCTACCGAACGACGCCGCAGCCGCAAACGATTGAGTTTGTGGATGGCGAAGAGATATGAACTCAGGTCAGGGGATGTCCAGTTCGTTCTGCTCTCCGACGCGGTGGACCTTCAGGAAGTTTGTTTGACCTCCGACACCAAATGGAACGCCGGCAATAATGACGAGCATGTCGCCGACATTGACCAGCTGCTCATCATGAGCTGCACGAACCACGATGCCCAACATTTCGTCGATTGACTTGAATTCTGGCACCAGCAACGGAACAACTCCCCATACAAGCGCCATGCGCCGGTAAGTGAGTTCGTTTGGGGTGACACAGACGATGGGTGTGCGTGGACGCTCTTTGGCGACACGACGGGCGGTATAGCCGGACATGGTCGATGTCACGATTGCTTTCACGCCCAGTGTTTCCGCAATCTGGCAAGTCGCCTGACTGATCGCATCTGATACTGCCTCGCGTCCTTCCGCATCATGCAGCATGACCGAACGATCCTGGCTGCCAGCAGGACGAGAGATGTTTTGCTCGGCGATTGCGGCGATGTTGACCATCGTCTCAACAGCGCGAACCGGATACATTCCCGAAGCTGTCTCGTTACTCAACATCACCGCATCAGTACCATCCAGGATGGCGTTGTAGACGTCACTCGCTTCGGCACGAGTTGGACGGGGATTGTCCACCATCGAATTGAGCATCTGCGTAGCGGTAATGACAGGTTTTGCCGAGGCGTTGCACAAACGAATGATCCGCTTCTGGTGAAAGGGGACTTCTTCTGCCGGCGTCTCGACGCCAAGATCGCCGCGAGCGACCATGATGCCATCGCTCGCGGCAATGATTTCCTCAATGTTTTCCAGGGCTTCGTGCTTCTCGATTTTGGCGATCACCGCCGCGCCGCCGCCCAGATGTTTGATCAACCAGCGCATTTCGCGGAGGTCATCGGGACTGCGGACGAAGGACATGGCGATGTATTCCGCCTTTTTGGAAAGCGCAAATTCGATGTCCGAGCGATCCTTTTCGGTAATCGCAGACAAGGTAAGGCGCGCATTCGGGGCACTCACGCCTTTGCGACTGAACAGCTCCCCTGGTACGACAACCTCACAAACAAGCGTGCGCCCGGTTGTGGCGTTGACCTTGAACTCCAGCTTGCCATCGTCGAGCAGGAGCTGCATCCCGGCTTTGATGTCCTGAACGAATTCGGGATGTGGCAGCTGAACGACGTTGCCGGAACCGTCAGCGGGATCAAGCGATAGCGTGATAGGGTCACCGATGTTCAGGACAAGCGGTTCATTGGCAATGCGCCCGACACGGAGTTTGGGACCCTGAATGTCGCACATGATCGCCACGACGGCATTTTCCTCGTAAGCGATCCGCCGAACATCATCAATCGCCTGACTATGCGTTTCGTGATCGCCGTGCGAAAAGTTGATTCGCGCGACATCCAAGCCGGCGCGGATGATCTGCCGAAGCGTGTTCTCATCGCGCGAGGAGGGCCCGATAGTCGCGACAATCTTGGTGCGCTTTCCGTTGATGCGGCTTCTGATCACGGTTGAACCTTTCGAGTGCAAAGCGCCTGGAATGGATAGCAGGAATTATAGGTCGAGATTGAGATTGGTGAAGGCTGACAGTCCCGCATATCGCGCAGCGCTGCCCAGTTCTTCTTCGATGCGCAGCAGTTGGTTGTACTTGGCAACGCGATCGGTACGGGCGGGCGCGCCAGTCTTGATCTGACCCGCATTCATGGCAACAGCAATATCGGCGATGGTGGTGTCCTCCGTTTCGCCGCTGCGATGGCTGGAGATGACCGCCATGTTGTGGCGCTGGCTGAGCTGCGCCGCGGCAAGCGCCTCGGTCAATGAGCCAATCTGATTGAGCTTGAAGAGCAGAGCTGTCGCCGCTTTCTCTTTGATGGCGCGGCGCACCTTCTCGGCATTTGTCACTAGCAGGTCGTCGCCGACGACCTGGACGCGATCCCCAATTGCCGCAACCAGTCGTGACCAGTTCTCCCAGTCATTTTCTGCCAGACCATCCTCAATGGAGACGATAGGATAACGGCGCGACCAGTCCGCCCAGAATTCGACCATCTCTTCGCCGGACAGGACCCGCCCTTCGATCTCCAGATGGTATTTACCATCTTTGTAGATTTCGGACGTCGCGGGATCCAGGGCGATGCGAATCTGTTCGCCGGGGGTATAGCCAGCCTTGACGATGGCTTCCATGATGACGTCAAGCGCCGCCTGGTTGGAACCGAGGCTGGGCGCAAACCCGCCTTCATCGCCGACATTGGTGCTGTGACCAGCTTTGTGCAGGACCGACTTGAGCGCCTGATAGATCTCCACACCCCATTGCAGCGCCTCACGGAACGAACTGGCGCCGACCGGCATGACCATGAATTCCTGGAAATCGGTGCTGCCAAGGGCATGTTTGCCGCCATTCATGATGTTCATCATGGGCACCGGCAGGACGTGCGCGTGGACCCCGCCCACGTAGGCGTAAAGCGGCATGTCGACGGAGATTGCTGCGGCTTTGGCGACTGCGAGCGAGACGCCAAGGATAGCGTTTGCGCCGAGATTGCCCTTGTTGGACGTGCCGTCAAGTTCCAGCATACGCTGATCGACGTCGATCTGATTCAGGGCGTACATCCCTTTCAGCATCTCGGCGATGGGACCGTTCACGGCTCCAACCGCGCGCAAGACGCCTTTGCCGCCGAAGCGGCGCTTATCGCCGTCGCGAAGCTCAAGCGCTTCATGCTCCCCGGTAGAGGCGCCGCTCGGCACAATGGCGCGACCGAATGCGCCATCAGCCAGAGTCACTTCGACTTCGACTGTCGGATTCCCGCGCGAGTCCAGAACTTCCCGCGCCTGAATCTGTTCAATCACGGACATGTTGACTACCTTTCTGATTGTCTTGCTGCAAGCAGTCCGCCCATGACCGCAGCATTGCGGCAGGGCAGACGAGATCACAGTGGGTTGTGCGGAACCGCCTCTATGATACCGCGTTTGCGTCCGTTCGCACGGCGCAATTATCCGTCTGCAATCGCCAGTCCGGGCGATGTACAATGACACTTCCCGAAATGGCTGGACAGGTGATGTGAGTATGGCGAGACGTATGGTCTATCTTGACCACTCTGCTACGACACCAATGGATCCCCGTGTGCTGGACGCTTTGCTCCCGTGTTTTTCGGACGTGTACGGGAACACCTCGTCGTCGCATAGTGAAGGGCGGCGAGCGGAACGTGCTCTCGAAACGGCGCGCGAAACGATAGCCGGACTACTGAACTGCAAGCCACATGAAATTGTCTTCACGAGCGGCGGTTCCGAAAGCGACAACATGGCAATACGGGGAGTCGCATGGTACGCGCGAAGGGTGCAGCAGGAAGTTCACCTGGTCGCCTCGGCTGTTGAACATCCTGCGGTGGGCAAAACGATGGCGGTGACCGCCGGTGAATTGGGCTGTACCTACTCTCTGCTAGCTGTCGATCACTATGGTAGGGTTGATGCCGAGGCTGCTGCCGAGGTGATTCAACCTTCTACCACGCTGGTATCGGTCATGGCAGTGAACAACGAGGTTGGCACACTCGAACCCATCGCACAACTTGCCGCACTTGCTCATTCACGGGGAGTACTGTTTCACACGGATGCTGTACAAGCAGGCGGGCAGGTTCGTCTCGACGTACAGCAGCTCAACGTTGATCTGCTGAGCCTTTCCGCTCACAAGTTCTATGGACCAAAAGGGGTAGGGCTGCTTTATGTTCGCGACGGCGTGAACCTGCACCCGACACAGACTGGGGGCAGTCATGAGGGCGGGAGGCGATCTGGGACCGTCAATACGCCGGGCATCGTGGGCATGGCGAAGGCGCTCGAAATTGCATACGACGGTTTCGACGAATTCACCGCCCATTACCGCACGATGCGCGATCTGCTCATCGACGAGGTTCTGACTCATGTGCCAGGGACGATACTCACCGGGCATCGCACTGAGCGCCTGCCGTCTCACGCAAGTTTTGTCGTGGATGGCGTCGAGGCGAATACGCTGCTGATGCACCTCGATACCCGAGGTGTTCTGGTGAGCAGCGGCTCGGCCTGCAAAACGGGGAATCCGGAACCGTCGGATGTACTTCTTGCGATGGGGTTGTCTCGTGAAGCAGCGCTGAGCAGCGTGCGCCTGACAGTAGGGCGCAGCACAACTGAAGAAGACGTGGCGTACGCCGTTGAGGCGCTGCGAGCCTCCGTTGAGCGCGCCAGAACACTTCCCAGCGGTGGATTGTACGATTTCAACTAGACCCGTATTGGAAGACGCGATGAAGGATGTGAGAGACACTCGGGTGGTCGTCGCGATGAGTGGCGGCGTCGATAGCTCAGTCGCCGCGGCGCTTCTGGTCGAACAGGGATATGAAGTGATCGGTGTCATGATGCGGTTGTGGTCGGAAGAAACCACTGCTGCGGGCGCGCACAATCGCTGCTGTACCCCAGATCAGATGTCGGACGCGCGGCGGATCGCTGACAGATTGGGCATTCCGTTCTACGTGCTTGATACCAAGTCGACGTTTCGCACTACTGTGGTGCAGTTCTTCATCGAACAGCACCGGGAAGGCAACACGCCAAACCCCTGCATCGAGTGCAATCGCCAGATTCGTTTTGACTTCCTGCTGAACAACGCGCTGGCTCTCGACGCCGACTACCTGGCGACAGGGCATTACGCCCGGATCCAGCGCGACATAGAAGGAAACTATCGCCTTCTGAAGGGGGTTGATGAGGCGAAGGACCAGAGCTACGTCCTGAGCGTCATGGGGCAGGCGCAGCTTGGCAGGACGTTGTTCCCTGTTGGCTCGCTGCCTAAGGCAGAAGTGCGGCGGATCGCCGAGCGGTTCGGTTTACCGACAGCATCGAAGAAAGACAGCCAGGATCTCTGTTTTCTGGGCGATGGCGATTACAGACGGTTCCTGCGCGAACATGCGCCGGACGTGATGACTCCCGGCCCGATCATGAAGACAACGGGTGAGATCGTCGGCGAACATCGCGGGCTTGCAAACTACACGATTGGACAGCGCCGAGGACTGGGTGTGGATTCTCGTGAGCCGCTTTATGTGGTTCGCATGAGTATCGAGGACAACCGGTTGGTCGTGGGCGCGTCCAACGAGCTTGGAAACCTGGCGCTCACGGCGCGCCGCGTGAACTGGGTCAGCGGAAAAACACCTGCTTCAGCCTTTCATGCCGAGGTTAAGATTCGCTACAAAGCGAAGCCAGTTCCCGCTCTCGTTGAACCGATGGACAATGGGCGTATCCGCGTTCAATTCGATGAACCTGTGCGAGGCGTCACACCCGGACAGGGCGCAGTAGTCTACGAAGGAGACGTTTGTCTTGGCGGCGGCATCATCGAGCGTCAACCCAATCAGGTCGGGCGATAAAGGATCGCAGTAAGCTCAGTGGCAAATAGCAGCAGGATTATCGTTGCGATGACAATGTACTGCCCATACGGAAGGGGAGTGAAAAGGCTGTAGCCGCTACGCGAAAAAGAGCGCGAGAGAATCCACGCCAAAGCCCCAAGTGCGCCAAGGAAAACGGTCAGGAACATTGCTGGGATGAGTGGTTGCCAACCGAGCATGAAACCGGAAAGCGTGATCAGAAGCACGTCCCCATAGCCAAATGCCACCTCGTTGGTGCTGTGCCCGCGCAGCGCACCGCTGATAGACACGAAAAGGAAGCCGCCAAGGTAGAGCAGAAAGAAAACCGCAAAGCCGACTGCGCCGCCGATCAAAGCCTGTCCAAAATCTGCACCGTAGTTTGTCGTTGCCGCATCCAGCAGGGCGATACCCCAGGCGGGGATGACTACGACAAACAAGATGAGGCGATGTTCCAGGTCGATCACGGTTATCAGTGCGAAGATGACCATATAGGCGAACCAGAACACGAGTTGGAGCGCACTCATCTTCGGATCGTCAGCGGTGGCGGCGAGCGTCAGGATGAACAGCCCGGCAGTCAGCAGCTCGGCGAGTGGGTAGCGCCAGCCTAGTCTTGAGCCGGACGGAGCCATGCGCTTCCTCAAGAGAAACGCACTGGTTCCCAGCCATGCGCTGATCGGTCGCGGCGTGCCATCGGGATATCTTGGGGGAAGGGACGGCGTCCTTCGCCGAGGAAGGTCATCGGCAAGGATGTTGACAACGCCTCCCAAAAGGATGCCCGCGAGAACGACAAAGACATAGGCTGTGAGAGGCATCAGAAGTCTCCTTGAGTTCACCATCGCTCCAACGCGATGGTGTCATCTGGCGATCAACGCGGAATTTCAGGTGCAGGCGGCAGCAGGGCGAGCGCCAAGGTAATCACAAGAAGCAGTGCCAGAGCCGCCGAAATCAGGATGAGCGCTTTCTGGAAGTCGGACAAGTCTTGGGGCGATGATACGGGCGCGGCATCGCTGACTGCGATGTCAAGCCGGCTTACCGCGCCGTAGGCGATGCGCCATGCGGCAACTGTGGGAGAGATATGACCCAACCCGACAATAATCTGTGGCACATCCGGATAACTTGCCAGCGCTACGTCGGACCGCGACGGGATGGAGTCGCCGCGCGGATGCGAATGGAAGAACCCGACGATCTCCTGGTCGGAGGCAACGGTTCTTCCGACCACTCTGGCGAATTGTGCGTCATCGAGGCGAAAGCTCACATGGCGATCTGACGCGATATTGTCGACCATGATGAGCTGCTCGACACTGGCGACGCCGGTATGCGAAGTGACGCCGACCAGGACGCCGCAGGCTTCTTCTGGCGCGCGTTCCAGCGCAAGGTTCAGCAATTGCTGGTAACGATCTGGGGTAAACCAGAGCAGTCGGGTAGTCACAATTAGGTGTCGCCAGTTTCTGGTGGAACAGCGAATGATTGTTCTCGGCGATCCTGCGGAGGATTTCGCGTGTCGTAGAACAGTTCTGCCACAAGAGCGTATTGTCCCGCGGTATCATCGCGTCCGCGCAGGTGCATCGTGAATTCCATGTCGTGGTGCATGGTTTCGATGACGTTCAGTTCAGCGGCGATTTGACCGTCGTGGGCGCGTGCGACCAGGAGCAGGTTGGGGCGCTCCTGAAACAAGCTCACCCGTATGTGGATGAAAATGCGGAAACGGTCTGGGTAGACAACGACTTCAAGTTCTTCAATACGAACCTGTTCCTTGGGAACAGGGGCAGAGTCAAAGAAGTGAATATCCATACAGGTGCGCGCGATCCCTTAAGTCAGCCGTTCTTCACAGGCTGGATTGCAATTCACGGAGTGTCTTCATGGCTTGGTCGAACTGCTCCGCGGGAACCAGGAGATGGTCGCGGTTGAAGGCAGCATACGGCATGATGCTGATCTTCGCTCCTGCCAGGACAGTACTCAGACGCGCCATGAAACCAACGAGCGTAGGTTCCAGGACTACATCCAGGGTGATGAGCCGATACAGAGTCTCGCTGATCGCGTGGTCGCGGAAGCGGAGACGGAAATCCTCTACGATCTCCTGCGGAATGATCAGAGTGACTTCGTGCTTATCCGCGACGAGGGCTGCGAAAGGCTCACCCACCTGCGCCAGAATCCCTGCCGCCGCCGTAATTCCATTGGCTGTCAAACGCACCATAACATAGACAACTCCGTCGGTTTCAAATCTTGCCTGGCGCAACGCGCTTTCAACGGTCTGAGTCATTGCCGTGCCCCATGTGTCGAATCGGAGATGCTTCAGCGTAATATCAGATGCGCCGATTTGCCACCCTTGAGTGCATGCTGAGGATGCTGGTCACCGTCAGCAGCACTGCGGCAAACACGAGTCGCTCAGGTACACGCCATGTTGGTGAAAACTCAACAGCGCTACAATCGAGCCTGTTGAGCGGTGATTTTCGCATCTTAAGTAAGGGTATCATGCAGCCCAGCACGAAACAAACGCAACGCCGTGAAAGCAAAGGGAGAGATGGATTTTGGGATCAGGTGAGCAGGGCGCAGATGCGACACAGGGACGCTGGCTAACTATCCCGCGGACGCTATGTATTCTTTTTCACGGAGATGACATCCTGCTGATGAAACGTGCGCCGACCAAGCGCGTATTTCCGAATCGGTACAATGGGGTCGGCGGGCATGTCGAACGCGATGAAGACCCGCTTTCCAGCGCGCGGCGCGAGATCAAGGAAGAGACCGGTCTGGACGTTCCAGTTCTTGAACTGCGCGCAATCTACAACATTGATGCAGGCGGTCAGTCGGGCATCATCCTGTTCGTTTTCACTGGTCAAGCGTCATCACGCGAGGTTCTTGCCCAGAGCGCTGAGGGAACGCTTCACTGGATTCCCATGTCGGAGCTTGGCAAATACGATCTGGTGGAGGACCTTCCACTCATTCTTCCACGACTCCTGGGCGCGAACCATGCTTCACCCTGGTTTGTCCATGTGAGTTACGATTCGAAAGATCAGATCATGATGCGTTTCGCTGGAGACACGAATGAATGACTGCTAACGCTGATGATGAATTGAAGTTGGAGCGGGCAGCTCAACAGCCACGACGGCGAGGGATCAGGCGAGTAGGGTGTGGCGCCGCGCTGATTGTCTGGTTCCTACTTCTGCTAACGCCTTGCCTCCTGCTGGTGTTGGCTGTACAGGGGGAGCTGCGCATTTCGACTGGGTCGGCGCCCGGGCAGGAGGTCCGGGTGTGGCTGATCATGGAAGCAGAAACGCGGGGAGCAGGCATCTCCAATGGAGTGATCCGCGCAGCTTCCGAAGGCAGTTTGTGCGTAGAAACGCAGATAACCTATGCGCTGTGGGCAGGGCAGGAAGACGGATCTGTCTACTGCGAGTGCTACGAGCGCTCCGATAGAAGCGAGGAATGGTCTCCCGTGTCCAGCCTGGGGGGCGCGTGCCAGGAGTGAGGTGATGGATATTCTTACGGCGATTCAAGGAAATCCAGTGCTGCTTGCGGTGGGAATTGGGTGCCTCTGCTGTGTAATGGCTCTCGTGCTTGGCTTTGGACTTCAGATAATCGGCGTCGGGATCGAGCTGTTCAGCAGCGTCTTTGAGGTTATATTCGGTTTGTTCGGTGCGGGACCTGTGCCGGGATGTGGATGTATTGTTGTAGGCGGCGGTTGTGCGCTGATCCTGCTGCTGGCTTATCTGTTGGTTTCGGCGGTTGCTTCTTGCGAGACCAACCCGACCAATTTCTGTACACTCATTGGTCGCTAGCGTGCCCGGTTGCGTGGAGAAGCGAGACGACGTCTTCCAGCGAGTGGGCAATCAACGCGCCGGCGCTTTTCAACGCAGCTTCTTTTGCTTCTACCGTAGTGTCGGGCGTTGTGATGATCGCACCGGCGTGTCCCATACGCACAAATGGAATGGCTGAGCGCCCTACGAGAAAAGCGATTACAGGTTTAGTGATGCGGATACTGATCTGAGCTGCCGCTTCTATCTCCGCCGCCCCTCCCACCTCACCCATGAGAATGATACAGGAGGTTTCCGGGTCTTCTTCGAAAAGCGCGAGCACCTCGGCGTAGGATGTTCCTACGATAGCGTCGCTTCCAACCCCGACGAATGTCGATTGACCAAAACCTGCTGCTGACATCAGCGCCATCCCTTCATAGGCGACCGAAGCGCTCCGTGAGACGACGCCAACCTTGCCCTCTGACGCGACAAAACCTGGAACAATCCCCGCATTAGCTCGTCCTGGCACGAGGACGCCGGGCGAGCCAGGACCGATAAGACGCGTGCGGGGGTGTCGATCTAGATACGACTTCAGCTTCAGGGAATCTTGAGTTGGAATGCCATCTGTGACGCAGATGACAAGGCGCAACCCCTCGTCCACCGCTTCATAGATGGCGTCAACAGCAGATGGTCCATCGCCAAAGATGATGGAAGAATTCGCCCCGGTAGCCTCAGTCGCAGTGCGAATATTGTCGAAGACGGGTATTCCATGCTCCCAGGCGCCGCCCATTTCCGGGGTCACACCAGCCACGATAGACGTTCCGTAGGCGAGCATCTGAGCCGTATGGAAGCTCCCTGCCTGTTCAGTAATCCCTTGGACAAGAAACTCCGTGTCGTGATTGATCAGGATTGCCATGACGTCTCATCTGAGAGGCTGTGGGAGAGAAGCTCGACCGCATGGGCAAGCGAAGTGACGGAATACAGGGTGGCTGGCTGCGCTGAAAGCCATTCATGCGCTCGTTCGGCATCCTGTCCTGCCAGACGAACTACCAGGGGGACGCTCAGGCTATCGAGGACGAGCAAGCCCATAAGAGACTTCGCCGCATCACTGGCGCTGAACCGGTCACAAAAAAGGTTGATGATCACGCCCCGCGTGTTGGACGGCAGGCTTTGCAGCGCCGCCTGAAGACGCTCGACGCTCGGTTCGCCGGTAATCTCGATCACCGCTCCGGGAGACAGTGCGCGCTGGGCATTGGCGAGCGAGTCGGCGGTCATCATCGCCAACCCGGCGCCGTTGGCGATACAAGCGATGTCTCCTGGAAGGCGCGACAGTCGGACATTCTCGGCGACCTGCCTGGAGGGGAGATCATTCTCCGCCAGAACGTCCCGGAGCGCTGCGATCTCAGCCTGGCGGAAAAGCGCGCTGTCATCGATGTCGAGCTTGCCACCCAACGCGATGAGGTTTCCCGCCCTGGTCAGTGCGAGCGGAAGGATCGACGCTCGTGTTGCATCGTAGTCTACGTAGCACTGAAATAGCTTCTGAGTGATGGCGACAAAATCGGACCATAATTCACTGGGAAGATCTATGCCGCTCGCCAGGTATCGCGACTTGTAGGCTTGCACTCCGATAAACGGATCGAGCAGTTCTGAACAGGTGCGCTTGCTCGTGAGGGTTGAAGCGGCGATTTCCACCCGCCCGCGCGACTGGTCAAACTCGATCACAAGGGCGAATTCGCGCGTGACATCAATCATGGGTTCGATGAGAAGTTGGTGCACACGATAGCCTGCGATTTGAGTGGTAAGCATCTCCGCCGCGATTTGCTCGACAAAGAGGGGTGTTTGCGCAACCCTAAAGACTCGTTCGTCTGCCAGCACCTGCGCGTTCACCACAACTGGCATGCGGAACCTTTCGGCGGCGGCGCGCGCCTCACCTGGAGTACCAGCCAATTCGCCGGACAGGACGGGGATGCCAGAGCGGGCAAACAGTGTCTTGGTGTGATACTCATGTAGGCGCATAGACTCGGCTTGGTTGAACGAATCGCGAATCGGCACACTGTCGACTTTATAGAATCTCGATATGCTGGTTGACGATCTCCGCCTCTGGACAATGCTTCTCAATCCAGTTCAGGATCGTCGAAACGGTACTGTGCGCATGATTCGTCGCTGTTGTCACGACGACGAAAGCGATAACGCTGCTGCCGGGGAGATCGTGGAAATCCACTTCGGATGTAGAGACGTTGAACGTGTTGTGCAGGCGCGCGAGGAGCGACTTGATGATGCTGCGCTTGTCTTTCAATGTTTCCACACCTGCCAGATCAAGCTCGAGAGTACAAAGGGCAATTTTGATCGTTGGCATTTGTTCGCGGCGAAGCCGATGGGTTTGCGAATTGTCTATCAAACAGTATACGGTGGAACGGACAGTCTTCCCATAGACAGTTCCATACGGATGTTGGACACTTCGCCAGAGATGCTTACGGCGGTTTGCCGTGAATCGATGTAAACTTAGAAGCGCATTGTAGCGTGTTAGGAGGAAGGGCTATGAAAAGCGGACAAGCACGGCTCTTGATGCTGGCGCTTGCAATACTCAGCTTAAGTCTGCCGATTGGCTCGGTATTCGGTCAGGATAATTTGCTTGTGAATCCTGGCTTTGAGGCGCCCTTCGACCCTGTTGCCGGTGTCGTACCGGGGCAGATCGCGCAGGGGTGGACTCCCTGGTCCCTGACAACAGAAGGCGCGCTCCAGCCTGAATACTACCCTGCATCCGATACGATCAGCGGTATGGGATCGCCTCGCATCCTGAATGGCGCAGATGCGCAGCAGTATTTCACGTTCTTCGCGGCACATGTTGCTGGAGTATATCAGCGCGTGTCTGGGCTGGAAGCTGGCACCTCGCTTGAATTCGGTATTCACGCATGGCTGTGGTCCTCCAGCGCCGATGACACATCCGTCAGTGCTGCTGAAGCCGACATGACCATTGAAGTCGGCATTGACCCCACAGGCGGAGAGGACGCGGCAAGCGACACAATTGTCTGGTCTGAACCGCAGAGCGCCTATGACGAATTCATCGAGCTTTCCGTCAACGCGACTGCTGAAGGCGATGCCGTGACAGTGTTCGTTCGATCGACTGTCCTTCAGGTTATGATGAACAATGTCGTCTACCTGGATGACGCCTCGCTTATAGCCGCGGGCGAAGCTCCGGCGGTCGAGCCGACGGAAGAGGCAAGCGCCGAGCCAGAAGTGACGCAAGAGGCAGCGACTCAGGAACCAGTGCCAGAGGTCGCAACAGAAGAATCTGCCACGCAAGAGGCGACCGTCGAGGTCGTGACGGAACCAACGGTTGTGGCTCCTGCGACCGAGCAGACGCCGGAAGTCACCGTCGAGGTCATCGCTGAAGCCACAGAAGAAACGGCACTTGTAGCTACTGTCCTGATGACCGAACCGCCAGCGGAGATCACCGAAGAGGCGACGGTCCAGGTTGTGATCATTGAGCCGACTTTGACTTCTACGCCGATCCCGACCGCAGTGCCTACGCTGGAACCGCCGACTGCCACACCCGTGCAGCCCACAGCTGAGCCGCCAACTGCCACACCCGTGCCACCGACGGCAGAACCACCGACGGCAACGCCGCTGCCGCCAACCCCTTCGCCGACCCTCAACTTGACGGTGTTCCCATTTGCGATTTCGTATACGGTTGTCAGCGGTGATTTTGTTTCTGCAATCGCCGAGCGGTTCAACACGACTGCCGAGGCGATCATCATCGCCAATGGACTCGACGAGACCGCTGCCATTGCGATTGGACAGCAGCTCATCATCCCGGTCGCTGCACTTCCAACGCCCACAGTAGTTGTGACCGAAGTTACACAAGCGGTTGAAGTGATCGTCATTGAGCCAACCGCAATTGTTCAAGCGCAGGTTGTCGAACCGACAGTTGTCGCGCAAGTGGCTGTGCCGACTTTGCCGTCCACTGAACCTATTCGCTATGTTGTGCGATATGGCGACACCCTGTCCTCGATTGCTTCGGCGTTCCGTGTGTCTTCTCGCGACCTTGCCCGATTCAATCGTATCGTCAATCCCAATCTGGTCTATGCCGGACAGGTACTCTTGATCCCAACATCTGGCGTGCCGACGCTGACGCCGACTTCGGCTGTGCCGACGGTCACTCGTATTCCGCCGACGCCAGTCCCGCCGACGCCCACGCAGGTGTATCGGATGTACCGAGTGATGCCCGGCGATACCCTGTACCTCATCTCGATTCGGCTCAACGTGCGGATTTCCGACCTGATCCGCATCAACCGCATTGCGGATGCAAATCGCATTTTCGTCGGTCAGATTCTCTACGTCCCGTGAGTCGCTGGCGTATCCTGCGCAATGCCGACACAAACGGCGTAATTTTGGCGCGGGTCAGACTGTGTGAAAGCTTTCTTTGTCATCTGAGGGGCTTACAGTTTGTCCCGCGTCTTCCCAACGATCAAGGGCTGTTGTTTGTCACACGTTCAGAGAGCCGAACCAACACGACCATACACATGTTCTTCATGTTGTTCAGTATTGGCGTGGTCTGGCTCGACGGCGAAGCCAGGGTCGTCGATAAGCAGCTCGCCAGACCCTGGAGACCCATGTACGCGCCACGAGCGCCAGCACGGTACTATCTCGAAGCAAACGTTGATGTCCTGGATCGCGTCGAAATTGGCGACCGCCTGCGTTTCGACGAGGAAGTTGGCTGAAGAAAAGATGGAACGATCCTCGGCAAGAGGGGGGCGTGCGGTTCTGACTCTCCTCTTTTTCATCGGCGTGACATCATGGCATGTTTTGGCTCAGGATGGCCCTGGCATTGCGGTGCATGTCGTTCAGCGTGGAGAGAATCTCTACCGAATCTCGCTTCAGTACGGCTTGACGGTGGATCAGATTGCTGATGCAAATGGCATTGCCAATCCTGACGCAATTTCTGTCGGGCAGCGGCTCCTGATCCCGTCTCCAGGCAGCGCTGAGGAACCCATACTGGCGATCATACATATCGTTCAGCCTGGCGAGACACTGGAGACCATCGCAGCACTGTATGAAGTAAACCTGGACACCCTGGGCGCGGCAAACCGTATCACTGGCACTGCCGAAGTCTATGTAGGTCAAACCCTGATTGTCCCTGGGACTGAAATAGTATCTGCCGCACCGTCGGACGTTGTCGAGCCTAGCTCAACGGGAGCGGAAGAGGTCTCGGCGGCAGATGCTTCCGAAGTGCGCGATCCAACCAGTACGATTGTGCATATCGTGCAGCGCGGCGAAAGCCTGTTCGAGATCTCGAAGAAGTATGGCGTCAGCGTCAACGATCTCACTCAGGCGAACCAGCTCGCTGATCCATCGCTGATCTACCCCGGACAGGAACTGCTCATCCCCGGCGTCAGCCCGCCTCAGTATGCCGGAGCGCTCCCACAGCCGATTGAGCGCTTGACGATCATGCCGCTGGTGTTCGTCGAAGGACGATCGGCGCGCGTGGATTTCACCACCAGCGAGGCGGTGAGCGTTACGGGGCAGTTCCTCGATCACCCCCTTCATGCCATCAGCCAAAACAATGGCAGGTTGCATTCGATGCTCATCGCGGTGCCGCTTGGGACGGTTGGGGGGATTTATCCGATGACCCTGACTGTGGCTGGCAGCAGTGGGGCGGGGACGCCCTTCGACATCAATGTTCAGGTCAATCCTGGTGGTTATCGTCAGGAATCGCTCACGCTGGCGGCAGATCAGCTCGGACTGATTGATGCGGCGGTTGATGCCGCTGAAATGGCAATACTTCGCCAGGTCATGTCGGGATTTTCGGCTGAACGTACCTTTGGAACGCTTCTTGGGCTGCCCGCTGCTGCACCGCTATCATCTCCGTTTGGAAACCATCGGACGTATAACGGGGGTATCTACGAGAATACTCACACAGGCACAGATTTCGCCGCGCCGGCTGGGGCGCCGATCTTTGCTCCGGCGTCTGGACGAGTCGTTCTCGCGGATACGCTGAATGTGCGCGGCGTGGCGACCATCCTTGATCATGGTTGGGGAGTCTATACCGGCTATTGGCACCAGACTGAACGCTATGTGAGCCTGGGAGATTTCGTCGAAGAAGGGCAGATGATCGGCACTGTGGGCAGTACGGGGAGAGCGACCGGTGCCCATCTGCACTGGGAACTATGGATCGATGGTGTCCCTGTCGATCCCATGCAGTGGGTGAGCGAACCACTCGGCTACTGAGTCTTGATGGCGGCTGCCAGACGAAAAACAGAACCGGGATGACGCCATAACGCCATCCCGGTTCTGCTAGAAGGACCCCACGAGAACGAGAACCTACTTCTTTCCGTATGCCATGTCTAGTGCTTCGAAGTTGGTGAAGAGGAAATGATCGTGGTAGTAGTGAATCCACAGGAAGGAAAGGATCGCCGTGTAGTAGGCAATATCGAAATGCTGGTTAGATTCGATGCCCGGACGGATGATGCCTGCCAGCGCGTAGACCACTGCGAAGACCACCACTGAACCGACGAGCATGAGTGTGCTGAGCACGAACAGCCCGCGCGAGTCCTTGCCTTTGCCAAAACGAGCGACCAGTGGAGCGTTCTTTTCGAGCAGACCATACTGCTGGCGGATCTTGACAATGTAGAAGGTGAGCGCCAGGTATTGGAAGGAATGCCAGCAGTTCATCCCCTGAAATGCCGTGTCGAGATTGGGCAGGGAGGGGATGACGAAGGCAACGGCAACGGTCAGCGCCATGAAGATGGTTTTGGGCCAGTTGATGTAGCCACCGCGATACTCCCGGTAGGTCTTTACAACATAGGCAGCGAGGGCGAGCAGGAACAATCCCGCCATGAAGTAGAAGAACCACTCGGCTTCGAATAGATCGGGGATGACAGCGGTGAGGTCATTGGTGCCGATGTCGAAGCTGCCCTGGCTGATTTTGAGCGCGGCAAATGGGAAGAGACAGGTCATGACGACAGCGTAGTCGATCATGCGAGACCAGAACGTGACGGCGCTGCCCCGAACGATCTTCGATTCTTTGTGATTGTAAAGCTCGACGATGTACGCCACCTGATGCAGAACATGGGTGGACGCCCAGAAGAAGAAGACGGTGAGAAGCAGGTTGAGATTCAGGAAAGCGAGCGAGATCACGACGATCGGGATGATGATCGACGAGCGGATCAGCATCGGATAGCGGTGAACGAACTCTCTGTCCAGACCTGTACGCAGAAAAGTGGACATCATGTGCGGTCCGCCGACGGCGATGGCGACGAATCCGTTGACGACGTTTCGGCTGACATCAGCATTGACACCCAACTGCACCATCAGGAGGTAGAAGAGATAGGGCAGGGGGACGAGGATGACGCTCAGAGAGATGAAGATCAGGTCCCAGTTGCGATTGCGCAGCCACAGACTGGATTCGTCGGCGGCAAACGTGGAGGGCGCAAGTTTCGCGCTCGCTACACCCATGCAGAGTCTCCTTAAACCACACTTGATCGGAAATGCTTAGTGTGCCTAAATAAGTGTAACCCGAAATCCTGATCAGCGCTATTCCCTAATCGCGAATCACGATGTGGTGTTCGCGGCACCGCGCTTCATAGGATTCAGACGCGCCGACGAAAATGACGGGATCGTCGTAGCGTGCGGGCTGATTATTGACCAACCGCTGGGTGCGGCTGGCGCGTTCACCACAGACCACACAAATCGCATGAAGCTTGAGCACTTCTTCTGCGCGGCAAAGAATCTGCGGCATTGAGCCGAAGGGTTCGCCTCGGAAATCGAGATCAAGTCCGGCGCAGATCACGCGAATGCCGCGATTGGCGAGAGTTTCGATAACGTCAACGATGGAGGGATCGAAGAACTGTATCTCGTCAATAGCCGCCACCGTGGTATCCGGATCAAGACGGCGGATGATCTCGCCGGCAGAATCCAGCGCGATGGCGTGATGCTGCTGCCCGGTGTGGCTGTTGATGGTCTGAACACCATACCGATCATCCAGGGCAGGCTTGAAAACCTGCACCGTCTGTTTCGCGATGATCGCGCGGCGCACGCGCCGGATAAGCTCCTCGGTCTTGCCACAGAACATGCTGCCGCATATCACCTCGATCTGACCGACATGATGCATTCTCAATCCCTCCTTGTGATCATGCCTGGAGTTGTAACTGGGGCGACTCAAAACAAAAGCAGGCAGACCGTCGGGTGGACGGTTGCCTGCTCGATAGTACTCACGGTGTAATCTAGCCGGCGGTGTCGGCAGACGGAAGCTCGAACCCGCGCGATGCGAGCGCTTTCTTGACGTCAGCCACTGCCTTGCGACCGATTCCGGCAACGTCCAGAAGCGCCTCTTCGCCGCGCTCAGTGAGGAGTCGGACGAGATCGCCGGCGGTCTGGTAACCCGCCTCGTTCAGCGCGGACACGAATTTGCGTTCCAGACCAAACTCGCTGATCGGCGCATTTTCTGGTTCGCGGGCGGCGTCACGCTGCTGCTGCTCTGCGCGCTTGTTGTCGCGCACCTGCAGACGCTTCAGGAAACGGTCCACCTGACCTTCAGTATCGACGATGCGCTGTTCACCGGTGAAGAAGGGGTGGCACGCCGAGCAGATGTCGGTACGGATTTCCGCGACGGTCGCGCCAGTCTTCCAGGTATTGCCACAGGCACAAGTGACGGTTGCTTCCGGGTACCAGTTGGGATGAATCGATTGCTTCATGATGATCCTTTTCGGCATACGGTCTGTCCGTATGCACCGGGACAAATTGGAGAACGATGCTGCCGACTTTCAGACGCTACTGAACAGTCGTATCTTTCTTCTGCGGAAGCTGTTCGTAGACGCTGATCTGCTGACGCCCCGGCTTGCCACGCACCTTTTCGAACACCACAAATCCCTGTATCTTGGAGAAGATCGTGTGATCTTTACCGATGCCGACGTTTTCACCAGGATGGAATTCGGTCCCGCGCTGGCGAACGATGATGTTGCCCGGAATAACCAGCTCGCCGCCGAAGCGCTTCACGCCCAGACGCTGCGAATTGCTGTCACGCCCGTTGCGGCTGGAACCACCGCCCTTTTTGTGAGCCATTCTTCACCTCGATCAATCTGACTTTAGACGCTAATTCCGTCAATACGAAGGCGGGTGTAATAATGCCGATGACCGCGCTTGCGGCGGAATTTGGTGCGCTGACGGTACTTGAACACGATAACCTTTGCAGCGCGAAACTGCGCGACGACCGTGGCTGCGACCGAGGCTCCACTGACAGTTGGCTGACCGATAACCGTCGCATCGCCGTCGGCGACCAGGAGGACATCGTTCAGGGCAAGTTTGTCATCGACAACGTTCGGCATCCGCTCGACATCGATGATCGAGCCGGTCTCTACCCGATATTGGCGTCCACCGACGCGGACAACTGCATACATATGTATCCCCAATCTTCGCTTTTCGCCGCCGCCCATGCTGTGCAGGAACGACGGGGAAAATTGGCTGAGAAAGCTCAGCAAGAAACAGAGTTAACAAGGGGGAAATTGTACGTTTGGCGCGTGCGAAGGTCAATGCACGTTTTCGGCACTTTCGGCGTCACACGATCAGCATGGCGTCACCGAATGAAAAGAACCGATATCCTTCGCGCTTGGCGGTTTCGTAGGCGGCGCGCACCTGCTCCAGCCCGGCGAAGGCACTGACCATCATCAGGAGGGATGAGCGGGGCAGGTGGAAGTTGGTGATCATCCCATCAACGACACGCCATCGGTAACCGGGGAAAATGAAAAGCCGCGTATCGGCATCGAAAGCGGTTACAGGGCGCCAGGGACAGGCGTCGGGCGAAAGCTCCGGGTGTTCCGGATCGCCCCCCTCACTCAGTATGCCTGCTGTTTCAAGCGTGCGGGCAGACGTAGTTCCGACAGCGATGATGCGCCCGCCCGCGAGCTTGGCATCGTTGATGACTTTCGCATCGGCTGGCGACAAAGACGCGCGTTCGCTGTGTATCCTGTGGTCGGTGATCGTTTCAACCTTCACCGGTTGGAAGGTATCCAAGCCAATGTGAAGGACGCAGTGCGCGAGCTTGATACCCTGCTGCTTGAGACTGAACAGCAGGTCGGGTGTGAAGTGAAGCCCGGCGGTTGGCGCTGCCGCTGATCCTGCTTCCCGGCTGTACACCGTCTGATAGCGTTCAGGATCAGTGAGGGGCGCGGAAATGTATGGGGGCAGCGGCGTTACGCCTAACTGTGAGAGATATTCACCCAGCGGACGGCTGAACCGAAGCGTTCGCTCGCCATCCTCAGAGGCTCCGGTGAGCTCCACCTCAAGGTCCACCTGATCAAAGCGCAGCCGCGTGCCGACGCGGACGTTCCGCCCGCCCACCAGGGCGTGCCACTGGGAATCGTCGATCTGGCGCAGGAGCAGAATTTCGACTTTGCCACCTGAGCCGGCTTTGTAGGCGTGAAGTCTCGCAGGAATAACACGGGTGGTATTCAATACCAGAACATCGTTCGGACGGAGGAAGCTTCCAAGCTCAAAGAAACGATGATGCGCTACCGCTCCTGATGCGCGGTCAAGGACCATAAGTCGCGAGGTGTCGCGCGGATCAGCGGGCGTCTGGGCGATATAGTGATCAGGCAGGTCATAATCGAATTGGCTAAGTTTCATGAAGCACACTGACGACTAGAAAAGTCGGGTTTGTCCACCATCATCGGAACGATTTGGAGCGCTGTAGGGGATGCCCATGTGTTCATAGGCGCGGGCAGTGGCAACCCGCCCGCGAGGCGTGCGTTTCAGAAAACCCAGCTGCATCAGATAGGGTTCATAAACGTCTTCGATGGTGCTGCTGTCCTCGTTGATCGACGCTGCAATCGTTGGCAATCCGACAGGGCCACCCTCGTAGGCATTGATAATGGCGTCAAGCACGCGGCGGTCGATGTCATCGAGTCCCAGAAAGTCGATGCCCATCAACGCCAGTGCTTCGCCGGCAACGGGACCGGTGATGATGCTTCCAGCGCGCGTCTGCGCGAAGTCGCGAGCGCGGCGAAGAAGCCGCAATCCTACGCGGGGTGTTCCCCGTGCGCGTCGGGCGATCTCGGTCAATCCCTCAGCGGTGATTTCGATGTTCAGCATTTTCGCAGCGCGCTCCACAATCAGCTCCATTGACTGCTGATCGTAGAAGTCGAGCCGGAAACGGGCGCCGAAGCGGTCGCGAAGCGGACCGGCGAGCAGCGCCAGCTGCGTTGTCGCGCCGATCACCGTGAAACGAGGCAGATTAAGCCGAACGTTCTTGGCTGCGGGTCCCTTGCCGATGACAATATCGAGCACGAAGTCTTCCATTGCGGGATAGAGGATTTCCTCCACAGCGCGCCCCAAGCGATGTATCTCGTCAATGAAGAGGACATCGCCGGACTTCATGTGGGTCAGAAGCGCCGCCAGGTCGCCAGCGCGCTCAATCGAAGGACCGGCAGTGATACGGATATTGGCGCTCAACTCGTTGGCGATGATGTGCGCCAGTGAGGTTTTGCCCAAACCCGGAGGACCGTAGAACAGCATATGGTCGGGCGGCTCGCTGCGAACCTTTGCGGCTTCCAGCATAATCTTGAGATTTTCTCGAACCCGATCTTGCCCGATGAGGTCGTGGAGCATCTTGGGACGCAGGGCGATATTGTCGCGCTCGTCCGACAGCCGTTTTCCACTCACTACACGCCCATCATCCGCCATTACGTCTGTCTCATGGTTGGGTAAACTGCATAAATGTTCGAGAGTTTAGTATAGCGGATGGAGGGACGAAAGCAATATGTGAAGCTTTGACTTCACCGATCCTGCGACGTACAATTCGCCCAGGTTGACCGTATGAAAAGGACGGAGCGTTGATGTCGCAAGTTCATGTCTCCCAGCATCCGCTGGTGGCGCACAAACTCACGGTACTTCGCGATGAGCAAACCGATCATCGCAGCTTTCGCGAACTGATGCGTGAACTCGCACTACTGCTGGTCTACGAGGCGACGCAGGATGTGAGACTCAACCCGCGGCAGGTCAAGACGCCGATGGGGTATGCACAGGGGAGCAAGCTTGTCGATGCTATCGGACTCGTTCCGGTACTTCGGGCAGGACTGGGTATGGTCGAGGGAGCGTTGATGCTTCTCCCGAGTGTGCAGGTCTGGCACATCGGTCTGTATCGCGATGAGCATACCCTGCGACCAGTCCAGTACTACAACCGTTTGCCAGATGCTCCAACTGTCGAGGTCTGCCTAATTCTCGACCCGATGCTGGCGACGGGCGGATCGGCAGTCGCTACCGTAGACATTCTCAAGAAGTGGGGTGTTCCGCGCATCAAGTACGTCGGATTGATCGCTGCTCCGGAAGGTGTCAAGCGGCTGAGCGAAGCTCATCCTGACGTGCCGATTCACATTGCGGCGATTGACGAGCGCCTGAACGAAGTGGGATTCATCGTTCCGGGTCTGGGGGATGCAGGGGATCGTCAGTTCGGTACATGAGTACATCAGACAGCTATCTGCTGGTGCCGCTGCTGGCAATCGGAGTTTCGCTCGTCCTGACGCCGTTCGCTGATGTGGCAGGAAGGCGCTGGAGGATCATCGCCAGGTTTGGCGGACGTCGTCTGAGCCAAGGTGATGCGCGGCGCGTCTCCAAGCTGGGGGGGCTTGCACTATACGGCAGTTTCACGATTTCAGTGCTGGCGGCGCAACTTCTGCCTGTTCCTCGGCTAGACCCTTATGAAGTCATCCGCCTGACGGGACTGATACTCGGCGGCACTGTCATTTTCGCAGTTGGGCTGCTGGATGACATCTTTGAGCTGTCGCCGCTGCAACAATTCCTGGGGCAGTTCGCGGCGGCTTCTATCGCCATCGTCTTTCAAATCTTTATCGAGTTTGTGAATAATCCATTCACCGGGGCGCAAACTGCGCCCTGGTCATTTCTGGTGACCGTCGGGATTAGCTTCTTCTGGCTGGTTGGCATGATGAATACGGTCAACTGGCTGGATGGCGCCGATGGTCTGGCAGCCGGTGTTGCTTGCATTGCCGGACTGATCCTCTTTGCGAACAGCGCATTTCGCGTCAACCCTCCTCAAGCCAGTGTGAGTCTGCTTCACCTTGCCCTGGTCGGCGCTTCGTTAGGTTTCCTGATCTTCAACTTCCACCCGGCGCGAATCATCATGGGCGGAGGCGCGCCGTTTCTGGGTTTTGTCCTCGGTTCGCTCTCGATCATTGGCGGTGCGAAGATGGCGACCATCCTGCTGGTCATGGGTCTGCCCCTCCTGGACAGCCTGTGGCAGGTCCTCAGCCGGCTGCGGCAGGGAAAGAATCCTTTTCAGGGAGATCGTGGACACCTGCATTTTCGCCTTCAAGATATGGGTGTCAGCACGAAAGTGATGGTGTTAGGTTACTATCTCTTCTGCGCGGTGTTTGGCGGCTTGACGCTGGTCACCACCAGCCAGGTATTCAAGTTCATCGTGATGAGCCTGATGGCGGTCATCGCGCTGATTGGCTTCTGGTTCGTGAACCGCAGCTACAGTTCAGGAGCTTCCTCTTCCACAGACGCCGGAGATAGGGCTGCCGCTCCCGGCGGCTTGTCTCCAGCTGCTTCGGATGAAACCGGAGAGCCTGCGTCACTGTCTTCTTCAGTCTCCTCAGAGTGATGGGGTGCGTCTTGCCCGGCGACTGAGACCCGCTGCGTGGACTTCGAAAGACCCACTTTGTTGTTCGGCGGCGGCGCTGTCATCCCAGGCTTCTCCGGCGCTGCGCCAGAGATCACCAGAGGCGTTTGGCGTGGCGATCCTTCTGACGCAGATACTCCCTGCGTCAAGATGGATTGCTCGTCACGGCGGACAGAGACCGCCTGTGCAGCGCCTTTTTCGGGCGCATCCGGGATAGGAAAGGGCAGATTGTAGATCGAAGGCGGACCGGCGACCGTCCGTTTAGAGGCAGCTTTCTGCTGTCGTTCGCGGCGCTGCCGCTCCTGTTCCTGCTGGCGGATGCGCTCCTTGCGCGTGACAGCGATGAGCTTGCCATTCTGAAAAGTGGCGCTGTCCCCGGTGATGCGCTCGATGACTGCTTCAATCGTGCCCAGGGCGGCAGTGACGATAAGGTCTACCCCAATCACAAAGGCAAAAGTGAAGCTCAAGATGTTTGCAGCGGTCGTCATGGGGGCTGCGATTGTATTGTTGAACACTTCATCGGCGACACCGAGCAGCGTGAGGACGCCGATACCTATGCCCAGGACAACGCCAACGATACGCCACCCCCGTAGTGAAGCCCAGGAGGGCATCATGGTGTTGGCGATGGTGAAGACAAGGTAGATCCAAAGCCAAATGTCAGGAGCGCTCAGTAGAATGGAGAGCGCTTCTGACAGGTTGTCTGTGGTGTCGGAACCGAGGATTGCCAGTGCTTCTGGGACGCGAAGTACGCTTTGGTTGACGGCGTAGATGAGAACCAGTCCGACCAAGAATGGGGCAACGCTGATGACCGCTGTGCGAAACTCACCAGCGCCGCGATGGACTCGGACGAAATTGAGTTTCAACTCAGCAATCTGCTGCTCGTCCGGCAGTTTGATCGCGCGATCTGCACGAACATTGAGCAACCCTGCGACCAGCCAGCGAACCATCTCATGCAGGAAGACTCCCGGAAGGAAAAAGGTGTAGTAGAGCAGGGTGGTTGTCCGCTGCTTTTTGGTGATGAGCCAACCGACCTTGAAGACGTGCTCGTGTAGCCAGCGCTCAAGGCGCCGCATCGCGTAAAGCAATACGGCGGCGATGAGCCAGGGAGCGACGACCTCGATCAGAGACAGACCTAACTGCCTTTCGCGCGCGACGCAGCTTCCACCAGCTTGGTGAAATCATCCAGCTTGAGCGATGCCCCCCCCACTAGTGCGCCGTCAACATCGGGCTGGCTCATGTAATCCGCCATGTTGTCCGGTTTTACGCTGCCGCCGTACTGAATGCGCACCAAATCTGCAACCTGCACCCCATAGAGTTCCTCCAGGGTCTTGCGGATTGTGCCGCCGATGATCTGCTGCGCCACAGCACTGCTTGCGCTCTTGCCGGTGCCAATCGCCCAGATCGGTTCATAAGCGAGGACAATGCTGGGCATGGACTGCGAATCAATCCCCTGTAAGGCGGCACGAACCTGTCCGCTCACGAATGCATCGGTGTCGCCGGCATCGTTCTGCGCCAGGCTTTCGCCAACGGCGATGATCGGCTTCAGACCATGCGCAAGGAGCGCCTTTGCTTTGCGGTTGATCATCTCATCTGTTTCGCCGAGATAGGCGCGGCACTCAGAATGTCCAATGATGACGTATTCCGCAAGCCCCACCAGCATGGGAGGCGCAATCTGGGATGTATACGCTCCCTGATCCTCCCAGTGCACGTTCTGCGCTCCCACCTTGATAGGCGTTCCGACCACTGCTTCAGCAACGCCAGCGAGGGCGACGAATGGCGGGCAGACGACTCGTTCCACATTCGAGTACGCGGCGATACGCAACGCGAGTTCTCTGACGAAAGACGCCGCCTCGCTGTTCGTCTTATACATTTTCCAGTTGCCGGCGACAATCGGGGTCCGCATATGTTTCTAGTCCTTGTTCTATTGAGGTAAGGTGATCAGGTTCAGCTGTGCGGCCTGCTGAACCCATTCTGGCGCATCGACGGCACTACGCGCAAGATTCCATTCAGCTTTCGCTTGGTCGAACTCCTCCTGCCGGAAACGAAGCTCGCCAAGGATGAGGTGAGCCTCCGGCAGCGAGCTTTCCTGAGCAAGTGCCCGAAAAATCGTGAGCTCGGCGAGCCGGTAGTTCTCAGTCACGATGAACGCTCGCGCGATCAAAGACGCGATCAAAGGCGAGACCTCTTGGCGCAATTCCTGAGTGACCCCCAGGATTTCCCCTGCCGAAAGACGACTCGCCTCCCCGGCGAGGCGATAGAGGACTTGCCCTACCTGGTCTCGCACTACCGGATACTGGCTGGTAGTGCCAGCATCTTCGAGAATCTGGGCGAAGATGCGGATTGCTGTGGCATATTGCCTCGACCTGAGGCTGATTTCCGCTGCGGTGAGCCAGTAGGACAGCAATCTGTCTGTATACGCTGCGCCTTCCTGCAAAGTTGCTTCGGCTCTGTGAGCCAGTCCGTCGGCAAACTGCGCTTGTGCCAATTCCAAATAAGCAAGGGGGTCTTCGGGCGCTTCGCGGCGGTTCAACTGAGCTTCAATGAGACTAACCTCCCGAACCTCGATCATGGGTATCTGGGCGGTTTCTGGATCCGGCGCGCCGGACCTTTGTCTCATCGCCGCAACTCCAAGGAAGACTGCCGCAATCAGACACAACGCAAGACCAACGATGACTGCCTGTGGCATGCGTGGACGGCGCGATGGTGACGATCCTGTTTGAGTAGTGCTGCTCGAAACCAGTATTGGGCGAGTGGGGTGAGGTTGAAGAGGAAGGACATCTGGTTCTCCCTTCGGGATGGGGAGTCCTTCGCTGTGATCTCCTCGCTTGGAAGAGGCAGTTGCAGCGAGCAGATGTTCGGATCGGTAAGCCTCTTCCATCGCAGCGATCAGCTCTCCGGCGCGATCAAACCGCTGCTCGCGATCTTTTGCCAGCGCGCGCAGCAGCACTGCTTCGACACTGTCAGGAATGTTTGGGTTGACCAGGCGCGGCCGCGGGAGGTCGGTATGTACGTGATTCTGCAAGATTGTATAAGGGGTCCCAGCGCTGAACGGAACTCTGCCAGTCAGCATTTCGTATAACACTACTCCCAAAGAATAGTTATCGGCACGGCGATCAACGCCGTGCCCTAGGACCTGTTCCGGCGCAATATAGTAGGGCGTGCCAAGAAGCATCCCCTCACTTATTGTACTGTCGGGGGCGTGGGTCACTCGCGCCAGTCCGAAGTCGCTCAGATATGGCGTCCCTTGCTCATCTAGGAGGATGTTTGACGGCTTGACATCGCGATGGAGCACGTTACGGTCGTGGGCATAGTCAAGCGCAGCAGCGACCTGTCTGCATATCTCTACGATCCTGTCAGGCGAGAGAGAACCTTGTGTCAACACCGACTTCAGGGTTGGGCCGCCTATCAACTTCATGATCAGAAAAGGGGTATCACCCGAGTCATCGAAATCATAGATGGGGACAATGTTCGGATGATCTAGTGCGCCGACGATCTGTGCCTCGCGCAAGAATCGCTGACGGAAGTCAGCGTCTACGCCGATATGAATCACCTTTAGGGCAACAGTGCGATTCATGCGATCGTGGGTTGCGCGATAAACGGATGCCGTACCGCCACTGCCCAGAACGCCCTGGATGACATATAACCCGATTCGATCTCCCGGAGAGAGCGCCATTGCGGATCCATTGATCAACGAGACAGCTATTGTAATACTGTTGGAGGCGAGGAAGATGTATAGATCAGGCACGCTGCCGCACTAACGAGATGGCAGCGTGCCGGGGTGAATGTCGAGCTAGCGGTCGCGCAGGGCTGCGACGCCGGGCAAAGTCTTGCCTTCAAGCATTTCGAGGCTGGCGCCTCCGCCTGTTGAGACATGACTCACCTTGTCAGCAAGTCCAGCTTCTTCTACAGCGGCAACCGAGTCGCCGCCTCCGATGATCGTCACTGCGCCTTGAGCGGTGCGGTCCGCCAGGAGCTGGGCAACTTCGCGTGTCCCCGCAGCGAAGGGGTCTTTTTCGAAGACGCCCATTGGTCCATTCCAGACCACTGTCTGCGCAGATGCCAATTCCTGCGCGAACTGCCTGACAGTTTCCGGTCCGATGTCATAGATCGCCCACCCTTCAGGGACGCCAGCACGAACCGCGATCACCTGAGTCTGTGCGTCATCGGCGAACTTGTCGCCGAGTACTGCGTCGACGGGAAGGATCAATTTGCCGCCGCTCTTGGCAAGGATCTGACGAGCTGTTTCGACTGCATCTGCCTCAACGAGGCTGTTGCCGGTGCTGAATCCCTGTGCTTTGAAGAAGGTGTTCGCCATGCCGCCGCCGATCAACAGGCGGTCGCACTTGGTGAGGAGCGATTCAATGACCGCGATCTTGTCTGAGACCTTCGCGCCGCCCAGGATAGCGACAAACGGACGCTTCGGGTTTTCGATGGCGCTGGCGAGATAGTTGATCTCTTTTTCCATCAGGAACCCTGCGACCGAGGGGAGATGCTCGGTGACGCCGACTGTCGAAGAGTGGGCGCGGTGAGCGGAGCCAAAAGCGTCCATGACAAAAAGGTCGCCGAGTTCCGCCATCTGTGCTGAAAGGGCAGGATCGTTCTTCTCCTCGCCCTTGTAGTATCGGGTGTTCTCCAGCAGAAGAACTCCGCCATTGGGAAGCGCTTCGGCAGCGTGCCTGGCAGTTTCGCCGACACAGTCTTCGGCGAAGGCGACATCTTTGCCAAGCAGACTGGCAAGGGCACTTGCCACCGGACGGAGAGAGAACTTTGGATCAGGACCATCCTTTGGTCGCCCCAGATGGGACATCAAAGCGATGTAACGAGGACCCTGGGCGAGGATGTGCTGTAACGTCGGCACTGCGGCGCGAATGCGTGTATCGTCGGTGATGACGCCGCCGTCAAGCGGGACGTTGAAATCGACGCGCACCAGGACGCGCTTTCCCCGCAGGTCGATATCGCGAATGGTCATCTTGTTCATTGCTGCACCTCTTCAGTTCATACAAGGCAGAGGCGCGGGTATACGCCGCGCCTCTGCAGAAATGGCTATTGCTTCATGTGGACGACGGGCGGGACTGACCTAGAGGCGGTCACCCATGTACTTGACCAAGTCGGCAATGCGGCAGGAATAACCCCACTCATTGTCGTACCAGGTGACGACCTTCGCCATCGTGCCGCCCATCACCTGGGTGGACTGCGCATCGATGATACTTGAGCGACTGTCACCGCGATAATCCACCGAAACCAGCGGCTCGTGGGACACGCCAAGGATGCCGTCGAGCTTGCTGGTCTTACTGGCAGCTTCGAAAGCAGCGATCAGTTCGGCGGTGGTGGTGGGTTTTTCGAGATCAGCCACGAAGTCCACCAGCGAGACGGTTGGGGTTGGCACGCGGATCGCGAAGCCGTCGAACTTCCCCTTGAGTTCAGGAATGACGAGCGAAACCGCCTTGGCAGCGCCGGTTGTCGTTGGGATCATGCTGACAGCTGCGGCGCGCGCGCGCCGAAGGTCTTTGTGCGGCAGATCCAGAATCTGCTGATCGTTGGTATAGCTGTGAATGGTGGTCATCAGCGCGCGCTGGATACCAAAATTGTCGTTGACGACTTTCGCCGCTGGAGCCAGGCAGTTGGTCGTACAGGAAGCATTAGACACGATGTGATGCTTGGATGGATCGTACATCTCTTCATTGACACCAAGGCAGATGGTGATGTCTTCGTTCTTGGCAGGAGCCGAGATGATGACCTTCTTTGCGCCACCGGCAAGATGTTTGGAGGCGGTTTCCTTATCGGTGAAGCGCCCAGTACTCTCGATCACGATGTCACATCCGAGATCACCCCAGGGAATCGCAGCAGGATCCTTTTCGGACAGCGCCTTGAGTTCGTCGCCATCGATGATCAGCGCGCCTGCGCGCTTCTCAATCGTGCCTGAATAGCGTCCGTAATTGGAGTCGTACTTGAACAGATGCGCCATGGTGTCGAGGTCGCCAAGATCGTTGAATGCGATGATGTCGATCTCACCGGGGTAGCGTTCGCGCAGGGTGCGGAGTGCCAGGCGTCCAATGCGACCAAAACCGTTGATGCCGATACGAATTGCCATGCGGATTCTCCTCAGTAGTGAGTTAACTGGCAGTGAATGCTTTCAAATGAGCATCTGGCACTGATGTTCGGCTTGCGACGAGGCTCCCCGAACGGGCCGCTTCGCTCAAGAACAGAATTGCCTCGACGAGTTTCTGTGGATCATGCCGCCAAGGTCGTTCTGTGTCAACCAAATCCGTATAGTGGACGGCGTAACGCTGCCACACTTCGTGACTGGCAGAGGCGGGCTGGACGTAATGCGTGTTTTCGCCCGCGTTTTCTGCCGGATAGGAGTTGTTCGCCAGCACAAGCTGTATCACCCCGCGACCGATGTGTCGTTCCAGGGCAATAAGGTGGTCAGCGACGCTGAAATCTGTCGTCTCGCCAGGCTGCGTGGCGATATTGCAGACGTATACTTTCAGTGCATCCGAGTCGCGCAGCGCTTCAACGATTCCTTCGACCAGGAGGTTCGGCAAGATGCTGGTGTACAGGCTCCCTGGACCGACGATCACAATATCGGCATGACGAATCGCCTCGACGCTGCCATGGAATGCTCTGGCGTTAGCAGGGGAAATCCAGACCTTTTCGATCTTGCCATTCATGGCAGTGATCTGCGACTCGCCAATGACGGTCACAGCGCGAGGATGACTGCCAACGTGGATGTTTGCTGAAAGCGTGACATCTTCGAGCGTGGATGGCAGGACACTGCCTTGAATGTTCAGCACCCGTTCAATCTCTACAAGGGCGGTTTCGAGACTCCCGGTCACGCCCGCGAGTGCTGCGATGAAGAGATTGCCAAAAGCATGTCCTTCGAGTTCACCGCCATTAAACCGATACTGAAACAGGCGAGTCATCAGGCGTTCATCGTCAGCCAAGGCTGCGATATTGTTGCGCATATCACCGGGAGGGAGCACCCCGAGGTCGCGACGGAGCCGTCCAGAGCTTCCACCATCGTCGGCAACTGTGACAACGGCTGTGATATTGCTGGTAACCGCCTTCAGACCCTTCAGCACTGCGGGCATGCCTGTGCCGCCACCGACTGCCACGACTCTGATGCCTTTGTTGCGTCGGCTATGAGAGTAGACGGCATCTATGAAGGTAGTGGGATAGTAGGCACGATAAGGCGCTAGGATGTTTCGGGAGAAGCCAATCAGGGCAATCAGGATGACTAGACCGCCAATGCCCAGCAGCATTCCAGCGAGGAGGAGCCGGTTGAAAGGCGATTCAGAGGTAGTCACAGGATAGAGGAGAGGAAGCACCCCAAACGTGATAGCAAGTGCCTCAAGGATAACTCCCAGAATGAGCAGCACGAGCCATCGTTTGACCCCGATGCCAGGCGTGAACCATTTCACTAGCGGAGTAGCTCGGTTCATCCCTGAGTCCGACTTTGAACGATCACGGGTTACAAGGTTAGCACCGTCGGGCGATTCTGTCAAAGCGCATTAAGGCATCTTAACCAGATCTGAGCGCGAGTTGCCGTGCCAGAAACACGAGTGCCCCCGCGCCAAGTAATGTGAGAGTTCCAACCGCGATTGCAGCGTCGAACCAAAACTGTTCAGGGAACAGCCGAATCAGGGTATCAGAGGTCGGAAAGTACCAAGTCCCGTCAGCAAAGAACAGCGTGTGGAAAAGTACGAAAAAGCGATCCCACGCCACGACCACAAGAACAACGATTGCGGCGAGAACGCTCACTGTGGCGACTCCACCTCGGCAGAGCGCTGCTGAGAGGCGTGCACGGTCCCTACGGTAGAGCCAGAAGAGGGATACGATGCATAGTGCGCCGAGACCTGCTGCGGTGGCGAAAGCAACCCTGGTGATCGCCTGCACATCGCGCATGTGAATGAGTTCCCGCTCATTGAAAAGAAGTGCGCCATCTGGAAATGTAATGGTACTCAGGAACTCAGGCGACTCATCGTAGATCAGGTAGTTGACAGCGCGCGGACCAAGTGACAGCCTTTCCGACAGGGTCATTCCGTAAGGATCGTCAGGGAATCCGGGGCGTGTGTATTCGATCTGAAGAAAGAGCGGGGACATGATCACCCGCACAGCCATCAGGCAGAGCAGGGGAGGGATGAGCAGGGTCACAATCAACATCAGAAACCGCGTCAACATGAAGGCTCCTGGTGGCGGTTCAGTTCTCATGGAATATCGAAAACGAACACGTAGGATTGAAGCTGGCGGATGCACTTCTGCGCGTCTGCCGAGATCATACGAATTTGAATTCGTTTATCCATTAGCGAAGCTGGTCCGCGCCGCCCGATAACAGGAAATTCAGCACAAGCGAGTCGACGATCGTCTCCAAAGGAGCACGTTCGTCAGTGAAGACAACATCGGATGCATGAGTTGGTACGACCGACTCCAGCGCTACTGAATAAGTAGTCCGAAGGAAGAGGTTCACGTCAGATGGGAGCGCGTCAAAGTTGTTCACGAAATCTGCGAACTCCGATGGCTCCGGTGTGGCAACCAGAATCGTGTTGAAGGAGAAGGGGACATCGATCGTGTGTACCGTTGAAAAGACGCGCAAAAGGGTTGCCGTCAAAGCTTCGACCAAACGGCGGTCCTGCGGCGTGCGTCCGACATTGATGGCGACTACACCACCTGGCGCAAGCCTGGCGCGAACTTCCTGGAAGAACTCGACTGTGGTGAGGTGCCAGGGAATGTAGGGAGGACGATAGGCATCAAGCGCGACAATGCGGTACTGGCGGTCCAAAGCGCGGAGCGCATAGCGACCATCATCAATGATGACGTTTACGTTCGGTAGTACTTCGTCGTTCAAATCGAAGTATTGCGCCGCGGCGCTGATAATCGCAGGATCAATCTCGATCCCGTCAATCGGCACCAGCCCATAAACATACGTGTGCTGACGCGCAATAGTACCGGCTGCCAAACCGACGATGAGCATCGAGTCGATGTCTTGCGGGGCGACTGGCAGGTGACTGAAATACGGCGCAACCAGGAAGAAATCCCAGGTTCTTCCGCTTCCGATGCGCGTTGGGTGCCACTCGCTGTGAATACCCTGACCCTCGTTCAGATACAGGTAACGATAGCCGTCGGCGGTTTCCTGGACCTGGATGTAGTTGTAGGCGCTTTCGTCTTCATGGAGGAGAATAGCACCGGGCAACGGGTCTCGGAGTGGTTCCGCGCGGACAGTCAATGTTAAGCCGGTGATCAGCAGAATAGGGATGAGAAACGGAAGTAAGCTTCTTGCTCCACCATGGGCTGCGTGTCCAATCAAGCCGGTCAAGTAGAGGATGCTAGAAAACAACAAGAATGTGGCACTGGTGCCGACTTCCGGAATGATCAGAAGCACAGGAAGAAAGGTGCCAAGCAAACTACCGATGGTGCTCACGGCATAGAGCTGACCGGCGGTTCTTCCTGTTCCTGCGACATCAGAGACGAGCAGGCGAATCGCAAAGGGTGAAATGGTCCCCAGGAGGGTGATAGGAATCGCGAGCAGAATGATCACCGTCAGGAACGACCCGAGCGCAATGCCCGCATCCACGCTAACTACAGCATGGGCGGCAGCGGTTAACACCGGGCGAGCGACGAACGGAGCAAGCGCGCAAAGGAAGGCGCTCACCAGAATGATGCGGTAGAAGATAAGCGGATGAGGCGATCGATCTGCCCAGCGTCCGCCTACATAGTAGCCCACAGCCAGATACAGCAGGATCATGCCGATAATGTTCGCCCAGATGAGATTACTGCTACCAAACACACTACCCATCAAGCGTGAAGCAGCCATTTCGACCGCGAGGGTGGTCATGCCGCTGACGAACACGACAACCTGAATGAAGCGCCTACCAAAGGCGGTCAATTCAGCATCATGTGAATGCCTATTGAGATTCATTGTCTCTCTCGTTCGAATCGCTGTCAGATGGGCGTCTGCGCCAGCGCAGCCGTCAAATCGTCGCCGCACCGTATCAGAAACGTTGGGATATTGGCGAGGCGCAGCATGGTCCGCACATCATCCGTCGGAACACCTCCGCCGAAGGACTGTGGATCGAGCAGCACACACACGGGACGAATGCCCTTACGCGCAGTGATTTGTGCCTCAGTGATCCATGCCGGGTCGAGCGATGAGGTGATGACGAGTAGTGTTGCGCCGCGTTCGATAAAGGGTGTCTCCAGTGTAATCATTTCTGCCAGGGAACGTTGAGAATTACTGCGAGCGACAGCAAGAATCTCGAGAATTCGAAGCATCTGACGGGAGCCGCGCTCTGGCTGCAGGACTTCCCGGTTCGGCGTATAGGCTGCAAATCCAAGAGAACGATCCCCGTCGATGAAGTACTGGGCAAGCGAAGCAGCGATGGTCACCGCGTATTCCTCGCTGCTCGGCGGAAAGGCGCCGCTAGCATGGATGACGGCTCCTGTACCGTTTGCCCGCCTAAGTCCTGGGAACTCGACAAGGCTGGCGGCGGAAAAATCCACGAATAGCCAGACGTCCACTTTCGGCTCGATCTCAAACTCCTTGACCATCAACTGGTTTTTCCGAGCAGTTGTGGGCCAGTGGATGCGGTTGAGGCTGTCGCCGACCACGTACTCACGGACGCCGACAGCGTTTGTAGTGATCACATGGGCGCGCTGCCGCTGGTGTTCGCCTCCGGTCAGAACTCCGGCAGGAATGGTAAGTTTGACGACGGGAACCATCGCCGGATATACGATCAGTCTTGATGTTGCCGCCAGGCTGCGCCTGAGCAGAAACAGTCCAAAGGGATCTCCGCTGCCCACACTGAGCGAGCCGAGACGGAACTCGCCGCGCACTTGGCAGATCGTCTCGACGTACCAACGATAACTGGCATGGAAGTTCAACCAGGGGACGACGTGGCTGGCGCGATGACCAGGGAGTGTTGAGTCATCCACCACTTCGAGCCATAGTTTCGGGAAGATGCCGCGATTTTGAACGAGAAACATTTCGTCGAATCGGCGCCCAATCTGCGATCTGGCTGAACTGGTTCGTCGGGTGATTCCGATCCAGCGAATCGACAACCATGCTGAAACCAGAGAAACGAGCAGCAGTGCTCCAAGCAAGTAGGCGAGATTGAAGAAGAAAGCCCGTCCGGTTAGCAGACCAGCCAAGAGGCTTGCCGAGATGAAGAAATATACGGCACTGCGTCGACTCCGCATGGTTCAGCGTGCAGAAGCGCCTGGAACCGGGGTCGACGCCAGGATATCCTGAACGATGGCGCGCGAAGAAATGTCGCGAATGCGGGCGCTGGGTCCTACAATGATCCTGTGGGAGAGTGTCACCTCGGCGAGCGCCTTCACATCGTCGGGAATGACATATTCTCGTCCCGCCATCGCTGCGCGCGTCTGGCAGCATCGAAACAACGCCAGTGAGCCACGAGGACTGCTGCCCAGATAGACATCGGGGTGCTGCCGAGAAGCATTTACAATATCGATGATGTAGCGCTTCACTTCGTCGGCGACGTAGACCTCGCGCACTGCCTGCTGTGCCGCGACCAATTCCTGAACGCTGACGACCTGATAGAGAGCGGCAATAGGATGCGAGTGCTGCTGTGAGGTCAATACCGCCAGTTCTTCGGCTGGGGCAGGGTAACCCAGGTGAATGCGGAGCATGAAGCGATCTAGCTGGGCTTCGGGCAGTGGAAAAGTACCTTCGTATTCGATGGGATTCTGAGTTCCCAGCAGCAGGAACGGTTCGTGAAGCGGGTGTGTTTTACCGTCAACTGTGACCTGCTTCTCTTCCATTGCTTCAAGGAGCGCCGACTGTGTCTTTGGATTGGCGCGATTAATCTCGTCGGCGAGGACAATCTGAGCCATGATGGGACCCGGACGAAACTCAAACTCGTGGTTCTTCTGATTGTAGAGGTAAACCCCGGTTACATCCGATGGCAGCATGTCCGGTGTGAACTGGATGCGGCTAAACGTGCTGCCGATCGATCTGGCGAGTGCTTTCGCGAGCATCGTTTTGCCAACGCCAGGAATATCCTCGATGAGGATATGTCCCTGGCTGATCAGCCCCAGCACAGTCAAGCGGATCTCGTTACGCTTGCCGATGATGACCTGGTTGACATTGTGGGTTATCCGCTCTGCGACCTGCTGAACAATCTCGATGTGGCGCGGGCGGTTGTCAGTGGACGGGCGATTGTCTTTGGGATGGTTATGCATACGGCAGGCAGCTTCTTGTGAACGAACGTTGTCCAGTATAGCTGAAACCCCCCTTGGCGTAACACCCTGGTTTGCTGACGGGTTGGCGATCCACCTAGTTGCCGTTTGGAAGTCGTCATGTATAATCGTCCTTTGAAGTCGAATGCCGCAGTTCCAGCAGTGACCACGCAATAGGAGTTGCTATACATGGCAAAGTCGCGGACAGAATTGATGGTCGACCGCCTCCGCGAGCTCCAGGCGACCACGCCCGAAATCGAAGCATCTGCAGTGGTTAGCGTTGATGGCTTAGCAATGGCTTCTTCACTGCCACGCGAGATCGAGGAAGATCGGGTTTCGGCAATGTCTGCTGCGATGCTCTCACTGGGCGAGCGTATCGCAACTGAGCTTCGCCGCGGTGAATTGGATCAGGTTTACATCCGTGGTGAAGCCGGACTGGTCATTCTAATGTCTATTGGTGAAGAAGCTGTGTTGACTACGCTGGCGCGCGAAGGCGCGCGGTTGGGTCTAATACTCCTGGATATGCGTCGCACTGCCGACGATCTTGAGCGCCTCGTATAGCATTCGACGTTGTGCATTACATGTTGGCTCGTACCTTGGCGGGGAGTGCAACTCCCCGCTTCGCTTTTTGGGGCATGGGGTGGGTAGATGGTGAGTAATCCCAAATACATCTTCTGCACAGGCGGCGTAGTCAGTTCGGTCGGCAAGGGCGTAACCGCCGCCGCAGTTGGGCGCATCCTGAAAGCCCGTGGGTTCAAGGTGGCGATTCAGAAACTCGACCCGTATCTGAATGTTGATCCTGGAACGATGAGTCCGTATCAGCACGGGGAAGTATTCGTCACCAACGATGGCGCGGAGACTGATCTTGATCTGGGACACTATGAGCGGTTCATCGACGAGCGTTTGGACAAAACATGCAATGTGACTGCCGGACAGGTCTACAGCCATGTAATTGACAAAGAACGTCGCGGTGATTACCTGGGTGGCACCATCCAGGTGATCCCCCACATCACGAATGAGATCAAGCGGCGTATCCTGATGGTTGGCAAAGAAACAAACGCCGATATCGTCATCGTCGAGGTGGGTGGTACCGTTGGTGACATCGAAGGGCAGCCGTTCCTTGAGGCGATTCGCCAGATGCGGACAACAGTGGGGCGGAACGACTCTCTGTTCATCCACGTGACTTTTCTCCCCTATATCGGCGCGACCCGTGAGCTAAAAACGAAACCAACGCAGCATAGCGTGCGGGAACTGCGCGGAATCGGCATTCAACCTCAGGTGATCATTGCGCGAACAGACTATGAGGTTGGCAAAGATGTCACATCAAAGATCGCGTTGTTCTGCGATGTCGAAGAACGAGCGGTAATTGCGCTCAAGACAACGGATCTCATCTATGATGTCCCCCTTGTGCTAGAAGACGCAGGCTTAGGCGATTACCTGGTAGAGCAACTGAGGTTGGAGGTGCACAAGCCAGACCTCGCTGAATGGCGCAGTATGGTCGGCAAGATGCGCGCGGTCAAAGAACCTATCAGGATTGGTGTGGTTGGCAAGTATGTCGAGCTTCACGATGCTTACATGAGCGTGAAAGAAGCTCTGTTTCACGCCGCAGCGTTCTGTGACAGAAGCCTCGAAATTCAGTGGATTAACTCTACAGACCTGGAAAAAGAACGTGCCTGGGAGCAGCTCAAGGCAGTTAGCGGCATTGTTGTTCCCGGCGGATTTGGCTATCGCGGCGTCGAAGGAAAAGTCCTCGCGGCGCGTTTTGCGCGGGAAAAAAAAGTTCCTTACCTGGGGTTGTGCCTGGGAATGCAGACGATGTGTATCGAGTTTGCACGGAATGTCCTTGGCTATGAAGATGCCAATAGCTCAGAATTTGAGACGAACAGCGAGCATTTTGTCATTGATATGATGCTGGATCAGCGCGGGATCACTGATCTCGGTGGCACAATGCGCCTGGGTGTGTATCCCTGCGAACTAAAACCGCAGTCAGTGGCGGCGATAGCGTATGGTGATGAGAGAAAGATCGAAGAACGTCACCGGCATCGCTTTGAGTTCAACAACAACTATCGTGAGCAGTTTGAAGCACATGGCATGCAGTTTAGCGGACTCAGCCCTTCACAGGAGCTTGTGGAGATTGCGGAGCTAGCCGGTCATCCGTTCATGCTTGGCACGCAGTTCCATCCCGAGTTTCTGAGCCGTCCGAACGCGCCGCATCCGTTATTTGTCAGCTTTATACGATCTGCAATCGCGTACCAGCAACCTGCAGGCAGCGACTGACGCAAGAGAGGTGAATCCGTTATGTCCCTGAGATCATTCATTGAGGCGATGCCGAAAGCCGAGCTGAACGTTCAGCTCGAGGGAAGTTTCGAGATCAGCCGCCTGCTTTTCATCTCTGAACAGTATGAGATACCTGAAACGCTCAAGCACTACAACGATTGGGTAGGCTTGATCCGAAAACCGGACTATGCTCGCTTATACGACATTCTGCGAGTGGCGAATTCGTGGGTACGTGACGGGGATGATCTTTCCCGCTTAGCCTATGATCTGGCTACCAAGCTGCACAAGCAGCGCGTGCGATATGCCGAGGTCGGAGTATGCCCAGCGTACTATCCGGACTGCGCTTTAGATTTCGAGGGCTTCTTCGCTGCCATCAACGATGGACGTCAGAGAGCAGAGCGAGCATGGGGCATTCGAATGCAGTGGATACTGAATGCCTTTCGTGATGACCCCCGCCGCGTAGAAGATACTGTGCGTTGGGGATCATCAATTCCTGCCCAGCGCGCAGGTGTGATAGGCGTCGGGCTCATTGGCCGGGACGATGTACAATCTCCGGTACAGTTCGAGAAGCCTTTTCGATCTGCGGAGAAACGAGACCTCGTCCGGGTGGTTCGAGTAGGTGAACTCACAGGACGCGCCGGACTCTCTGATACACTGGCGAGCTTGAATCCTTCGCGTATACTCGACGCGCGGGAATTATGGGAAGACGATGAGGTCATAGCGCAGGTTGTGCAGCAGTCGGTCTTGATCTCGTTCAGCCCGTCGCGTCTGGTCAAGCAGAAGTGGGTCGAAAACCCAACAAAGCTGCCCATCCGCAAGCTGTTGGACCACGGTGTCAAACTCGTAGTCGGATCTGATCAGCCGACGCTGTACCAGACCAACCTGAACCAGGAGTACATTCTGGCGGCAGAGGCGGGTTCTCTGAGTTCTGAAGAGATCACAGACATGGCGTTGAGCGCGTTAGCTCACTCTGCACTGCCTGAAGAGGAAAAGGAAAGCCTTCGACAGATATTCCGTTCCGAGATCGACACGCTGGTAGCGGAACACCTCACTTCCTAGAGGGTGTTGTAAACTTCTGCGGCAGGAGTTTCCCTCACCCCTTGTATCCCCTGTCCCACGCGTGCGGGGTGAGGGGAAACTCGCGCCGCAAAAGAGGATACAGGCTCTAGGGAAAATAGACAACGCGGCAGCGCTGGTTCTCTCCTGAAAATGAGTTAAGCGGCGGAGAGTTGGACCTGAAAACCTAAGCCCTCCAAACGCTCTAGCCAGACTCGCACTGCTCCCGTATTACCGGTCTCTCACAGTGGATACACCCTTCAGTCTACTCATTTTCATTCTCTGTGGTGTATCGTTTTTCATGTAAAGCTCTAGAGGCTGTTATGAACTTTTCTCCCCTCAACCCCCCAGCCCCCTTCTCCCCGTTTTGTGGGAGAAGGGGGAGGCAGTGCCCTTCGCCCCGCGCGCGATGGGAAGCTAAGCGAAGCGCAGCAGGGGTGAAGACATTGAGATGTTTCGGCAGGTGGCTTCAGGAGGGCTATGCAGATGGCATTACCGGCGATTCACCTTCAAGAGGTGACGCGGCGTTTTGGAGCGACCACCGCCGTCGATAAGCTGTCGCTGACCGTCGAGGCGGGCGAAATCTTCGGATTCCTGGGACACAACGGCGCAGGCAAGACCACGACCATCCGTCTGCTCAACGGCGTGCTCGCCGCAGACGGCGGCGTCATCCGCGTGCTGGGGCTTGATCCGGGGACGCAGGGATCCCAGGTGCGGGCGCGCTCCGGCGTGCTGACCGAGACGCCATCGCTCGACGAGCGGCTGACCGCCGTCGATAATCTGACCTACTATGCCGACCTGTACGGTGTGCCGCCGGGGCAGGTGCGGGGGCGCACCGCCGCCGTCCTGGAAAGATTCGAGCTGGCAGACCGCGCCGGCGAAAAAGTCGGCGGTTACAGCAAGGGCATGAAGCAGCGCCTTGCGCTGGCGCGGGCGTTCCTGCACGAGCCGGAGATCCTCTTCCTCGACGAACCGACCGCCGGGCTGGACCCGGTAGCGGCGCAGGAGGTCGGCAGGATGATCCGCCATCTCAGCCGCGACGAGGGGCGCACCGTCTTCCTGTGCACCCATAACCTGGTGGAGGCGCAGCGATTGTGCGACCGGGTGGCGGTGATGGAGCGTGGGCGTCTGGCTGCTGTCGGGACGCCGCGCGCGCTGGCGCGGGAGATCGGCGCGGAGATGCGCTATACGCTGGAAGTCGCGGCAGACCAGCGCGAGACAGCCCGCCGTGAGATCGCCCTGCTGCCGGCGGTGAAGTACGTCGAGACCGCCGACGCCGAACTGACGCTTACCCTCAGCGACCGCGAGGCAGCGCCAGAGGTGCTGGCGCGGTTGCTGGCGGCGAAGGTGCGCGTCTATGCCCTGACGCCGCATGAGAGTTCGCTTGAAGACATCTATATGGCGCTGCATCGGCAGGGGCAGGAAAGGGGGATGCAGTGAACTGGCGCGCTGTGCGAACGATCATCCGCAAGGACCTGAAGGTCGTCCGGCAGACGCGGGCGGTGCTCATCCCGCTGATCATTGTGCCCGTCCTGGTCCTGGTCCTGCTGCCGGGGGTTGGCGGCGCGCTCCTCGCCACCGCCGACCCGGACTCCGAGGCGATCCGCGATTTCCGGCGCGAATCGGCGGCGTTCTTCGACCACCTGCCCGCGCCGATCAGCGAGCGCCTGGCGCAGTATGACGACGAAGTGCAGCGCATCACCTATATCCTCTTCAACCTCTTCTTCCCGCCAATGGTTCTGCTGCTGCCGACGATGGTGGCGAATGTGATCGCCGCCGACAGCTTCGCCGGGGAAAAGGAGCGCAAGACGCTGGAGGCGCTGCTGTATGCCCCGACGACCGACCGCGAGCTGTACCTGGCGAAGCTGATCGGACCCTGGCTGGCAGGGGTCGCCGTCGGCTGGCTGGGCTACCTCGCCTTCGCCGTCGTCATTACCCTGACCACCCTGTCGTTCATGGGTGGCATCTTCGTCCTGGACGCGACCTGGCTGCTGCTCATCTTCTGGGTGGTCCCGGCGGCGTCGGGGCTGGGCTTGGGGGCGATGGTGCTGGTCTCGTCGCGGGTCAGCACCTTTCAGGAGGCTTACCAGTTGGGCGGCGTGGTCGTCCTGCCGATCCTGCTGCTGCTCTTCGGGCAGTTGGGCGGCGTGGTCTATTTCAGCCCGCTGCTGGCGCTGGCGGTTGGCGCGGTGCTGTGGGCGCTCGCCCTGGGGCTGATGGGCTACGGTGCGGGGTCGTTCAAGCGCGGGGCGCTGATCGCCCGGCTGTGAGCCTGCGCAATTTCATGTGGGCAGGCTCACAGGTGGGGCGTGCGGGTTTAGCGGGTCGTGGACATCGGCATGACGACGCAGACGAAGTCGTCGCGGTCACGCGGGCGAATCACGCCGGGGTGGGCGGCGCCGTTGCTTTCCAGCACGACCTGTTCGTCGTTCATCACGCTCAGCACGTCGATCAGGAAGCGGATGTTGAACGCCACTTCCAGCGAGCTGCCCTCGACGCTGGCGTCGAGCACGCCTTCGTTGTCGCCCCGCTCCGGGCTGCGCCCCACGACGGTGACTTCGCCGGGCGTGCTGGGTTCGGGCGCGGGCTTGACCATCAGGCGGGCGCTGTAGTTGCTGTCACGGGCGAAGATCTCGGCGCGCTTGCACGCCTTGAGCAGGTCGGAGGTGTAAAGGGTGACGGCGGTGCTGTACGACTTGGGGATGATGGCGGTGAAGTCCGGGAATTTGCCATCGATCACCTGGGTGGCGACGAGCGTGTTCTCGTAGAGGAACATCACCCGATCCTGTTCCCCGCTCAGGGCGATGCTGATCTCTTTGTCCTCATCGCCGATGATGCGCGCCACTTCGTTGAGCGCCTTGGCGGGGATGATCAGGTCGGTCTTGCCGCTGCCGGCTTCCAGCCGCGTGGTGCGCACCGCCAGACGGAAGCCATCCGCCGCCGCCATCGTCAGCACCCCTTTTTCCAGGTGCGTGTAGATGCCGGTCAGGGTCGGGCGGGCATCGTCTTTCGCCGAAGCGAACTGGGTCTGCAAGACCATCTCGCGGAAGGTCTTGGCGGGCATGACGACATCTGGCGTGAAGGTCTCGTTGAGCGGCGGAAACTCCGCCGCGCTGATGCCACGAATGTTGGAATTGGTCATGCCGCTGCGCACGTTGACCGTCTGCGTGGCGCTGTCCAGGTTGAGGTCCACCCGGTCGGGCATCAGGTTGTTGACCAGCTCGCTGAACGTCTTGGCGGGCAGCGTGATCGCGCCGGCGCGATCCACTTTCGCGCCAATCGAGGTGATGATGGTCAGTTCCAGGTTGGTCGCCGCCAGCTTCAGGCGTGACTCATCCGTCGCCAGCAGGACATTCGCCAATACCGGCAGCGTCGGACGGGCATCGACAGCGCGGCTGACGATATTCAACCCTCTGGCGAGCTGATCTTGTAAGACGGAAATGCGCATACGCTCGGTGCTCCTGCGTCCAATCGCGCTACAGGCTACAGATGAGAATTGAGGACAAGTATACAACAAAGATTAAACATTTGTCCGCCTTCAAGTATCATTGAGGGACTGAGTTGCAGAGGGAAGAAGGCATTTATGACTGCTCGCATTCTGGATATTCGTTTTGAAGACTTCCAGTCCTGGGGGTGGGATCGCATTCAGCCGTTTTTCGAGGCGCTGGAAGCCGCGCCGCTGACGGCGGAGACCGCCGTAGACTGGCTGACCGACTGGGAACGCCTGAGCAAGCTGCTCGCCGAAAGCTATCAGCGGCTTTACGTCGGCACGACCGTGAACACGGCGGACAAAGCGACCGAGGAACGCTTCTTCGCCTTCCTGGATACCATTTCCGAGCCGGCGTCGGTGGCGAACCAACGGCTGAAGCAGAAGCTGCTGGACAGCGGCGTCGAGCCGAAAGGCTACGCGGTCATCCTGCGCGGCATTCGTTCCGAAGCCGATCTTTTCAGAGAGGCGAACGTGCCGCTGCTGACCGAAGAGGAAAAGCTGACCAACGAGTATGACAAGATCATCGGCGCGCAGGAGGTGATGTGGGAAGGAGAAGCCCGCACCATCCCGCAGATGAACCCGCTGCTGATGGAGACCGACCGGGCGCTGCGCGAACGCGCCTGGACGCTGCGCGCCGAACGGCAGATCGCCGACCGCGCCGCGCTCAACGACCTGTGGACGCGGATGCTGAGTCTGCGCCGGCAGATCGCCGCCAACGCCGGTGAGCCGGATTTCCGCGCTTATACCTGGAAACACCACAAGCGCTTCGACTATACGCCGGAGGACTGCCTGCGCTTCCACGAGGCGATTGAGTCCGTCGTCGTCCCGGCGGCGCAGGCGCTCTACGAGAAGCGGCGGCGCAGCCTCGGCATCGACCGTCTGCGCCCCTGGGACCTGGATGTCGATCCGCTCAACCGTCAGCCGCTCAAGCCGTTCACGGCGGCGGAGTCGCTGGTCGCCAGCGCCGAAACCGTCTTCCGCAAGGTGGACCCGGCGCTGGGGGCGCACTTCGCCGATATGCGCGCCAACAGCCTGCTCGACCTGGACAGCCGCAAGAATAAAGCGCCGGGCGGCTACTGCACGGAGTATCCCATCGCCCAGAAGCCGTTCATCTTCATGAACGCCGTCGGCGTGCACGACGACGTGCAGACGCTTCTGCACGAGGGCGGACATGCCTTTCACGTCTATGAGGCGAACAGCCTGCAAGAGTATCGCCGGGTCGAACCGCCGATCGAGTTCTGCGAGGTCGCCTCGATGAGCATGGAGCTGCTCGCCGCGCCCTATCTCGCCGCGTCGCAAGGCGGCTACTACAGCGAGAGCGACGCCGCTCGCGCGCGCGTCGAACATCTGGAAGGGGCGCTGCTGTTCTGGCCCTACATGGCGGTCGTGGACGCCTTCCAGCACTGGGTTTACACGCACGCCGACGACGCCATGGACCCGGCGAACTGCGACGCCGAATGGGGCAGGCAGTGGGATCGTTTCATGAAGGGCATCGCCTTCGACGGGCTGAATGACGTGAAGGTCACCGGCTGGCATCGCAAGCTGCACATCTTCCAGATTCCGTTCTACTACGTCGAATACGGTCTCGCCCAGATCGGCGCGGTGCAGGTGTGGCTGAATTCGCTCCAGGACCCGGCGAAAGCCACCGCCAACTACCGCCGGGCGCTGGCGCTGGGCGGGACGGAACCGCTGCCGGCGCTGTTCGCCGCCGCCGGGGCGCGCTTTGCGATGGACCGCAGCATCCTTCAGACCGAGATCGACGCGATGATGCGCACGATTGAAACGCTGGAGTCGGTGTCCGCCTAGAAAGCAAACCCAAACCTCGGACGCAAGGGTGTGATGCATATCACGCCCTTGCCCTCCACCAAAATCCTGTCCGGCGCTCGGAAATCTACTACAATGGACGTAGTGCAGCACCATCTTTCGCCGCAGCGCACACTTTCTGCCGGACCGAAGTGAGCCAGCATCATGACTCTGCGTCGTCGAACCCTTGTCTACCTCACCCTTCTGCTGGTTGGGATGATCGCCATCCTGTTCGCCGCGCTCCAGCGCATCACCATCACCAGTTTCGAAGCCGTCGAACGCGAACAGATCGCCCGTCATAGCGCCAGCGTCCGCCAGGAACTGCTGGAACTGCTCGATGACACCTTCGCCAGACTGCGCGACTGGTCAAGCTGGACGGACATGTACAGGTACGTCACTGCCGGGATCCCGGATTCTGAGTTCGCCGCCGAGAATTTCACAACCGACGTGCTGGAGTACCTTGATCTGAGCTTCATGCTGGTGCTGGATGGCGACGGCGCGGCGGTTCGCTGGGAGCAGCATTTGAACCCGGCAGACTTTGCCGAGTCGCTGCGGGCGGCGCTGACCGAAGAATCGTCGCACCTCCTCTATGAAGCGATTCGCCGGCAGGAGACAGACAGCTTCTTCGGAATCTTCCAGGAGACTCCGATCATCTTCGCCGTTCGCCCGATTCTGACCAGTGATGATCGTGGACCCAGCGCCGGGACGCTGGTGTGGGGGCGTGTGCTGGACGAGGCGACTGCCGCGAAGATGTCCGCCGCCTGGCAGATCAGCGTTACTTTCATTGCCCAGCAGGACCAGCCGGGGGATGCCGCTTCGGCAGCCGCCGAACAGTGGCTCACCATGAGCGACGCCCATATCTACGCCCACGCCTGGCTGTCTGCGCAGGGCGGCAGTTTTCAGGTGCAGGTCCAGGAATCGCGCGACATCATGCAGCAGGCGCGACTCAGCCATTTGCAGTTCACGATGGCGCTGCTCCTGTTCGGCGTGGTGCTGATCAGCGGGACGCTGTTCGTGATCGACCGGCTGATGCTGGCGCGCGTCAAACGCTTGAGCGACGCCGTCAAGACCATTGGCGAGGCGGCGTCGCCACCTTCTATTCTCGTAGAAGGCGACGACGAGCTTTCCAGTCTGACGCGCGCGCTCAACGCCATGCTGCTGGATGTGTCTACGTCCCGGCAGGCGCTGGAGGCGCTGAACCAAGAGCTGGAAGGGCGTGTGGCGCAGCGCACGAGGGAACTGGAAGCCCAGGATGCGCAGCTGCGCGCCATCGTCGATACGATGGGCGAAGGACTGGCTTACATCGTCGATGGCGACATTCAGATCGTGAACCCTGCCCTGGCGGACATGGTCGGCGTCGGCGCGCAGGAACTGCTGGGTAAGCCCTTCCGTCTGCTGACCCCAACGATGGAGATGACGGTGACGCAGATTCTGCTCAAGACCGATCGCTACGAGACGACTCTGCTGCGCCGGGACGGCACCCAGGTCGAAGTGGCGATCACGGCGACGCCGATTCAGATGGGCGACACCCGGCGGCGGCGGGTGATCATCGCGCGCGACATCACCCAGGAGAAAACCATGAAGCGGCAGCGCGACTACTTTTTCGCGCGCGCCTCGCATGAACTGCGCACCCCGCTTACTAACATCATGACGCGGCTGTATCTGCTGGAACGCAACCCCGAACAGGGCGCACGGCATCTCGATGTGCTCAATAAGGTGTCGCATCATATGCTCAACCTGGTCAACGATCTGCTGCTGGTGTCGCGTCTGGAAGCCGGTCTGGCGCTCAACAGACAGCCGCTTGACCTGCGCCAGACGATCCGCGAGGTGGTGGATGTTCAGCGACCTGAAGCCGAGTTAAAACAGATCGCCTTGACCCTCACGCTGCCCCAGGAGCCGCTGCGCGTCAATGCCGACGCCACGCGCATGGCGCAGGCGTTCACCAACATTGTACGCAACGCCGTCTTATATACCGAAGCGGGGGGAATCATCGAAGTCAGCGCGAACCTCGACGCCAGCAGCCCCGAACTGGTGGCGGTCATGGTGCACGATACCGGCGTCGGTATCGACGCCCAACATCTGCCGCACCTGTTCGAGGCGTTCTATCGCGTGACCGAAGGCGGCATCGGCGCAGGGCTGGGATTGTACATCACCCACGAGATCGTTCAGCTGCACGGCGGCGACATCACCGTCCAGAGCGCCCCCGGCATTGGCACGACCTTCACCATCCGTCTGACCCATCAACCGCAGCCCATCCCCCAAGCGGTCAGCTGAAGCGGCGCTAAGAGGATGTCAGCAGCACGACGCTTAGCGTCAGCGCCACGCCCGCCGAGACGATTGCCGCGCGGATGTAAGGCTGCACCTGCTCTTCCAGGATCGTGAGCTGTTTGTCGATCTGGCAGTCGTCGGGAATCCCGCGCAGGTGGCGGTAGATCCAGTTGAGCGGCATACGCATCACCGGCATCACCAGCACCGCCCACAGCAGATACCCCGCCGCCATGATCACGAACCTGGGAACCCGATCCTCCTGCAAGAAGGGCAGCATGATGAAGGTGACCAGCGTCGTCCAGATGAACATCATCAGCGTCTTCATATAGCGCAGCATCATGCGCCGCAGATAGAGGATGTGCCGCACCAGCGAGATCTCACTGGTGGCGACCTCCTCGACCAGCTGCCGGTCGAGCGTGCGCGCCAACCCAAACGCCGCGCCGAAGCGTTCGACCGTCGCCGGGTCGGTCTCTTCGGTCAGCGCGCCGGTGGCAGCGACGGCGTCATAGGTGCGGGTTTCCGGAATGATCCGGCGTTCTGTGCCGTTGATGATCGCGTCGAAGTAGGCTTTGCGGCGTTCCGGGCTGAAGGGGATGGCGAAATTGATGGCGCTGGAATGCTGGTACTGGTACGCCAGGATGCGCCGCTTGGCTTCCGGCGATTCATCCGGCGAGAACCCCACGCCCGACAGCGCAAACGTAGGGGTCATCAGATCTGAAGGAAAGCCGGGGCTGTAGATGGTGAAGTAGAAGTGGACGACATCCTTGAGCAGCAGATAGAGCGCGTAGAGCGGGATCGCCAGCGACAGGATGAAAGGGAAGATCAGCGTCAGATAGAGCAGTCCGTGCGACAGCATCGCCCCGCTGTCGAGCGTCATGACCTGATCCAGGATGGTGTTGAGGAACACGCGCACCAGCACCGTGATCTCGTCTTTGAAGAAGACCGGCAGCAGCAGCAGCAGCCCCGCGCCGCTGACGAAGGCGACGGCGATGCGGTGCAGGGTGGAAAGGCGCACCTCGGTGCGCTGCAAGTAGGCGCGCATGGCGTTGCGCGCGCCATCGCCGAGCGGCTGCTCGTCGTGCGGCTGATGGTCGAAGACAGGGGCGTCGTGGAGAGGGATTTGCATGGTGAAATAGCGCTCCTCAGGCGAAAGGTCCGGTACTGTTCGCGGGAAACCCGGTGAATCACGAAAGTTCAGCTTCAGTACGAAACCAGCCAACCTCACCCCCTGCCCCTCTCCGTTTGGAGAGGGGCGGTTGAGCGCAGCGAAACGGGGTGAGGTCAGGCAATCCGTGAGTCACTGAAACTGATCGTGCGCCGCTATTATCGTCCTGCTGCCCCGCATCGCGAAAGGGGGCGCATCGCGATGCGCCCCTGCAAACGATAGCCTATCGCTGAATTCGGGTCAGTAGGTATCGGCGAGCGAGCGCAGGCGCAGCGCCGCCGCCTGGTCCGCTGCGCCCTCCAGCGTGATGATCTTCGTCTGCCCCGGCATGAGGTGGAAGAAGTTATCGCTGAAGCGGGCATCGACGCCGTCCATTTCAAGCCAGACAAACAGCGCCGGCTGATCAGTCTGCAAGGCGACCTTCAGCCCGCCGTCGGCGGCGTAGAACGTCGGGGTGAGGGTAGGTTTCACCAGCGCGATATGTTTGGGGCGGCTGAAGAGCACCAGATTTTCCGAGACCGTCTCGCCGCCGACCCCCAGTTCCAGCAGCACCAGCACGCCGCGCGGCGTGTGCTCGCGCAGCAGGTCGGCGACATCGACCGACGCGACTTTTTCGCTGCTGAGCGGCTTGATCGTCACCGGCTGCACGCCCGTCCCCAGCAGATCGCCCGCCGGGGTCAGGATGCGCCAGCGCGCCACTCCATCGACCGGGGACAGGTGATCGCTGGTGATGTGAATATCGAAGCTGCCGGCGGAAGCATCCTCGACGCCGCTGATCAGCAGCGGGGCGAAGAAGCGCCGCGCCATAGAGTGCAGCGCCTTCCAGTTGCCCCGGTAGTCGATGCCCGACCAGGTGGGACCGGGCCAGCAGTCGTTGAGCTGCCAGTAGAGCGCGCCCATCGACTGCGGCATGTTGCGCCGCCAACCTTCGACGGCGTACTGCATCGCCAGCCCCTGCAAAATCTGACTCAGCCAGACCAGCGACTCGAACGAACTGGGCAGGCGGAACCAGCTCAGCAGATAGTCGACGATGGCGCTGTTGCCGATGGCACTGCGCTGGTGGTGCTCCATCACGTAGCTGGTGATGTTGCGGTCTTCCGGCAGCGTGAAGGAGTCGATGGTCTTTGGCGGTGGAAAGGACTGGAAGCCGAACTCGCTGACGAAGCGATCCGTTCGGGTGTGATACCATTCGAATGGCTGGCGTCCATGCCACACCGACCACAGATGCGAATCGCCCCATTTCGGGTTCATGTGATCTTCACGGTCGCCGTGCGGGCTGTGGGCACTGCTGGGCCAGTAGGGGCGATGAGGATCGAGCGCGGCGACGACTTCCGGCAGCAGTTTGTCGAACAGCGCGCCGTAGACCTCCCAGCTGATCGTCTCCTTCCAGCCGCTCCCCCCCATCCCCTGCTCGATCTCGTTGTTGCCGCACCACAGGGCGAGGCAGGCGTGATGGCGCAGCCGCCGCACATTGTCTTCGGCTTCTGACCGCACGTTCGCCATGAACGCCGCATCGTAGGACGGATAGACGCCGCAGGCGAACATGAAATCCTGCCAGACGGCGATGCCGTATTCGTCGCACAGATCGTAGAACAGGTCGCTCTCATAGATGCCGCCGCCCCAGACGCGCAGCATGTTCATGTTTGCCCGCCGGGCGTCATCGAGCAGACGGCGGTAGAGCGCCGGGCTGACCCGTGCCGCGAAGGGGTCCGCCGGAATCCAGTTCGCGCCCTTGGCGAAAAACGGTGCGCCGTTGATCGAGAAGCTGAACGATTCGCCCCACTCGTCGAGGTGGCGCTCCAGCTTCAGCAGGCGCAGCCCGACCCGCCCCGCCCAGACATCGATAGGCGCGCCATCGGAGAGGGTCACCGCGACATCATAGAGCGGCTGATCGCCCAGCCCGTTCGTCCACCACAGGCGGGGGCTGGCGATGGTCAGGTCGGCGGAGAAACGTCCTTCGCCGACCGGCGCGGCGGCTTCCGCCACCGGCTGTCCACCCAGCGACACGCGCACCTCGGCATGCAGCGCGGCGGGCTGGAACGCTTCCACGCCCCCGCTGACCGTCAGGGTGACGCGCCCGGAATCGCTGTGAAACTGCTCGACGCGAACGTCGCACAGGCGGGCTGCGTCGAAGGCGATGATCTCGATATCGCGCCAGATGCCGCTGGTGACCAGCACCGGACCCCAGTCCCAGCCGAAGTTGCACGGCTCTTTGCGAATCCAGCCGCCGCTGTTGATGCGCATCGGCTGCACCCATCCGGGCATCGCGCCCCGTTCGGCGTCCATCTGCTCGACGTAGGGGACGGGCGCGCTGAAATGGACGCGGATCGTGTTTTCGCCGGCGCGCAGATGCGCCTTCACGTCGAACTCCCACGTCCTGTACATGTTGTCGGTGCGGGCGATCTCGACACCGTTCAGCGACAAAGCGGCGATGGTATCCAGCCCGTGACAGCGCAGCAGCACCCGTTCATGGCGCAGCAGGTCGGGCGTGACCTCGAAGCGGCGCTCGTACAGCCAATCAACAGCGCTGATCCACTGAAGGCGGGTTTCGTTGTCGCGGAAGTAAGGATCAGGGATGCGCCCGGCATCCAGCAGATCGGTGTGGACGCAGCCGGGGACCTGCGCTGCGATGACGTCGTCCGGCTGATCGATTCGCCAGAGGGACCACTGTCCGTTGAGGGATAGTTTTTCCAAGATGGGCTGCTGCTCCAATCGGTGAATGGTCCGGCGCTGCCGGTCATCAGTCTTCGGTCAAGGGGCGAGATGCGGAAGGCGGTGGAGTACACCCGCCTTCAGGGTCTTGGATCGCCCAGGGATTTCAGCGCCGGTAATGTTAGGCGAGCCGTATGAACGGCGTCAAGGGAGGTCGATGAATTCCCGGCGCAGCAGCCCGTACTGTTTGATACTGACGAACCGCCCATGTTCCCAGCAGCTTTCGCGCCATACCCCTTCGAGCGTAAAACCGCACTTGATCATCACCCGTTCGGAGGCGTCGTTGCCGGCGGTGCAGTCCGCCTGAATACGATGCAGGTCGAGGTTCTGGAAACACCATCTGATGATTGCTCGCGTGGCTTCGGTCGCATAACCCTGTCCCCAGTGCGCGGGCAGGAGGTGATAGCCGATGTCGATATGCCGGTTGTCACGGTTCCAATCGTACGCCCCGCACATGCCGATCACCTGATCCTGCCCCGTGAGCGTGATCCCCCAGTTGACTCCCTCCTGTTGTTCGAAAGCCCGCGCCAGCCAGTCGATGAAACCGACTGCCTTTTCGTGCGTGTCCATGGGCGGGTTGTTGAGGAAACGCAGCACCTCCGGCGCACTGAACAGCGCGCTGATGGCGTCGGCATCCGCGTGGGTGATCTGGCGCAGCGTCAGCCGCTCGGTTGCCAGGATCGGGAACTGAGAGAAATCGAACAACACCGTCATCGTTTGCCTCTCCGGTCAGCGCTGCCCTCATCCGTGCGCTTTAACCACAGCAGCACTTTTCATTTAACCTTGATAAAATAATCTCAGGTTGATATATTGATGACCAGTATAATCAAAATTCGGCAGGCGTGAGAAGCATGACGTATGGGTGAGGCGGCAGTTCACCGACATTCCCCGCAAACCTACCTGGCTGAAGCGTACCGAATCGCCTACTACCAGGATAATAACCCGTTCATCTCCACCTCGGCGCTGGCGGAGGCGCTCGGCGTGTCTGCCCCTGCCGTCACCCGCATGATGCAGCGCCTCAAAGAAGCGGGCTACATCGAGCATGAACCGTATCGCGGCATCACCCTGACTTCTGCCGGCGAACGCGAAGCCCTGACCAACATCCGCCGCCATCGCCTGGTCGAAGTCTTCCTGGTCGATGTGATGAAGTTCGGCTGGCATGAGGTGCACGACGACGCCGATTCCCTGGGCGAGGTGGTCAGCGAGCTGATCGTCGACAAGATGAGCCAGATGACCCGTGCGCCGCGCCGCTGCCCGCACGGCGAACCGATCCCCAGCGCCGACGGCGTCATGCCGCGCGTGCGCGATTTCCCCCTCAACGAGCGGGAGCCTGGGCAGACCCTCGCCATCAGCCGGGTGAACACCCACGACATCGATAAGCTCAAGTACCTCGGTGAGCTGGGGCTGCGCCCCGGCAGAGTCTTCAGCCTGGTGGCGCGCGCTCCCTTCAACGGTCCGCTTCAGCTCGACCTGGACGGCGACACCGTGCTGCTCGGTCACGAGCTGGCGGGCGTGCTGCGCGTCTGCGCGCCGGAAGCTTTCCCCCTGGATTAAACCCTTCTGCGCTCCTGTGTCAGCGGTCGCGCCGCCCCTGTATCAACGGGCGAGCCGCCGGCTCGCCCCTACGGAGTCTTCGAAAACCATGCGGTGAACATGGATTGCCGAGGCGGGCGCGCCGCCCCTGTGGGCGGTGCGGCGGAAACTACCCGCCGACCACCGCGTTGTAATCCGCCAGCACGGCGTCGGCGCGCTGTTTCGCTGCCGCCATCGCCTCTGCCGGGGACGCGCCGCCGTCGATCATCGACAGGATGCCTTCGACCAGGATGCCGCGCACTTCCGCCGCCGGTCCGACCACTGCGCCGGCGTTGGCGAGGTTGCCCGCCGACGCCTGAAGCTGGTTGATGGCGATGGCGAAGTTGGGGTTCGCCTCGAACCAGCCCTCGGCGGTCAGGCGCTCAATCGAACTGGCGCGGATCGGGAAATAGCCGCTGCCCTGATGCCACTTGATGTCATTTTCCGTGCTGGTCAGGAAGAACAGAAAATCGACCGCCGCCTGCTGCTCTTCCGGCGTCGCGCCGGCGCTGACCCACAGGCTGGCTCCGCCGATGGTCACGCCGTTGACGGCGTCGGCGCTCGGCGTGGGCAGGGGCGCGACGCCCAGGTCGATGCCCTGCGCGGCGGCGAATCCCTGAATGAGCGCCAGACCCGCCGTCGTGTTGATGTGCATCGCCGTACCCTGCCCCAGGAAGACGGTCGCCTCGCCGTTGTAATCGTTGGCTGCGCCGCTGTAGATGTAGGCGCCGCTCGCCGCCAGATCATCCCACCAGGTCATGATGGCGAGCATGGCGTCGCTCTCAAAATGGACCTGCGTCGCGCGCGCTGAACGCCCATTGTCGTTATCCACCAGCAGGGCATTCTGCATCGCCATCCACTGTTCCGGGAACCACGCCGCCACCGGGAAATTGATGCACCCGGCAACCTGAAGCTCTGCCCCCTTCGCCAGGATCGCCTGGCACGCCGCCGTCACCTCGTCGAAGGTCGCGGGCGGCGCATCGGGATCCAGCCCCGCCGCCTCGAACATGCCCCGGTTGTAGTAGAGCACCGGGTTAGAGGCGTTCCAGGGCATGCTGTAGAGTTCGCCGCCGATGGTGTAATAGGCGCGAACCGTCGGCAGCAGGTCATTGAGCGAGGCGATCTGCTCGGCGCTGGCGAGCTGCCCGATGGGCGTGAAGTAACCGCTGTCGGCGGCAAGCTGCGTCAGCCCTTCCTCCACCTGGACGATGGTCGGAGCGCTCCCCTGTTCCGCCGCCAGCAGCGCCGCGTTGAACAGCTCGGTGTATTCGGTCGCCGGCGAGATCACCTCGACGGTGACGCCGGGGTTCGCCGCCATGAAGGCGTCGGCGATCTCCTGCACGACCGGACCGCGTGCGTCATCTTCGCCGCCGAAGATGTTGGCGAACGAGATGGTCACGCCGTCCTGCGCCAGGGTCGGCGAGATCAGCGCCAGCGCCAGCAGCGCCGGCAGGGCAAAACGCAGCAGCTTCAACATCGTGAATCCCCCCATATGTACACAGATCAACAGATCAAATGGTGTCGTGCGTTTTTTTGAAGGTCGAGCGGTCGAGCCGCCGGCTCGACCCTACACCCGATGCTTCGTAGGGGCGACCCGCCGGGTCGCCCGATTGCCCGCCGGGTCGCCCGATTGCCCGCCGGGTCGCCCGATTGCCCGCCGGGTCGCCCGATTGCCCGGCGGTCCGCCCTACAGCAGCGCCTCTTGAACCGGCGCGCCTTCCCAGTCGCGCGGCGGATTGAAGCCGAGTATACGCGCGATGGTCGGCGCGGTGTCGATCAGGCTGACCGGGCGCTGGATGCGATGCCCGGCTTTGACCCCGCCCCCGGTGATGATCCAGGGGATGGTCATATCTTCCGGCGACTCCGTGCCGTGATTGCGGTCATGCCCACCATGATCGGCGTGGAGGATCATCGCCGTGTCGGTGGGCAGGGCGTCCAGCAGCCGCCCGACTTCGCCATCGACCTGGCGCACCTGCTCCAGATAGCCATCGCTCATCCAGCCGTAGAGGTGACCGGCGGTGTCGATGGTCCCCAGGTAGACGAAGAGCAGATCGAACGCGCCCTGGGCGATCAGCGGCACTGCCTGATCGGCGATGATCCGGTCGCCCGCCTCGATGTCGTAGGAACTGCGGGAGTGGAAAGAGTAGTGCAGGCTGCCCGGCTTGCTCAGATCGCGCAGCTCTTCCCAGTTGTACAGGCTGCCGCACACCTTGCCGGCGTCGTTGGCGGCGTCGAACAAGCCGATCACCGGGCGCGCCATCGGGGCATAGGTGTTGCTCAAGATGCCGTGCCGCTGCGGCGGGACGCTGTGAAAGATGGAGAAATGACAGGGCAGGGTGATCGACGGCATCACCGAGCGCGCCGCCAGGGTATGGGCGCCGTTCGCCGCCGCCCGCAGCAGATTCGGCGTGCGTTCCGGCGCAAGCGCGTCGGGGCGCAGCCCATCCAGCATGGTCAGGACAACACGAGTCATGGTCTGCTCCTCATCTTTCCGAGTCGTACAGCATGCGCTGCGCCCGCCCCTTGTCGTAGGCGGCATCAAGCCCTTCGAAGATGGCGATGGCGCGCTTGAGTGAGTCTTCAACCAGCGGGTGATGGCGCGGCAGGTGGCGCGCCAGTTCGACGCGGGCGACCGCTTCATCATAGGGCATGCCCAGGCGGGCGGCAGCCTTGACCGCCCGCCTGCCCAGACGCAGCGCCGCGCCCCGGTCGCCCTCCAGACGCCGCCGCCAGCCGGAAAGCGCCAGATAGCGAGGACGTGCGACGCGGAAGATCGCCGCGTAGCGTCCCAGCGCCGCCAACGCCGCGTCCGCCCTGGTCACCGCGTCCTGATCGCGGCGCACTTCCCACAGAGTCAGATAGTATTCGGCGGCAGCGCTGAACGGCTCGGTCATGCCGAACGAGGTTTGCGGCGTGTCGAAGAGCGCCTCGACCACCTGCTCCACGTAAGGACGGGCGGCGTCCAGATCGCCTTCGCACAGATAGGTCTTGGCGATTGCCCCCAGACACCAGACGCCGTTCACCCGGTCGTTGATCTTGCTGTAAGTGTCGTAGCCGCGCTGAAAGGTCGCCCGCGCCTCTTCAAAGCGTCCCCGGCGCAGCGCGAAGCGCCCCTGGTTATCGAGCGCCCAGCCCACGCCTTGCAGGTCGCCGTACTGGGTCGCCAGCGCGTGCAGCTCGTCGCTGACGGCGCGCGTCTCGTCCCAGCGCGACTGGTAGTAGTACAGCCCGGCGAGCGTCACCAGCGCCTCTTCCAGGCGGCGGATGCTGCCCGTTTCCTTCGCCAGCGCCCGCCCGCGCAGCAGCCGCCGCTCGGCGTCATCGAAATCGCCGGTGATGACGGCGGTGATGCCGGTACACAACAGCGCCCAGATGATGGCGCTGGAGTCGGCCACCCCGGCGAGCGCGCGGTCGGTCAGGCGCATGAAGAAGCGCGACAGGTGCGGGCGCGACGACGCCAGGGCGACGGTCGCCGTCGCGTGTCCGTGCGCCCGTTCCAGCCGGCGCGCCGGGTTGAGTTCATCCGCCGGGTTCAGGCTGAGCAGCGAATAGTACGCCGTCTCGCTGCGGTCGTTCTGGAAGTAATGGATCATGACCATCCGTTCCAGCACCTTCACGGCGGACAGGCTGCGCACTTCGGAACGGCGGCGCGCCTGCAGGGCGGCGCGCACCTGCACCCAGGGGACGCGCAGCATCAGGTAGGGGAGCGTCTGCTGCCAGGGGCGGGTCAGATCGTAGAGGGTGTAGCCGAACAGCGTAAGTGCCCGATGCCCCGATTCGCGCGCTCGGTCCAGCTGTCCCAGGCTGTACTGCGCCTCGTTTGCCTGCGCCGCCAGCCGGGCGGTTCGCTCTGCATCGTCCTTGACCAGCGGTCGGGCGCGAGCGATGTGTTCCAGCGCCCGTTCGTAGAGCGCCTGATCCAGCGCCAGCGCCACCGCCATCTCCAGCGCCGCCGCCTCGCGAACCGGGTTTTCAGCATTGCGCCAGTGGTCCGCCAGATCGGCAGCGCGCAGCCCCAGTTCAGCAGGATTCGGATAGGCGGCTTCGATGGCGCGCGCCACCGCGGCGCTGGTCGCCGCCAGATCGCCCCGCTCCATCACGTCGATGACCAGCACGTTGCGCAGCTTGTCGTGGGTGAAACGCCAAGCATCGTCAAAGAATTCCAGCGCGGCGGCGTTGCTGCAGGCGACCAGCCAGGAGTCCAGGGAGCCGGCAGGACGCAGGATCGGCTCAGCGCGCCAGATCGTCTCCATCACTTTGAGGTCCAGCGCCCGCCCGGCGACCGCCGCCACATCCAGCAGCGCCCGCGCATCCTCCGGGATGCGGCGCAGGCGACGGCGCAGCACCGACTCGATGCCTTCGGCGACGGTGCGGAAGGGGAGGGTTTGCCCGCCGATGCGTTCCAGCGCTCCCGCTTCATCCGCCATCGAACGCAGCACCTCGACGATGAACAGGACGTTGCCCTCCGTCTCCTGGCGCAGCAGGTCGATCACGCTGCCGGTGGCGTTCTCGCCCAGCATCGACCGCCCCAGCGTGTCGATCTCGTTGGGCGACAGCCGCCCCAGCCGCATGGGGATCATGTCGGGCAGCAGGTCGGGCAGGGCGTCGTTCTCGTCGATGCGATAGCTGCCGATGATCAGCAGCGCCTGCTCGCGCACCAGCGGCAGCAGGGCTTCCAGCGCGTCCAGGCTTTCGCGCGCCCAGTGCAGGTCTTCGAGCAGCAGCAGGGTCGGCGTCGTCTGCATGCGCAGGACTTCGGTCAGCGTCCGCAGCCGGCGGCGCTTCTCCTCGCGCCCGTCCAGCGGCGGCGCATCGGGGATGGGGCGTTCCAGGAGAGTTTCGATGTCCGGGATGAGGTCCTTGAGCACGCCGGCCTGAAAGTCGCTGAGCGGCGTGGTCAGCGCCAGGCGGCGCAGCGGGTCGCGCCACAGCTGATAGGGCACGCCGCCGCCTTCGACCGCCTGCCCGGTCACCACCTGCACCCCTGAGGTCAGCGCGTAGGTGCGCAGCTCGTTAAGCAGGCGCGACTTGCCGATGCCGCTTTCCCCGCCGATCAGATAGGCGCTGCCCTTGCCGTTCAGCATTTGCGTCAGCGCCAGGCGCAGCTGGTTCGTTTCGCGGGTTCGCCCTACGAACTGCGCCCCCTGCAAAAAGCTGTCGCGCACTTCCTGGCGCTCGCGCTGGACCGGCAGCCCGGCGGCGATCAGACGGTCGATCACCTCGCGGGCGTCAGCGCTGCGCTGTTCGGGCGATTTCTCCAGCAGTCCCCTGATCACGCTCGCCAGCGTCGGCGCGTCGCTCAGCCAGATCTCGCCGGGCGTTCCGCTTTCGGGCGGAGGGGACGGCGGCGGCAGGTCGATCAGATAGAAAGGAGTCAGGTCCGGCTCGACGCGCAGCACGCCCTGAATCAGGCTGGCGATGGTGGCGCGGTCGAAGGGATAACGCCCGGTCAGCAGCTCGTAGGCGATCACCCCGACGGCGAACAGGTCGCTCGCCGGGCTGACCCTGCCGCCCTGGAGCAGTTCGGGAGCCATGTAGGTCAGCGTGCCGGCGGTGGAACCACCCTCCTGCCCCATGTCGATGTGTTCGCGCAGAGACGACAAGCCGAAATCGACCACCTTGACCTGACCGCTGCCGGCGACCAGCACATTTTCCGGTTTGAGATCGCAGTGCAGGATGCCGCGCCGGTGCAGGTAGACCAGCGCTTCCAGGAGTTCCACCAGCAGGCGAATCTTCTCGGAAAACGTGACGAAGCGCCCGGCTTCGAGGATGCTGCGCGCGCCGGGCATCAGCTCCATCGTGTAGAACAGATGCGGTTCGCCAGCGCCCGGCATCCGTTCGACGCCGTAGTCGAGCACGCTGATGATGTTGGGGTGGCGCAGCGAAGCGAGCAGCTGAAATTCGCGCGCCAGATGCAGCGACAGCACCTGCCGATCCACCGGTATCGGCGATGGGTCGGAGGCGCTGCCCGTCGTGACGCGCTTCAAGGCGACCGTCTGACCCGTCAGCCGGTCGTAGGCTTCATAAACGACGCCCATGCCGCCCGAACCGATCGGGCGGTGCAGGCGGTAGCGCCCGTTGACGAGTTCAGCGGCGGCTTCCAAGGTGGGCATGTTCAGTTTTTTGTCGCTGCTCCAGAAATGAGAGACAGCTATGAATATACCATGATCTGACAGGACTGCTTGCCTGACGGACGAAGGTCCGTTATACTGAAAAATATCGGCGAAATCACCTGCCCATAGGTTTAGATCACATCATGCAGTTCCTGTTCTGCGCGTGTTGTTGTTGTCGTTCAGGAGGCGCTCAAGGCGACTTCGGAAGGCGACGCACGCCCGCGTAGACAGCAGCGGCGGCAATTTCCAAAGCGCGGAGCGCTCTCCGGTCTCGAAACCGGCAGCGCCCCGCGCTTTTTGTTTTTCGCTTCATCACCATCAGCATGTGAACGGGTAGCACGAAGGACGACCATGTTTTCTCCATCCACGATGACCCCGCCGGCGTTCCCGGCGATGCCTTTCACCGCGATGCCGTTGGCGACACCGTCCGCTTTTGACGCGCCGGTGAGCGAATCGGCGCGCCTGGAAAGCCTGATCGGCAACACGCCACTGATCGGCTTCCGCCGCATCACCGCCCATCTGCCGGCGAATGTGCAGATCGCCGCCAAAGCCGAATGGACCAATCCCGGCGGCAGCGTCAAAGACCGCGCCGCCGCCAACATCCTGCGCGAAGCCGAAGCCGACGGGCGGCTGGTCCCCGGCAAGATCATCCTGGACAGCACCAGCGGTAACACCGGCATCGCCTATGCCATGCTGGGCGCGGCGAAGGGTTACCGCGTCCGGTTGTTCGTCCCGGCGAACGCCAGCCCGGAGCGGATCGCCATCCTGACCGCTTACGGCGCAGAACTGGAGCTGACCGACCCGCTGGAGGGGTCGGACGGAGCGCTGCTCGCCGCCCGCGAACTCGCCGCCCGTGAACCCGACCGCTATTTCTATGCCGACCAGTACAACAACCCGGCGAACTGGCGCGCCCACTATCTGACGACCGGCGTCGAAATCTGGGCGCAGACCGGCGGCACGGTGACTCATTTCGTCGCCGGGCTGGGCACGACCGGTACGTTGACCGGGACGGGACGGCGGCTGAAGGATTTCAACCCCGACGTGCAGATCGTCGCCTTGCAGCCAGAGGGACCGTTTCACGGGTTGGAAGGGCTGAAGCACATGCCGACGGCGATCAAGCCGGGCATCTATGATGAAGCGCTGCCTGACCGGCAGATCGGCATCAGCACCGAGGCGACGCACGCGATGGCGCGGCGGCTGGCGCGCGAAGAGGGCTACCTGGTCGGCATCAGCGCGGCGGCGGCGATGGTCGGGGCGCTGAAGGTGGCGGAGTCGCTGGCGGAAGCGGGGCAGCCTGGCGCGGTCGTGACGCTCTTTGCCGACAACGCCTACAAGTACCTCTCCGACCGTCTGTGGCGGGAATAGCGGCGCGCCTGCATCCGGCAATGTGATGCTGCCGCTCCCCCTCGCCTCGCTTGCGAGGAAGCTGGGGGGTGAGGGGAAACCGCCGCTACGACCCGCGCGGGGTGACTTCGCCCGCGCCGGAAGCCGGGCTGTCACCCCCGCGTCGGGTCTGTTCCAGCTCCCACTGCAAAATCGCCATCTTCTGCGCCATCTGCTTGTTTTCACGGGCGAGCCGGGTCAGCACGGTGGCGTAGTGCAGCAGGATGACCAGCATGAACATGATGGCGACCAGGAAGAGCGCCGCCGGCGGATAGGTGACGATGCCCAGGAACGCCGCGATTTGATCGAGCAGTGGGCGAGAGAGGGTGAGCGCGATCAGGCTGGCGGCGGTCGCCAGCCACAGCAGCGAGTAATCCTCGCGCAGTTTGCGGCGGCGCACCAGTTCCAGCACGAAGACCAGCCCGAACACCGAAGCGATCAGCCCGAACACCGTCACCCGGTCAATCATGTGCCCATGCTCCACTCATCGGCGGCAATCGTCTTACCTTCCAGGTTTTCGATCTCGATGCGCTGGAAGGTCAGCGCCACCCGTTCAATCGCCGGATGATCGGGGAAGTTGTCCGACTTCGACGGGTTGATCTCGTGCTTGATCGAGAGGATGCTCGCCTCGAACAGTTTGATGGTGTGGTAGACCCGATCCACGCCTTCAGCGTCGGGCTTGACGAACTCGAACAGCACGGTCTTGAGCAGCTCGTTGGTGATCATCGCCTGGAAGAGCTGCGGCGACGCCGCGCCCCACGATTTGACGAAGACCACCGGCGAATGCTTGCGCGACCCGCGCGTCCTGCCCGAAGCGGCGACGCGCGGCGCTTCGACCTCGTAGACGAACGCCAGCCCCAGGATTTTGTCCTTCGGCGAATCGCCGCTGAACTCTGCCTTGAGCTTGCCCTGTTTGACGCCGTCGATGGTGATGTAGAACCCGTACCCCATAGCCCCCTCTGCTCTCTCCTAGATGATGCTCAAAACCGCGCATCGCGGTGTGCCAAAAATGACGAGGCATGCACGATGAGTCAGCAGGCTCGATCAGGGTGCTTTTTTCATTCCTCATCCCTCATCTCTCATGCCTTGCGACTGGGGTCTGTCTGCAAGCCCGGTTCTCACACAACCTCACCCCAACCTCACCCCCTGCCCCTCTCCAATTGGAGAGGGGCGGTTGAGCGCAGCGAAACGGGGCGAGGTGAGCAGTTCGCAGACACGCCCTAGCCCCCTAGCATACCACCGTCTGACCTACGCGCACATCACGCAACCTTCAAGCTGTCTGGACTGGCGCGTATAATCGCTGACGCTGTGCGGCGCAGCAGGGTTGCGGCTGCGGCGCGCACTGTTGGCTTAGCGTAAGGAATAATCGGTATGCGTCTTCCTGGATGGGCATTTCTCCTCGGCATCGTCGGGCTGGTGGCGGCGACCGCGCTGTGCGGCGTCGGCGCATTCGTCCTGGCGCGCCAGTTTGCCGTCGATCTGGCGGAGCAGGGCGTCGAGGTCGCCGCCATCAACCTCGCCGGGCTGCCCACCCCGACCGCCACCAACACGCCGCCCCCCACCAACACCCTGCCGCCGGGCGTCACGCCTTCGCCGACCATCGCCGTGCCCACCGCGACGGTCGATCCGCTGGCGCAGTATGAATGGCAGGACCCCCGACGCATCAACGTCCTGCTGATGGGCATCGACCAGCGGCGCGGCGAGACCGGCGCATTTCACACCGACACCATGCTGATCGCCAGCATCGACCCCGTCCGCCTGACGGCGGGTATGCTGTCGATCCCCCGCGATCTTTACGTCGAGATCCCCGGCTTCCGGCAGGACCGCATCAATCAGGCGAACTTCTTCGGCGATCTCAACAACTACCCTGGCGGTGGTCCGGCGCTGGCGATGCAAACCGTCACCGCCAACCTGGGCATCCGGGTCGAAAAATACGTGCTGGTCAACTTCGACGTCTTCGAGACGGTGGTCAACCTGGTCGCCCCCAACGGCGTCGAAGTCTGCCCGCAGGAAGTGATCGACGATCCCGATTACCCGGACGCCGGCTACGGCATCATCTACGTCCATTTTGAACCGGGCTGCCAGCGGCTCGACGCCGTGCACCTGCTTCAGTATGCCCGCACCCGTGCTACTTCCGGCGGCGACTTCGACCGCGCGCTGCGCCAGCAGGAGACGCTCAAGGCGGTGCGCGAAGAGGTGCTGAGCGCCGGCGGCATCGCCAACTTCCTGGGCGTCGCCCCTCAGCTGTGGACGGAGCTGAGCGACAGCTACCGCACCAACCTGACGCTGAACGAGATCATCAGCCTGGGCAATCTGGCGCTGCAAATCCCGCGCGAGAACATCCGCACCGGGCAGATCGGCATTCAGGAGACCCGCCCGGCGACGACGGTGAACAACGAACAGGTGCTCGTCCCGGTCCACACCGCCATGCGCGATCTGTTCGCGCGGGTGTTCAGTTCAGAGCCGGGACAGCCCACCGACGCGACAGGGACCACCTCCGCCGGCGCGGCGACTATCACCGATCTGGCGCAGCTGCGCACCCAGTCGCAGGCAGAAGCGGCGCAGATCGTCATCTTCAACAACACGACAATCCCCGGTCTGGCGGGCATGACGCGCGAGTTTCTGGCGAGCCGCCAGGTGACCGTCGCCGATGTCGGCAATATCGACCCGCCGCTGGACCAGCCGACGACTATCCGCGACTACACCGGTAAGCCCTACACCGCGCGCTATCTGGCGCAGCTCCTTGGACTCCCGGAATCGAGCATTCAGCAGGGGACAGATGGACTCACGACTGCTGATGTGATGGTGGTGGTCGGGTCGGACATTCAACCGCTGCTGCGCGGCGAAGCCCCGACAGGGTAGCCGGCTGTCCTCATCCCTCGGTCCCCTCTCTATGCAGGCAAGCGAAGCTTGCACGGAGAGGATTTGGGGATGGGGACGCACTTTCGTGATTGACTGAAAGTCAGTGAATCACGAGAGTTCAAGGTTGCCATGAAGGGTTGTTTTTTCAGACACCTCACCCCTGCCCCTCTCCGCGCGGAGAGGGGCAGGGGTGAGGTCGGGGTGAGGTTACGGAATTCGTGATTGACTGAAAG
>JAEURA010000347.1 GCA_016789005.1 Anaerolineae bacterium
AGCAAGGCTCGCCTTGGGGTGAGGGGAACTCCTGCCGCAGAAGTTCATAACAGCCTCTAGACGATATAGGGCGTGCTCGCGCCAGTCTTGACCATGCCATCCGGGTCGATCGGCACATTCAGGCAGGCGGGCTTGCCGCTGGCGAAGGCGCGGCGCAGCGCCGGCAAGATGTCTTCCGCTCGCTCCACGTGTTCGCCATACCCGCCCAGGGCTTCAACCACCCGATCATAGCGAGTCGCGGCGAGCGAGGTTGCCACAGCGCGATCTGCCCCCATCATGTTTTTCTGGGGTGTGCGAATCTGCCCCCACCCTGCATCGTTGCCGACGATGCAGACAATCGGCAGCTTGAAGCGTACGGCAGTATCGAATTCAAAGCCGTTCAAGCCAAAGCTCCCATCGCCGCTGATGATCAGCACCTTCTTTTCTGGAAACAGATGTTTGGCAGCAATGGCAAAAGGAGCGCCAACCCCCAGACAGCCCAGGGGTCCTGGGTCTAGCCACTGCGCCGGGTGGGTCAGGGTGATCACTTTTGCGCAGGCGCTCACAATGTCGCCTCCGTCGCCGATGATGAGCGTCTCCTCGTCAACAGCCGCGGCGACCTGCGCAGCGAAGCGGAAATGATTGATGGGCGCGCCATCGATTTCTGTCCACTGCTTAAGCTGAGCATCCTTCTGATCTTCCTTCGTCCGCAGCGCTTTCAGCCAGTCGTCATAGCGAATGCCCTGCAAGCCTTCCGCCAGCGCCTCCAGAACGTGGCGCGCATTGGCGCAGATCGCCACATCTGCCTGACGGTTATGGTTCAGCTCGGCAGGATCATTCTCCACCTGGATCAGACGCGCCGCCGGATTCCAGTCTTCGCGTCCATACTTGAGCCGAAAGTCAAGCGGTGTGCCGATCAGCACGATGGCATCGGCTTCGCGTGTTGCCGCCGATCTGGCAGATTTGAAACATTGGGGATGATCCATAGGCAGCGTACCCCGCCCTGCCCCATTAGTGAACACCGGGATGCCGGTCTGGTCCGCCAGTGTCCGCAGCGCTGTGTGCGCGTCGTCCCAGTAGACCTGTGTACCAGCGATGATGACCGGTTTTCTTGCTTCGCGAAGAATCGCAAACATCGCCCGTAGGTCATCCAGCGCGGGATCGGCAGACTCCGGACGAATCGCCTCTCCGACTTCAGGGGCATCCACCGCATTGAACAGGACATCGAAGGGAAGTTCCACGAAGACAGGACCCGGTCTGCCATGAAGCGCGATCTCGAATGCCCTGCGCAGTTGGAGCGCAATATCCTCAGTCCGTTCGACTGTGAAGCTGGCTTTGGTGAACGAACGGAACATATCCGTCTGAGGCATCTCTTGGAGCGCCCCCATCCCCTTGGTCTTCAGCGGAGCCGCGCCGCCGAGGAGGATCATTGGGCTGCGCGCCTGATAGGCGTTGGCAACGCCGGTCACCGCATCGGTCACTCCTGGACCAGCAGTCACCAGCGCAACACCAATATTGCGAGTTAGCCTGGCGTGCGCATCAGCGGCGTGGGCAGCCGCCTGCTCATGCCGAAAATCGATCAGCGAAATCGCATTGTTCAGGCAACCGTCGTAAATGGGAGCGATATGCCCCCCGCACAGCGTGTAAAGCGTATTCACACCCTGCGCTTTGAGTATCCGCGCCACAATTTCGCCGCCATGCCAGAAGCTCATACCAAGAATCCTCAGCAGGAGTTGATGTTGCGATTATAGCGGACGCGCAACACGATTGCTCAAAGCGTGTTTTCGTCGTAGAGTCACAACATACACGTGAGGAAACAAATCGACATGAAATCGCTGCCCTTGCTGCTCATGATGATGGCGGCGCTCCTGCTGAGCGCCTCGCTGCTCGAAGGACAAGCCACCGACAGCTGCTCTGCGACCATTCAGGAAGCATTGACGGCGGTTCAGGATTCCTGTGGGGCAACCGGTCGAAACCAAGCCTGCTATGGAAACTTCTCGCTGCGCGCTACCCCACGCGAAAGTGCCGCGAGTTTCGACTTCGATACACGCGGGGACGTGGTCAGCGTCGGCGATTTGGAGACATTGCGCCTGGATGGTCTCAACCCCGAAACGAGTACCTGGGGGGTCGCCTTGATGAAGGTTCAGGCGAACCTGCCCGACAGCCTTCCCGGTGAAAACGTCACTTTTCTTCTATTCGGCGATGTCGAAATCGAGAATGCCGTCTCATCCCTGCCGACAATCAGCGCCACGGCGACCACCAACCTCAACGTGCGGCGGCGCCCATCAACAGAGGAGTTCATCGTCGGTTCAGTGGCAGCAGGCGAGACCATTTCAGCAGATGGTCGGAATGAGAGTTCGACCTGGCTGCGCATTCGCCTTCCGGACAGCGATTCCTATGGATGGGTCTCCGCCGAGTTTCTCCAAATCGCAGGTGACCTGAGCGCTTTGACCGCCGTCAACCCCGCCGAAGATGCTGTGCCGTTCGCGCCGATGCAGGCGTTCTACTTCCGTTCCAGTGCCGCAGGCACCACCTGTGCCGAAGCGCCGCAGAACGGCATCCTGATACAGACCCCGGAAGGCATGGGGCAAATCAACCTGCGGGCAAATGATGTTGACATTCAGCTCGGCTCGACCGCTTTTATCAAAGCGCAGCCGGGGGAAAGCATGTCCTTCAGCATCCTGGAAGGGCACGGTCGCGCAGCGGTCGATGGCGAATTCGTCGAGGTTCCGGCGGGGTCCTGGGTCGAAATCCCGATGAGCGAGGATCTTAGCGCAACCGGCGCACCCAGCAATCCAAAACCGTACAACGACAACGCGCTGCAGCTACTGCCTGTTCAGCTGCTGCCCAGAGAAATCACCATCACCCCGACGCTCACAGAAGAGGAAATCGCTGCGATACTCGCCGGCGGCTGATAGGCAGCGGTCAAATCGAAAACCCCTCAGGCAGATCCATCCTTCCGTCTGAGGGGCTTGACCATTCTGCCAGGGCGTTGACGCGCGGGCGGTCTACTGGATGGCGTAAGTGATGGTCAGCTGCACGCTAACCGCCAGCTGCCCCTCGCTGACTGCGCCGCCGCCTCCCATGCCCATCGCATACATCGGCTGTGACACTGCACCGCCTGAGATACTTTCGTCGGCGCTGATCGGTTCGCCCAGCGTCACGCCAAGCGCAGCGGCGATCTGCTCCGCCCGCGCGCGCGCATCGGCAATGGCATTCAGGCGCGCCGCCTGCGCCAGCGCGGTGGGTTCGGCGATGCCGAACGACAGCCCATTAATGCTGTTCGCTCCGGCGGCGATGGCGGCGGTGATGACATCGCCAACGGCATTCACATCGCGCACGGTGACCGTGACCATGTTCTGAGCACGATAGGTCCGTCCACCTGTCGGGGACCCGGTCGCCGGATCGAAGGAATCCTGCACCCACAGATTGATGCTGCTGGTTTGAATATCGTCTCCGGCGATTCCGAGCGCCATGACGGCAGCATTGACAGCTTCGATCATCGTGTTCACCTGATTGAAGGCTTCTGTCGGGTTCTCGTTGGTTGAGTCGACGCCCAGATACAGATAAGCAACATCGGGCGTTCCCGATTCCTGACCATAGCCGCTGACGGTGATGGTACGTGCTGGCGCGTCATCCTGCGCGGCGGCGGGCAGCGTCGTTACCAGCGCTACAATGATCAGCAGCAGTAAGCCTCCTGTCCGCGTTACGTTCCGGTTCATGTGTCTACTCCTCTGTTCTGTCTCATCTGTTGGTCGCGTAATGCCTCATGTAAGGTTACGGCATAATCCTGTAAACGCAGCCTACGCGACTCCTACGCCTCGCTGATGGATTACGATGTCACGTCCAAAGTTGCTCAAAGTCCTCCATCAAAGAGCCTTTTTGTGGGGTATATTTACTGCATCAATCGCCCAAGCAAACGATACCCATGCAGATTACCCCTGAAGTAGTTGGCGCTTTGTTCCTGGTCTTCATGGTGGCAGCGCCATCGGAAAGTGACCGTGGCGTCATCGAACCTGAAATCGCCGAGTACATCAAGCGCGCCCAACAGGGCGATCGCGAGGCATTGGCGATCCTCTACCAACTTCACGTTCATGCCATTCATCGATACGTCGGTGCACGTATCGGCGTTGCCGAAGACTCCGAAGACGTCACAGCGGAGGTCTTCGTCGCCATGGTCAAGGCGCTGCCAGCATACCGCCCAACAGGGGCGCCATTCGCGGCATGGCTATATCGAATTGCGTCGGCGCAGGTTGCGAACTATTATCGTAAGCATAATCGCCTGACCCGCGAGGAAGATGTGGATCGGCTCCAGGATCCAGATTCCAGCCCCGAAGAGCTGTTCCAGGATGCAGAGAAGCTCGAAATGGTCCGCCGGGCGTTGAATCAGTTGAGCGAAGAACAGCAGATCATCCTTGTCATGCGATTCGTTGAACGCAAAAGTCATGCCGAAGTGGCATCATCTCTTGGCAAATCCGTCGCTGCCGTGAAGACGCTTCAGCACCGCGCGCTGATCGCCCTGAGCGAACTCCTGGGCACTTCACAGAAGTCGCGCCATTATTTGCGAGGTTCTCGTGAGTGAGCAGTTCTCTGATCCCGATCTGCTGGCGAAGCGGCTCGATCAAGTCCTGCCGCCAGACAGCATCAAGACGCCGCCGGAAACACCGGACGCACTGGTAAATACGGCGGCTTCCCTGGCAAAAATGCCGGTTCCGGCATTATCGCCGCAGATGATCGCGCGCATCGAAACGCGCATGTTCGAAGCCTTTGATGCGCAGCATTTACCGCTCAGGCGCAGCAGGATGGTCCGCATCGAAACATGGCGGTGGATGCAGACTGGTCTGGCTGCGAGCGCTGCCGCGCTGCTGTTCTTCATCGTTGCGCCATCCGTCTCCGCAAGTCTGCCAGGCAGCCCGCTCTACCCCATCAAGCTGCAGGTCGAACAGGCACATCTGACGCTCACTCAGTGGGTGGGAGATGATGAAGCACGCAGCGCGCTGCTTGTGGATCTTGCGGGGCGCCGCGCCAGCGAGTCGCTGACCTTAGTTGAGCGCGGTGTGTTCGACGCCTCGCTCATCGCAAGTGCAGTGGAATCGTTGGAATCGGCGGAGTCCTCGACGGTGTCCGGCACGATGCGCCTTCGTGTTCGATATGCTGAGACTCTTCTCGTCTTTGACGAGGTGATCCGCGAGGCTTCGGCGGCGGAGCTTGCTGAACCGGGCGTCATTGCAGCACTCGCCGAAGCGTTGGACAACTTAGATTCCCCCGTAACGCCCTCGCCGCCAACGACCAGCGAAGATGGCGGTGCAGGCATTGAACAACCGACTTTAAACGAGGAAACTGCTACGACGCTTCCTGAGTCTCCGACTCCGTCCGAGACATCCACTGAGACCGCGACGCCATCCAGCACACTCACCGCGACCCCATCGTCTACGCCAACGCCAACGATGTTGCCGACTTCGACTCCGACACTACCATCGACAGCGACGCTCGTACCTTCCAGTACGCCTTCTCCGTCTGCAACCGCGCTGCCCAGCCTGACGCCGACGCCGCGCATCACCAACACCCGTCGCCCGACCAACACGCCTCGCTCAAACCCGACGGCGCGTCCGACCAATACCCATCGCCCTCCGGGAGATTCGGCTGCAACGAGCGTTCCGCCGGGTCAGTCAGGTGACAATCCGGGTCAATCGGGAGACAATCCAGGAAACGGGAATGGCAATGGAAACGGGAACGGCGGCGGCAAGCCCTGAAGCGGAGTAAAATAACGCCGCGACACTATGCGCGAGATGCCGCGGCGTTTTCCAGACGCTTATTCAGCCAGACGGGAAAGGCAAGGGCTGAATGAAGCGAGCGCTGGTGAGGTTAGGGACCCGGCAGGACGCAGGTGCGTGCGTCCGGATCAAGCGAGCTGGGATCGATACCCTGGCACGTCAGACAGACGCTGGGGTTCGGGTTGGTGTGGACAAACTGCCCGTTGTTCGTCGGGTTGTTATCATTGCCATCGCCATAAGCAGCCGGGAACGTGTTGCTGTTGCTAATGTCGACGCCCTGCCCGGCGCTGTTGCTGCCGTCGCCGTTGATGCTGTCGCCGAGCGTCACCGCGCTGGCAGTGCAGTAGGCATTCGCGCCGCAGCTGGGGTAGCCGTTCGCCAGAAACAGCGTCTCAGCGTTCTCGATGCGCGGACCCCAATCGGACGCCCACCAGTTGTTGGGCGCGTCCAGCTTGTTGCCGATCGTGCCGTAGATGGCGTAGCGCGAGTTACCGGCGATGCAGGTGTCGTTGATCGTCGAGCGGCTGTCCGCGCTGTCCCAGTAGATTGCGCCGCCCTGCCCTGAAAAATTACTCTGAATCTGCCCCGGCACGAAACCGGCATTGTAAATCTCGCCATTGGTCGCCGTGCCGCCGCTGATCTCCAGCTGTGAGCCGCCGCCGCCGCCTGAACCAGGCGCGATGTAGAGCGCCCCGCCCTGCGTTCCGGCTGAGTTGCCGGCAATCGTGAAGGCGCCGAAGATTAGCACGCGCCCATCATACTCGTAGATCGCGCCGCCGCCGCCGGTGGCTGAATTGTTGGTGATCTGGTAAGCATTCGGCGGGAAAGGACAGTCCATGTACAGCACCGCAGCGTTCGACGCCACGTAGACCGCGCCGCCGTTGGTCGCCTGGTTGCTGATCAGGTTAACGCACAGCAGACTGCCGTTGCCGTTGAGATAGAACGCCCCACCGTTCACCGCGCCGCCGCCGTCGCGGATGGTAGCGCCTGTGAAGGAGAATTTGTCCGCCGAGGCGAGATTGATGTAGAAGAGCTGGAAGGTATCATTGCCCTGAACGGTGTTGCCGTTGCCGTTGATCGTCAGGTCGCCCTGTGCGCCGGCGGAGGTGTCGTAGGTGATGGTGCTGAGCAGCTGGTACGGTCCCGCAGCGTTGAGATTGATGATGTCCACCGTGGGCGGTCCGCCGACGTTGGTGCGGGTGCAGCCATTGTAGTTCGCGTTGTTGAATGCGGCGATCACCGCTTCGCGCAGGGAACAGGAGCTGTTGTTCACGTCTTCATCGACGTTGGTGTTCACGTCGATCGTGTAATCAGCCAGGGCGGGCGAAGTGACCAACAGCAGTGCGGCAATGACCAGTATGGGCAGCAGAAGCTGTCTTCTGGCAATAAGGGACATGGCGATGATCCTTTTGACACAGCCAAAAAGTCGGATATGCAACGTGATGCGGTAAAACTAGGTCTTGTGGGAAGAATCGGAGAAATCGGTCGAATGTCGCACGAATTTCGTACAGATTTGCTTAGCTTTTCA
>JAEURA010000349.1 GCA_016789005.1 Anaerolineae bacterium
TAAGCGTAGCGCAGCAGGGGTGAGGATTGGACGTTGCAACAGCCCTAACATCATTCCTGCCGCCCGCGCACTTCTGCGGTATTCTTAAGCATGTTCTCGACAAATTGATCTCAGGGCGCTTTCCCCTCACAGGAGCGATCACATGACGGAGCGCGTCGGATTCATCGGGCTGGGCATCATGGGTCAGGGGATGACCCTCAACCTGCTTAAAGCGGGCTTCCCCGTCACGGTGTGGAACCGCACCGCCGCCAAAACGGAGCAGGCGCTCGCGGCAGGCGCAGCGGCGGGCGCGTCGCCTGCCGATGTCGCCGCCAAAAGCGACATCATCATCACCTGCGTCAGCGACACGCCCGACGTGCAGGCGGTGCTGCTCGGCGAAAACGGCGTCATTTACGGCGCAAAGCCGGGTGCGCTGGTCATCGACATGAGCACCATCAGTCCCGGCGCGACCCGCGACATGGCGGCGGCGCTGGCGGAAAAGGGCGTCGCCATGCTGGATGCGCCGGTCAGCGGCGGCAGCGAGGGCGCGGCGAAAGGGACGCTGAGCATCATGGTCGGCGGCGACGCCAATGCCTATGAACGGGCGCAGCCGGTCTTCAAGGCGATGGGCAAGACGATCACCCGTGTCGGCGACATCGGCGCAGGGCAGATGGTCAAACTGGTCAATCAGGTGCTGGTGGTGGTCAACGGCTTGGCGGTCTGCGAAGCGCTGCTGCTGGCGCAGGCGGGCGGCTTGGACCTGCAAACAACCATAGACGCGGTGGCGGGCGGCGCGGCGGGCAGCTGGATGCTGAGCATGCGCGGACCGCAGATCGCCCGGCGTGACTGGCGTCCCGGCTTCACCATCGACCTGCAGCAGAAAGATGTGCGTCTGGTGCTGGAAGCGGCGCAGGAACTCGGCGTGCCGATGCTGGCGACCAGCCTGGTCAACAACCTCTACCGCACCCTTCAGCAGCGCGGACTGGGGAGCGAGGGCAACCACGCCCTGGTCAAGGCGCTGGAAAACCTGGCGGGCATTGAAGTGGGTCAGAAAGGGTAGCGGCGATGTCCTCACTTTCCGGCGACAAATACCTGCTCAATCCTACCCCAGACGCCATGCCGAAGACCGCCGACGTGGTGGTCATCGGCGGGGGACCGACCGGCGCGGCAGCAGTCTGGGCGATGGAACGGGCGCGCCCTGGACTCAAGGCGATCCTGATCGAGCGCGAGGAGCGGCTCGGCGCGGGCAGCTCGCTCGCCTCACTGGAGAACTACCGCACCTGCTGGCCCAACATCCCGATCATGAAGCAGATGCAGCGCAGCGTCGCGGTCCTGCACGACGCCGACATCTACCTGGGCGAAGGGGCGGCGCAGTCGATTCACCTCAAGGAGCAGGGTTATCTCTTCCTGGCGATGGGCGAATCACACGCCGAGACGCTCAAGAAAGATGTCGCCCGTCTGCACGACATCGGGCTGAGCCACATCGAATATCTTGACGCCGGCGAGGTGGGACGCCGCTACCCGGCGCTGCGCGATGTGGTCGTCGCCGCCAAGTGGGACCCGACCGCCGGCTGGATGGACTCCAACGCGCTGATTCACGCCTTCGTGCGCGCCGCCCCGAACGCGCGGGTGCTGCTCGGCGTCACCTCGACGCAGATTCGCACCCAGGGCGGGCGCGTCGTCGGCGTGCGCACGCCGCTGGGCGACATCGATGCGCCGGTCGTCATCCTCGCCGCCGGAGCCTGGGCGCCGCTGATCGCCAGAGAGTCCGGGATCGCCCTGCCGATCATCCTGCGCCCCCGGCAGAGCTTCACCACCGGCTACCGGCATGCCTCGTTTGGATCCGACTGGCCCATGCTGATCGGCGAGCCACCCGCGCCGCACGTCCGCCCGGAAGCGGGGGAAGGCGCGATCTTCGGCTGGGAGTATCACTGGCACAGCAAATGGGCGCCGGAGCTGGAACCAAACCCGGAACACGACGCCGTCCGCGAACCCAGCGACGCCCTGAATCGGCTGAAGGACCCGCGCTTTCCCTCGCTGACGCTGGCGCTGATGGCACGGCAGTTCAAGCACGGCGAAGGCGAAGGCTTCAACGATCCGCGTTATCTGCGCGGGCTGTACCACAATATCGGCTACTACGTCTACCGCGACGAGACCGCCGCCTATACCGTTCAGCCGGACGGGACGCGGCTCTCCTACGAGAGCGAACGGGCGATCATCTGTCCGCATCCCGACGTGCCAGGGCTGATCCTGTCGGTGGCGCATGTGGGGCACGGCGTCATGACCTCGCCCGCCGCCGGTGAGCTTGCCGCCGCCTATGCGCTCGGCTTGCCCCTGCCCGACCCGGACTACGCCGCCTTCAGTCTGGACGTACCCTACGTGGACTACGACGCGCCGGTGCTGTAAGGTCAGCCTGCTTCTCCCAAGTCGGGAGGGCTTAGGGGAAGCAGGCTAGACAGCACGGCTGGCATTCACGTGAAGAGGCTGCGCAGCGCATCGCGAAATACTTGAAAGCTCTTCGAGCGGTTCAGGTCCGGTTCCATATGGGCGCTGATCTCGGACGCGGCGCGTATTTTCTCCAAGCCACCCGGATGATAGTACGCCAGAAGGCTCTCCAGCGTTTCCCACGTTCCCCCCTGGATCGCGTCCGGGTCGCGGAATCGCGCCTGATGCGCCAGGTGTTCGGTCACTCTGGGATAGGCGGCGTGCAGCGCAGCCGGATCGCCAAGGAACCACGCCTCCAGTTCTTCGATTGCGATGCGGTTGACGACAGTGATGCGCTCGTCCGGTCGCCGAGAGGCGCGAGTCGCAAGTCCGGCATCACGGGCGGTAGTTTCCAATTGCTGCTTCAGCACCTTGCAGTCGTCTTGATCGCGGTCCACCAGCACGATGATCGCCCAGTCGTCGCCGGGCATCGCCCGGTAAGCGCGTAGACGTTTGGGCAGCTTCTTCAGGAGATCTTGCTTGCCCTGGAAGGTGAAGATGTCGTACTTATAACGCCGACCGCTGAGGATCTTCGGCACAAGTTCGATCAGCGCGGCTTCAGCGGAAGGTTCTTCGACAAAGAAGAGAAGCTGCATGGTCAGTCGATGCCTTTACAAAGTCCCTGTTCGCCTGCGCATCCCGCCAGCATTGGTCAGCGGATCGCCGAACTCGAAGGCGTTTTCCATCCACAGATCGCCCAGGAGCGCGCCGTTGGCGATCAGTGTGTTAATGTGAGGCATATCGGCGGCACGTTTCGCCTGAGTGAACCCTGCTTCATCGCGATACAACACCCAAAGCTCTGTCGGTTTCAACCCGTTGACGAAGAACGGCGAATGCGTCGTAACCATCAACTGCGTCGCGGCGCTGGCATTTCGACATTCTTCAGCCAGTTCTTGAAGCAGGCGTGGATGAAGCTGGTTCTCAGGCTCTTCAATCCCAACCAGCCTCGGCGGGATGGGATCATGCAGCAAGGTGAGATAGGCGAGCATCTTCAGTGTGCCGTCAGAGACGAACTTCGCCATGATGGGGCGTTCAAACGGCGCATCCTTGACTTGCAGCAGCAGCCGCCCATCCGCCATGATCTCTGTATTGACGCTTTCCAACCTCGGAACACGGCGCGACAGCCGGTCCAGGATGAAGCGGAGGCGATCAGGGTGCTGCTCGCCCAGAAACTGGATGACGTTAGGCAGATTGTCTCCGATCTCCGAAAGTCGTTCCTGCGGACCCGACTCTGGAATGCCTCGGGTATTGTCCGCGCTGAGGTAGGAGAGATGCCACCCGATGATGAACTCGCGCAGCGCGCTCACACGCGGATGTCGCGCAAGCTGTCCCAGGGTGTTCACCGCCAGTGCATCGGGCGACGACAGCACCTCCTCAATCCGCTCTGTCGTCCTGTCAGGAAGCTCGCCGGCATATACCGGTCCTTCGCCGTTGTGGAAATCCAGAAATCTGAAGGGCTTTCCCGTCTGCCCTCGTCGCCATTGCAGCCATTCCTGGGAAACGACGGGTCCTCTGGCGTCTTCGGTCACTGAAAGGAAATAGGTCATCAATGCGCTGTCACGGGTTTCCCGGTATTTCAGCTCGAACTCAATCGGACCCTGCGCCCCACGACTGCGCAGCTCTCGGAAGCGGTTGCGCCGGTCCCATGCCTTACGAAGTCCAACGGTGAAGCATTCCGACAAAAAGGCGAAAACGTCGAAGATCGTGGACTTGCCGCTGCCGTTAGGACCCAGGAACACCGTCAGCGGCGTGAGATCCGTCAGTTCGAGATCGTGAAGCGCGCGATAATTCCTGATTCGAATGCTCTCAATACGAGGGATGGACTTCGCCCCTGTTGGTATCATGGTTCCTCCCTGAAGCCAATTCCCTATGCCGGAAACGCCATTTTGGGCGCTGCCCCTTACCCTCCAGACGCCACCGCGTATTCCGGCTCGAAGCCGATCAGCGACCGTGACCGCTCGATGCTCACCAGGGCGGCAGGACCGGAGAGATCGGCGGTGTAGCGCCGAACGTTCGGGAAGAAGAGCCGGGCGAGGGCGCGCCCGTCGTATCCCAGATAATTGCGCCGATCATTGATGAACAGCGCGTGTGCGCCTTCGTAAGCGGCGGTCAGGCTCTTCTCGATGGACTGCGCCGCATCACGCACGTCCAGCGCCGCCCAGAAATTGGGACGGTCGAACTCGAAGATGCGGAAAAGCGTTTCCGCCGACTCGAAAAGAGCAGTCAGCGGCGACTCGTTCGGTCGGTAGTCGAACGGTCTTCCGGCGCGCCACGCGCGATCCATCTTCCGCAGCCGCGCCATTTGCGCCCGGCGCTTCCCAACCGGCAGCGCCGCCAGATCATCGACCGTCTGGCGCGCTTCGCTCCGCCGCGCCTGCACATCTTCGCGCTCGCCGTAGCCCGGCGACAGCACCGCCGGAAAGCGCAGCGCCGTGCTGGAAATGCCATCGCGCCGCCAGAAATACGCGCCGATGGACTCGTCGATCTGCTTGGAGAACGAATAGGGATCGGTGGTGAGCGTCGGATGATCTTCATCGACTGGCAGATAACGCGGCGCATGTTCGACCGTCCCATAGTAGAAGCCGTAGGCGTTGATCGAACTCGCCTGCACCACCCGGTGGATGCCCGTCTTTGCCGCCGCCTCGAAGACGTTAAACGTCCCCGCCGCGTTCACCTGAAAGACGCTGCTCGCCTGCGCCATGGTGGGCGAGCGCAGCGCCGCCAGATGGATGACCGCGTCGCAGCCTTCCATCGCCTTCAGCAGCGCGTCAAAATGCAGGATGTCGCCCTGTACGTGTTCGATGTCGTCAGGTTCTTTGAGCAGCGTCAGATCAAGGGTGCGCACCTGCCAGCCCTTGATCAGCATGTGCTCGCAGGTCGTCTTGCCGATCAGTCCAGTACCGCCGGTGACCAGTACGCGCATGATCGCCTTAACTCCACAGCCGGTCGTGCGACCGCTCACTGTTCCAGAAATCGGTCGATTCGAAGATGCCTGGGTCGTCGGGGTGTAGAAATTCGCGGCAGGCGTCAAGGTTGAGATCGGTGAAGCCCAGCCCCGGCGTCTCCGGCACGCGGATCACGCCATCCTGCACAATCGGATCGAGCAGCCCGTTGACCAGGTGATTCCAGGCGGGGATATCCGCCGAGTGATTCTCCAGCGCCAGGAAGTTCTCGGTCGCGGCGGCGGCGTGGACGCTGGCGAGCGCGGCGACAGGCGACCCCGCCATGTGCAGCGCCATCGCCACCCCGTGATCCTGCGCTTCGTCGCCGACCTTCTTCAGCTCCATCATGCCGCCGACCGTCATCACGTCGGGGTGGACGACGGCGATGCCGCGTTTTTCCAGCAGCGGGCGGAAGTTCTCCTTCAGGTAGACGTCTTCGCCGGTGCAGATTGGCGTCGTGACCGACTCCGCCAGGCGAACGTACTGATCGGCGAACTGCCAGGGGATCATGTCCTCGTACCATGCCAGCGTGAACGGATCAAGCGCCCGCCCTAACCGGATGCACGACTCCAGGTTGAGATGTCCGAAGTGATCTGCCGCCAGCGGAAATTCGTAGCCGATCTGATCGCGGATCGCGCCGACATATTCGACCAGCGTGTCGATGCCTTTGGTGGTGATCTGTATGCCGGTGAAGGGGTGCATGATGTCGCGCGTCCCGATCATGCCGGGCGGCGCATTGAGCGTGCCGGGCAGATCGGCGACCAGATCGATGCCGATATCCATCTTGAGGAAGCGGTAGCCCTGTCCCATACGCCGCTTCAGCTGCGCCACCATCGCCGCCGGGTCTTTTTCCGACGGGGTATCGGAATAGCACAGGATGCTGTCGCGGAATTTGCCGCCCAGCAGTTGGTACGCCGGCACACCATACGCCTTGCCCGCCAGGTCAAACAGCGCCATTTCGATGGCGGACACGCCGCCGCCCTGGCGCGCGTGATGCCCGAACTGCTTGATCTTGCGGAAAATCTGGTCGATGTTGCAGGGGTTTTCGCCCAGGATGCGGCTCTTGAGCATCAGCGCGTAGGTCTCGCTGCCCCAGTCGCGCACCTCACCATAGCCGGAGATGCCCTGGTTGGTGTCGATGCGTATGATGATGCAGTCCATCGGCAGACGGCACAGCCGCAGCGCCACCAGGTCCGTGATGCGCAGGTCCGATGGGCGCGAATAGGGGGTGACGTGCTGCTCTACCGAAGTGGTTTCGCTCACGGTGGCTCTCCTGTTGAGTTGAAAGAAAGGGGTCGTTCCGACTCCGCTGCCCGCTAGTATAACGCGCCGCCGCCATCATCAAGGGCAAAAAAAAGGCGCCTTGGCGGCGCCTTTGTCAGGGTTTGGACGCAGCCTCGGTTTCCCGAAGCCGCGCCCACAGTGAAAGGGGAGGACATGCACAGCAGACTAACGGACTGCTGTCACCGAGGAGGGTTCCACTTTGCGAATCGAGCGTTTCAGACTGACGTAGCGCGTCGTGTCGCACGGTCCCTGAGACCGCCACAGCACCTCGCCTTCGGCGCTCACCAGCAGCGTATACATCGATGCGACCGTCGGAATATCCAGCGCGCGGTTGAATTCATTCAGGTCGGTGCGCACGGCGAAGGTGGAAATGCCGGGCTGCGCCGAAACCATCCGCCGCAGCAGGACATCCTGCGCCACCTGATACCAGTAGGGCAGCAGCGGCACCACAAAGAGCTGGTACACCGCCACGCCATTCAGGCTGTCGCGCATTTCGTCGAGCGCCAGATGCCAGCTCGTCATCTGCGCCAGCTGTTCACGGGCGAAGGCGACGATAACGATGTTGTGCCGTCCGCTGAAATCGCGTGGCAGTGTCAGGCTGCGACCATCGATGCCAGAGACGCTGAGGGTAGGAAAACGCATCGCCTAGCTTCCATCCATTTACGACTTTCACAGTCTATCACGAATTTCATGAATCTGCACAGGACTATGTTCCCACTTCTCATATAGACGACAACCACAATTTGCCCCGCCAATAGATATGCCTGAAATCGGGTTATAATCTGGATGATAGGTCTCTCGTCTGAGTGGAAACCGCTATGAATACTAAACCCGAACAGTACTTATTGCCTGTACGTGATGATCTGCCATTGCGCAGGGCAGAACCGCATTCTCTGTACAAATTCGTGGCGCTCGAGACATATCTCCACATCACGGACATTGCTATGGTGAACAAGCCTTGGCGGGCGCGCTACTTCATCGACCTACAGGCGGGTCCAGGAAAGAACGACATGGCAGGCGAAATTCGCCTAGGATCACCACTGATTGCGCTCACATCACCGCGCCCCGCCGACGAGTTTCGCCTCAACGAGATGAAGGCCGCAAACGCAGATGCGCTTGAAAAGCGTGTTGCCACAAGTCCTCTTGCGGATCACGTCAAGATCTATCGGTCTGACGCAAATGTGATTGTGGACGAGATTTGTCGTGAATTAAGGGATGTGAACAGCAGGCAAATCCCCGAAAAACACAGCACTTTCAACATCGCATTTCTCGATCCAGAGGGACTGGAGCTGAAATGGGCGACGGTTGAGAAGCTCGCACAATTCTATGTAATGGACCTCATGATTAACTTCTCAACCGGAGGTCTAGTGCGGGCTATAGGAGGAGGCAATACAAACAGTGTAGACGAGTTTTTCGGTTCAGCTGGTTGGAGATCGGTTATTGCGCCGTCGCAAAGTCGAGCACAGCGCCGAGCTGCTTTGATCGAGTTCTATCTTGATCGTTTGCGCAAGTTCGGCTACCAGGTCGAGATTGACCCTGAATTTCATCACCAGCAGGTGATCCAGGTCAAGAACCGAAAGAATGTCGAAGTCTATTGCATGATCTTCGCCAGCAAGCATCCATTAGGTGCGGATTTCTGGAAAAAAGCAGCGAAGATCACCAAGCCGCCTCGGCTTCCTGGGTTCTGATCGACTGGGGATGGGGAAACTCTTCTCTCCATTCGTCCCATTCCAAGTTGCCCTTAAAGAAAACGGCAGTGTTCTGCTGATCCAGTATATTAAGCAGTTTTTGCACCCATGTGGGATCTGGTTGGTAGGTTGCCCGCCCGTTGGTAGCCGCCCCAATTACGACCCACTCTAGTTGACTCTCTGTCAGGAGAGGAGCAATGTCAAAACTGAGTGGCTCAATACTCATCCAGCGAATAGGCGCGTTCACTTCTCGGAGAACTCTCAACTGACGTTCAACCATCCGTTGCTGCTGCGATTGAGACAGCCTCCTTCCTTTGAAAAAACTCGGTGGAGCACTAACACCCACCCACACATTTGGCGGAAAATCGAACTCCAGGAGGCGTGGAGCGTTTTTTGTGAGTAACTGGAAGCTGTGTTGCGCTGCCGTTCGACAGATATGAAGAACCTGTTCAATTTGCTCTGTTGGAACCCAGTGTCCCATAAGGTCGCTCATGCTATCCAGGAAAATACGCGACGGACTCAACATCTTTAGCGGTTCTTCTAGGACTTTTGGATTCCAGTAGTGGTGTTCAAAACCGTTTGGATAGGCACGCTGCGCAACACGCTCCGCGACTGTCTCCGCATAGCATTCAGCGATTGATCCATCAGGCATAGTCCAACGGCAAGCATGCTGACAGCCACGAACAGGATTCCAGGTGAAGTCAGTCCACTCAATTCCTCGACTTTGGGGTGATTTATACTGCTTATTCATTTTACTTGACCTTGTTTCGAACAGGTGTTTTAATGACAAGGATAATCATATTTTGCATTGTTGCAACACCAATCGACTACTGTGTCGAAAACCGCTTCGATTGTCGGTCGGAGACAAACCCAGAATGACAAAATAATCCTCAGAGGCGTATCACCGGGCGCGGCAACCGTTAGAATGCGGTTAAACTTGTTGTACAGAATCGCGAAACGGGTTTATGCTACATATTGACACGGTAGGGGCGCCGGACTAGAATTCGGCTAAACAAGAGAACATGCGGGCCTATAGCTCAGCTGGAAGAGCGCTTCAATGGCATTGAAGAGGTCAGGGGTTCAAGTCCCCTTAGGTCCACAGCCGGTTCGAAGAGTCCCCCTCCATCGTGCAGCGACCGAAGGGGACTTTTTGTTCTCTGCCTTGGAAAGGTGAACAGTCGTGGCGAAACAACAACGCAAGCTGTTGGACGATGTGGTTGAGCGACTTCGCAATCTGCTTGGGGAGCTTGAGCGACTTACCAATCCCCAGCCGCAGCAGAAGCCCGTCCGCGTGCCGGTACCGGTTCCGGTACCTGTGCAGCCGCAGCGCCGTCCGCGACTGAACGACCCGTACCGCTAGAGGAAGAACACCCTCTCGCGCCTCCGGGAGCAGTCTGCCCGAAGACACAAGCGCCGCGCCCCAGACGGTGCGCTCGCTTGTGTCTTTTTGTTTGCCTGGATTCTGTTATAGTTTCTCGCATGATGATCACGGAAAGAGCGCGAGGGAAGCCGCAGCCCACCTGCACTCTTGCCAGACCGCTCGACAAAGGTGAAAGATGACCATTCAAGAACGCACAGCGCGCCCGAAACGAGCAATGGAGCAGAAATGGCAGACACGTTGGGAGACCGACCGTCTGTACCGCTCCAGCGTAGACTGGAACCGCCCCAAACACTACGCCCTGACCATGCTGCCCTACCCCAGCGGCGATCTGCACATGGGACACTGGTTCGCCATGACACCCTCCGACACGCGCGCCCGCTACATGCGTATGAAGGGCTTCAATGTACTCTTCCCGATGGGCTTCGACGCCTTCGGGCTGCCCGCCGAAAATGCTGCCGTGCAGCGCGGCATTCACCCCGCCCGCTGGACCTTCGGCAACATCGAGCGCATGCGCGGGCAGCTGCGTTCGATGGGCGCGATGTTCGACTGGGAGCGCGAGGCGGTCTCCTGTGAACCCGGCTACTACAAGTGGACCGAATGGTTCTTCAAGAAGTTCTATGAAGCCGGGCTGGCGTATCGCGGCGAGGCGATGGTCAACTGGTCGCCGACGCTGCAAACCGTGCTGGCGAACGAGCAGGTCATCGACGGCAAGGACGAGCGCACCGGTCAGCCGGTCATCCAGAAGATGATGACCCAGTGGTTCTTCAGGATCACCCACTATGCCGACGAGCTGCTGAGCTTCGCCGGGCTGGACTGGCCCGAACCGATCCGCACCATGCAGACCAACTGGATCGGGCGCAGCGAGGGCGCGCGCGTCATCTTCCACACCGAAGAGGGCGACCCCATTGAGATCTTCACCACCCGCCCCGACACGCTGTGGGGGGCGACCTTCATGGTGCTGTCGCCGGAACACCCGCTGGTCGCCAGGATCACCGGCAAGGCGCAGCGCGAAGAAGTCGAGGAGTACGTGAAGACGGCGGCGCGCAAGAGCGAACTGGACCGCACCAGCGAAGAGCAGGAGAAGACCGGAGTCTTCACCGGCGGCTACGCCATCAACCCGGTCAATCAGGAGCGCATTCCGATCTGGATCGCCGACTACGTCCTGATCAGCTACGGAACCGGGGCGATCATGGCAGTACCGGCGCACGACGAACGCGACTTCGCGTTCGCCCGCGCCTATGGGCTGGAGATCCGCCCGGTCATTCAGCCGGACGACGTGCCGGAGGGCTTCTGCGAGACGCAAGCTTACAGCGGAGCCGGCAGGATGGTCAACAGCGGGCGCTTCAATGGCGCCATCAGCAACGGGGAAAAAGGACGCAAGAACCCGGCGATCAGCGCGGTCATCGACTGGCTGGGCGAACAGGGCATCGGCAGGGAGGCGATCAACTACCGCCTGCGCGACTGGCTGATCAGCCGGCAGCGCTACTGGGGGTCGCCGATCCCGATGATCTACACCGAGGATGGCAACATCCTGCCCGTCGCCGAGTCCGACCTGCCAGTGGTGCTGCCGGAAGATGTCCAGATGACCGGCGTCGGCAACCCGCTGCGCCAGCACGAGGGATTCGTCAACACCACTGCGCCGGATGGACGCCCGGCGCTGCGCGAGATCGATACCATGGATACCTTCATGTGTTCGTCGTGGTACTGGTATCGCTATCTGAGTCCGCAGGAGACGGCGCAGCCCTTCAGCACGGAAGAAGCCGCCTACTGGCTGCCGGTCGATGTCTACACTGGCGGTGCGGAACACGCCACCATGCATCTGCTGTACGCCCGCTTCTTCGCCAAGGCGATGCGCGACATTGGCGCTTTCGATGCCACGATGGCGGCGATGCAGGCGCGCGGGCGCAACCCGAAGGTTCTGACGACCGGCGAGCCGATGCTGATGCTGCGCAACCAGGGGCAAATCCTGGGTGAAGAGCGCAGCGGACATTTCGTTCGGGCACGCGGGCGCTGGGATGGCGCGAACAAACTGTTCGCCGACGAGGTCGAGGTGATCGATCCGGCGGAAGTCGCCAACGGCGACCCGATGGCGGTCGTCACCAGCGGCTTCCCCACCGCCGAGGATGCCTCGTCGGGCGTGGTGACCGGCGAGATCGTCAAGCGCACCGAGAACCTGCTGACCATCGCCTCGCCAAGCGGCGATCTGAAGACCGTCGAGGTGATCGCCGGAGCGCGGGTGATCATCCCGGACATCCCTGGCGAGAACACCGTCAACCAGCTGAAGCACCATCTGGAAATCCAGCGGATGTCCAAGAGCAAGGGCAACGTCGTCAACCCTGACGAGCTGGTCGATCTGTACGGGGCGGATACCGTCCGGGCATACCTGATGTTCGGCTTTGACTGGGAGAAGGGCGGTCCCTGGAACAGCCAGAATATCCAGGGCGTCGTCCGCTGGCTGGATGACGTGTGGGAAATGATCGTGAACATCGAAGTGACCGGCGCGGGCGACCCAGCGGTCGAGCGGCAGATCGAGCGGCGCGTACACCAGACCATCAAGAGCGTCGGCGAAAAGCTGGAGGCATTCAACTTCAACAAGGCGATTGCCGAGCTGATGACGCTGAAGAACGACCTGCGCGCCGCCGTGCGCGACGCCAAGATCAGTCACGGCGCGTTCCACGAGGCGGCGAAGAACATGCTGCTGATGATGGCGCCCTTCACGCCGCATATCGCCGAGGAACTGTGGGTGTACATCGGCGAAGCCTACAGCATCCACCAGCAGGCGTATCCGACCTATGATCCGGCGAAAGCCGCTGAAGAGACGACCACGCTGGTGGTCATGAAGAACGGCAAACCGATCGACCGCGTGGAAGTGGCGGTCGGCATCGGCGAAGAGGATGCCAAGGCGGCGGCGCTGGCGAGCGCCGGCGCTCGGCGCGCCCTGGACGGGGGCACGCCCAGGCGAGTCGTCTTCATCGCAGGACGCGGCGATCTGAATGTCGAGCCGAAGGTGAATATCGTCGTGTAGGGGCTATTGGGAGGTCAGGGGGCGAGCGGCTCGCGCGGCAGCTTCACGCGGAAGGTCGTCCCCTGCCCAAAGGTGCTTTCAAACTCCACCCCGCCGCCGTGCCGCTCGACGATGCGCTGGACGATTGCCAGCCCCAGACCGAAACCTTTCTGAGTGTGGGAGGGATCGCCGCGGTAGAAGCGGCTGAAGACCCGCGCTCTGTCTCCATCCGGGATACCCACGCCGTAATCGGTGATGACCGCCTCCACGCAGGAGTCGACTGCCCGCGCCTGGACGCGCACCCGCCCCGACACCTGCGAAAACTTGATGGCGTTGTCGATCAGCTCAACGAAGGCGATGTGCAGGTAACGGGCGTCTCCAGAGATGCGCGGAAGCTGCGGGTCGATGTCATGTTCGATGCGGATGCCCTTCCGTTCAATCGACCGGCTCAGGGTGACTTCAGCATCGTAGAGGATGTCCCCGATATCGCACGATGCCCAGTTGAAGGCTTCCGCCTGATCCAGCTGGGTCATCAGCAGCATCTTGCTCACCAACCCGGCGATTCGATCCACCTGCTCCTGAATCACCTGCTGGCGCTTGGCGTGTTCGCTGGCGTCTTCGACCTGGCGCATGATGTGCAGGCTGGTGTTGATGTTGGACAGCGGCGTGCGAAACTCATGTGAAGAGGCGATGATGAATTCGGAGAGGATGCGGCTGCGTTCTTCTTCCACCGCCAGACGGAGCGCCTGTTCTTCGGCGAGCTTCCGCCCGCTGATGTCGCGGGCGATGCTCTGGATGTACAGCGGCGTGCCGTCCAGATCGCGCACCAGCTGCACGTTCAGCTCGACGGCGCAGTGCGTCCCATCCTTGCGGCGAAAACACCGCTCATAGACCGGGATCACCTCTCCGGCGAGCATGCGCCGTCGGACAGATTCGCTGTCCGTCTGTTCTTCCGCCACGACGATGTGGCGATAGGACAATCCCAGAAGTTCGTCCGGCGTGTAGCCCAGCATCTCGGCAGCGCGCTGATTTGTCGCGACGTGCGCCCCTTCCAGGTCCAGGATGAAGACGGCATCGTGCGTCCGGTCGAAGAGCGCACGAAAGAGCAGGTGGGCATTGTCAAACGGAAATGACGACATTGCTGGCTCGCATTGCGCGCTTTCTCGCTGCTTTCAAGGCGATATATGTTAATTATGGCGGAATTTGATCACAAAATCGTAAAATCTGGGGAGGATATGCATCTGTCTCCTACCATCGTGTCACAGAAAGAGAACGCGACTATGCACATCGTCCTCGTTCATATTCACGTCAAGCCGGCTTTCCGCGACGCCTTCATCGCGGCGACACTGACCAACGCCCGCAGCAGCGTTCAGGAAGCGGGGATCGCTCGCTTCGATGTCCTGCAGGCGCAGGAGGACCCGAATCGCTTCACCCTGGTGGAGGTGTATCAATCGGCGGCGGACGCCGATCTGCACAAGGCGACGGCGCATTACCAGGTCTGGCGCGATACTGTCGCCGAGATGATGGCGGAACCGCGCCAGGGGGTGAAGTACACCAGCGTCTTCCCGCAGGACTTCGCGGCGTTCAGGATGCCCTAAGCCATGTCTCGCATCTTCTCAACGGACGAGCCGCCGGCTCGCCCCTACGGCACGTTGGTTGTAGGGGAGACCCGGCGGGTCTCCCGTTCGTGGATTTCTTTCGAGAATTCACTATAGACGCTCATGACAGCTCTTTATCGCTCCCTTGCCCACATCGTCGCGCTGGTCGCCGCCGCGCTGATCCTGCCGCTGATGCTCGTCGTACAGGCGCAGCAGCCCGCCTACACGCCTTACGACACCGGTTCGCCCGCGCTCATCGACTTCCACGTCTCGCCCACTGGCGACGACGCCAGCGGCGACGGCAGCGCCGCCGCTCCGTTTCGCACGCTCACCGCCGCCTGGGAGCGCATCCCCAGAGGGCAGCCGCTCGAAGTGACCGGCTATCGCATCTGGCTGATGCCGGGGACCTATACCGCCGAAGAAACACCCAACTATTGGGAGTCGCGCTACGGCACGCCCGAACACCCGATCCTCATCCAGGCACAGGCGGGCAAAGATACGGTCGTCCTGCCCCATGTCAACGTCTTCGATTCGCGCTATCTCTACTTCATCGACCTGACTTTTGCGCCGGGGACCGACGCCTTCCACTGCGAGCGCTGCGATCACCTGCTGCTGCGCGGGAGCCGCTTCGTCGGCGCAGACCCGGACAGCTACGACGCGCAGGAGACAGTCAAGGTCAACCAGTCACAGTACGTTTTCATTGAGGACAGCGACATCTCCGGCGCGTGGAACAACGCCATCGACTTCGTCGCCGTTCAGCATGGGCACGTCATCACCAGCCGAATTCACAACGCCGGTGACTGGTGCATGTACGCTAAAGGGGGATCGGCGGACCTGCTGATCGCCGGGAACACCGTCTACGACTGCGGAACCGGGGGCATCAGCGCCGGCGAAGGGACCGGCTTTCAGTACATGGTCGAACCCTGGCTGCAATACGAAGCCTATGACCTGCGCATGCTGGACAACGTCATCCACGATACCGCCGGCGCGGGTATCGGCGTGCAGGGCGCGACCCGCATCCTGATCGCCGGCAACACCCTCTACCGGGTGGGCGAGCGCAGCCATATGGTCGAATTCGTGTTCGGTCTGCGCAGCTGCGATGGGCAGCCGGGCGACGAAGGGCGCGAACGCTGCGACTCGTACGCGGCGGCAGGCGGCTGGGGCGACAGCGCCATCTCTGACGGGGACAACGCCATCCGCATCCCGAACCGGAGCGTCTACTTCTACAACAACATCCTCTATAACCCGCCGGGCTACCAGAGCGCTTACAGCCATTTCACCATCTTCGCGCCCAGGATAGGCGAAGCGCAGGCGAACGCCGGCGTCCCCGTGCCGACGCGCGCCGATGAAGATCTGCAAATTCGCGGCAACGTGATCTGGAACGGCGGGGCGGACTTGTCGCTCGGCGTTGAGCCATCGCCAGACTTCCCGGCGGGCTGCCAGCCGGACAACCCGACGTGTAACGCCGCCCAGCTGCGCGCCGACAACGCCATCAACACCGTCGAGCCGCGCCTGATCGACCCTGAAGGCGGCGATTATCGCCCTGCGCCGGGGTGGAGCTTCACGATCTACACGATCCCGGAATTTCCCGGCTAAAACAGCTCACCCTCATCTTCTGGTCCGCAGGCGCGGGTGATGATGAGGGTGAGCGTATTTCATCCCTCCGGCAGCGGCACGTCGCCGCCGGAGCGATTCTTGGACGATTTCAGCTTACTGGTACAGCACCGCGGCGATGTGCTCTTCGTCGATATTGCTGGCATCATACCAGTAGAAGCCGGTATCGATGTTCTTCGGCAGTGCTTCGCCACGCAGCGCCATGACCAGCGACTCGACCGCACGGTAGCCGATACCGATCGGGTCCTGGGTGATCGCGCCAGCTTCGACGCCGTCGCGGATCGCCTGAATCTGCTGCGCGCCGCTGTCGTAGCCGATGACCACGATCTCGCCTTCCATGCCCAGCTCGGTAACTGCGTTCAGCACGCCGATGATCGAGCCTTCGTTGGCGCCGAAGAAACCCTTGATTTCCGGGTGCGCCAGGATGATCGCCTTCGCCAGATCGGTCGAACGCAGCTGATCGCCCGCGCCGTACTGGATGTCGACAATCGTCACTTCGGGATACGCTTCTTCGATACGGTTGCGGAAGCCGTCAACGCGGTCGATGCCGGTGCGGCTGGTCTGGTCATGAGCGATGACCGCGACCTCGCCCGAACCACCGATCAGTTCAACCATCATGTCTGCCGCCATGGCGGCGGCGGCGACGTTGTCGGTCGCGGCAGTCGCCAGGGGGATGTCGCTGTCCACGCCAGAGTCGAAGCCGACCACCGGGATGCCCTCTTCCTGAGCGCGTTCCAGCAGGGGGATGGCAGCCTGGCTGTCGAGCGCGGCAAAAGCGAGCGCCGACGGACCGCGATCCAGCGCCGTCTGAAGCATCTCAAGCTGCTTATCGACCATCGCCTCGGTCTCAGGACCTTCAAACGTGATGGTCACGCCGCAGTCTTCCGCCGCCTGTTCGGCGCCGAGACGGACTGCCTGCCAGAACTGGTGCTGGAAGCCCTTGGAAATGACCGGGATAGTCCACCCCATCGCCTCAACTTCTGCGCGAACCTCTTCCGTGCAGTATTCACCGCGCGGCGGCATGACAACTTCTTCTGCTTCCGGAGTCGCTGCGGCATCCTGAGCAACCGCGTAGCCGACAGACAGCAGCGCGATCACCAGGATCAAACTGAACAATCTCGTGAACTTCATGGGTAAGCTCCTAACATATGAATCGCGTCGTATTCTCGAACTAACGCGCCCGGCTGTGCCGGGCACGCTCATTCCACAATTAGCTCCGGCGGCGGCGCACGATGTCCAGATAGACCGCCAGGATGACGATAGCGCCGGTGACCACCTGCTGCCATTCCTGCGGCACCGACAGGATGCGCAAGCCGTTGGTCAGCACGCTGAGCACGAAAGCGCCGATGATGGTCCCCAGGATGGTCCCTTCGCCGCCGCTCAGCGATGTGCCGCCGATCACCACCGCCGCGATGGCGTCCAGCTCGTAGCCCTGTCCGAGCGCCGGCTGCGCCGAGTTCAGGCGCGAGGCGATGACCACCCCGGCAAGCCCGGCGAAGAAACCGCTGACGGTGTAGACGGCGATCTTCCAGCGATCGGTGTTGACGCCGGAAAGGCGGGTCGCCTCTTCGTTGCTGCCCAGGGCGAAGGTGTAGCGCCCCAGGACGGTGCGCGCCAGGATCAGCGCGGCGACGATTGCCGCCAGGAACATGATCAGCACCGCGTTGGGGATCTCGAATTCCGGGATGAACGAGCCGATCACCGAACCCATCGCCACGTCGCGGAATTCCGGCGTTTCGTTGAAGTAGATCGGGCGCAAGCCAGAGATGATCAGCGACAGCCCTTTGGCGACGTACATCATGCCCAGGGTGGCAATAAAAGGCGGAATCTTCATCTTGGCGATGATCGTGCCATTGAGGAACCCGGCGAAGGCGCCGGTGGCGACGCCGCCGAGGATGCCAATCGGCAGCGGCATCTGCCAGACGGTGATGAACTGCGCCGTCATGACTGCCGAGACCGTCATCACCGTGCCGATCGACAGGTCAATGCCGCCGGTGACGATGACGTAGGTGACGCCCAGCGCCAGGATGCCGTTGACTGCCGTCGCCAGCAGGATGCCGACCATGTTGTTGAACTGCAAGAAGTTCGGCGAGGCGATGGAGAAGATGATGAACAGCAGGACCAGCGCGGCAAATGCCAGCACCTTTTGCGTGGCGTCCGCCGAGACCAGCGGGCGGCGCGGTGCGGTTTCTGTGGAGGGTGGGGCGGCTTGGAGACCCATAATCGACGTTCCTGAGTGCAATATTTACTGAGAGAGACCGGATTTACTTTGCACGGCGGCGGTGCGCTGTGTGGCGAACTTCATGATCCGTTCCTGGGTCGCTTCCGCCGCGCTGAGTTCCCCGGTGATGCGCCCTTCGCACATGACCACGATGCGGTGGCTCATACGCAGGACCTCCTCCAGTTCTGAAGAGATCATGATGATCGATTTGCCCTGCGCCGCCAGCTCGTTGAGCAGGCGGTAGATTTCGCTTTTTGCCCCCACGTCGATGCCGCGCGTCGGTTCGTCGAAGATGAGGATGTCGGTGTCGGCGGTCAGCCATTTGGCGATGACCACCTTCTGCTGGTTGCCGCCAGACAGGTTCTTGACCCGCTGCTGAATGCCCGGCGTGCGAATGGACAGCGCCTTCACGTAATGCTGGGCTGTCTCCGTCGTCTTGCCGCGCCGCACCACCCCCAGCGCCGTCAAAAAGCGGCTCATCGACGCCAGCACGACGTTGGTCTCGACATCCATCTTCAGCGTCAGCCCGTAACGTTTGCGATCTTCCGACAGGTAGCCGATACCGTGTCTGACCGCGTCGTTGGGCGAGGCAATGTGTGCAGGCTTGCCGTTCACGTAAATCTCGCCAGAGTCGATCGGGTCGGCACCGAAGATGGCGCGCGCCACCTCGGTGCGTCCCGCCCCCATCAGCCCGGCAAAACCCAGGATCTCGCCCTGTTTGAGCGTGAAGTTGATGTCTTTCAGGAGTCGCCCGCGATTCAACCCGCGCACTTCCAGCACGGTCGGCTGACCGAGGTCTTCCGGCACTTCCGGCGCGCTCTGGTAAATCGTGCGTCCGACCATCAGGCTGATGATCTGGTCGATAGTGGCGTCGACGGTCATCAGCGTGTCGATGTAGTGCCCGTCGCGCATGACCGTGATGCGGTCGGAAATGCGCTTAAGTTCTTCCAGGCGGTGGCTGATGTAGACGATGCCCACACCTTTGGCGCGCAGGTCACGAATGACCCGGAATAATTCGTCAATCTCCGATTCGGTCAGCGCCGCCGTCGGCTCGTCCATGATCAGCACTTCGGCATTGTAGGACAGCGCCTTGGCGATCTCGATCATCTGCTGCCGGGCGACGGTGAGATCGCCCACACGGGTGCGCGGGGCGATATCCAGATGCAGCGAGTCCAGCAGCGCCTGCGCCTGGGCATTGATCGCCTTGTCATCCAGGACGAAGCGCACCGCCTGGCGCGGCTCCCGCCCGATGAAGATATTCTGGGCGACGGTGAGGTGCGGCATCAGGTTGAGTTCCTGATGGATCATGCTGATGCCCTGATGCAGCGCTTCGCGTGGATTGTGAAGATCGACCTCGCGATCCCGCAGGTAGATACGCCCGACATCCTTACGATAGACGCCTGCCAGAATCTTCATCAGGGTCGATTTGCCCGCGCCGTTTTCGCCCACCAGAGCGTGGACCTCGCCGGGGAGCAGCTCGAAGTGGCATTGTGAGAGGGCATGAACGCCGGGGAAGGATTTTTCAATGCCTTCCATATGCACCAGAAGACTGCTCATCGTTTCGTCAGTCCGTCAAAACCACAATAAGCGAAAATTCATTCGTCCGCAGCGGCGCACCGAATCAAAATGCCGCGCCCGCATATGTTATGGATAACATACCGCGCGTTTTGCCGTCTGTCAAGCGGTTCGTGCAAATCTACAAAGCGCCTCTGAAAGCGCTGTTCGCCCCGCCTGGTCCAGAGGGCGAGCGGGGAGTCGTCGAATCAGCCTGCGCCTTCTTTGAGCGCCATCATCACCGTCCATTCGCCGGACTGCACCGTCTTGCCATCCTGGTTGAGGATCTTGACATCGAGCGTGATCAGCCCGCCGCCGATGCGCCGCGCCTCTTTTTTCTCGCGCACGCTCAATTCGACGTGGACGGTATCACCGATGACGACGGGCAGGCTGAACTTCATCTCCAGCCCGCGAAACGCCAGCACCGTCCGTTCCATGAAGCCCAGCTGATACGCCTGCCCAACGGCATAACTGAGCGTCAGCATGCCGTGCGCCACGCGCTGCCCCATCGGGTGCGTTTTCATGTATTCGGCGTTGGTGTGCATCGGGTTGTAATCGCCAGTCAGCCCGGCGAACTGCACGATGTCCGCCTCGGTAATCGTCCGCCCGCGCGTCACCATCCTGTCGCCAACATTGATGTCTTCGAAATACAGCCCCACGGGACCGGAATCAGTCATCTGCATGGCAGTCCGCTATCCTTTCATCGCTCGTTGCAGCGCTTTCGTTGATTCACTTTAGCGCAGTTGCTCCCGTTCATCAATTCGTCCGCGCGGCGAAGAGGTGACAAATGTCACTTTTCCCTGACCGATTCACGATGTTATATTAAGGGTGAATGAGGGAAACGGACAACTATTACCTTTATTCGGAAAATAACGGCTTTGAGGCTCCACCCTTCCCCCCCGGTGGAGCCTGTTTTTTTGTCTGCCCGCACCGCATCGCCTCCTCTTCACCGTCCAAATCCACTCGTTGGCGAAACCCGTGTAGAATGGACGGAGGATTGTGACACGCCGCAAGTGTTGAGGATGACTGCCCATGCGACGCCTGACTCTTCTGCTTCTGATCCTGTGCCTGACCACGACCGGCATCCTGGCGCAGTCGGAGGATGCGACCGAGACGCTCGTCACCTCCGGCGGGATGCGCTTCAGCTTCCCGGCGCTCTACGACGCCAGCGTCGTCAGCGATGAAGAATTCACCCTCACCTCGTTCGCTTCCGGCAGCGGCGTGATCATCACCGTCACCAGCGGCGAAAGCGCCCGCGCCGTGCTGGGCGGCGCCCCCAATCTGGATCAGGCGCTGACCGACTATCTGGGGTCGCTGTTCGCCCAGTATGACCCGGCGCGCCGCGAACCCATCGCCCTCTTCAACGGCTTCAGCATCTTCCAGCCGGCGCAGACCCTGGGCGGGCGCAGCTATTTCGTCGCCTTCGAGACCGGCGAGGGCGATGATCGGCGCTTCGTGCTGATCCACGCGCTCAGCCCGACGGCGCGCCAGCGCGACATCGACGCCCTCAAGGAGCCGCTGGTGCGCATGCTGGAATCCATCGCCTTCGGCGTCGAACCGCCGCAGCTTCCCGAAGAGATCGCGCTGCCGACGCTGGAACTGCCCGCCGAAGCCCTGACCCCGGCGGAGATGCCGGAGGGGGTGATCGTCTTCAACACCGACATTCAGATGACCCTGCCCGACGGCTGGTCGTTCGTCAGCCCCGGCGGCGATGTCTACGACACCGTCCTGCTGCAAAGCGGCGACCCCGCCCCGGATGTGCAGGTCGTGGTCTACACCAGCGACCCGTCGAAATTCCTGCAAATTGACAGCTGGCGCGAGCTGATCCTGCGCCTGGCGCGCACGCAGATCGCCGGGGTCGATGCGACCCAGCCGGTCTTCCCGCCCGACAGCGTGATCATCGAAGGGGTGATGACGCAGCGCGGCACGCGGGTCGAACTGCTGGAGAACACCAGCTACGGCGTGCAGCTCTACTTCATCAGCCTGAACGACCGCGCCGGCGCAGCTATCCTGGCGGCGATCAGCACCCAGGACCCGAACCGCCGCGCCGACATCACCGCCGACCTTCAGCGGATGGCGCGGTCTGCCATGCGCTTCGTCCGCGAAAACCCCGCCGACTCCTAGCGCGAGCGCCAGCTGATGCTCACCCGGCTGACGATCCTCGGCGGCGGCGTCTTCGCCATCCTCGTGCTTGCCCTGGTGAGCGCCGCCGCCGCTTTCGGATCGGCGATGCCCAGCGTCGAGCTGGCATATATGTCCTATGTCGCTATCAACCCGGATATCTATCTGACCGACCTGCCGCGCAGCATCACCCGCAACCTGACCGACCACCCGGCATACGACGCCGCGCCGGTCTGGTCGCCGGATGGGCGGTGGCTGGCGTTCGTCTCTGACCGCGACGGCTTCCAGACCGTATTCCTGCTGGCGCATGGCGAGACGCAGCCGCGCCGGCTCGTCGACGACGGCGAGATCTACGTCGCCCCACGCTGGCTTTCCAACAGCCGGCAGCTGGTGGTGCGCGCTCCCCGTCAGGGCGCAGCGGTGTTCTACCTGGTCAACCACGACGGGGGCGATCTGACCCTGGTGCAGGATGGTATCAACCCGACAACCGGTCGGGAGATCGACCTCGACCTGCAGGTCGCCGGCGGCACACAGGCGCGCTCGCCCGATGGCAGCCTGTTCGCCTTCATGGCATTTCGCGGGCAGCGCTGGGGCATCTTCGTCTCGCCACAGCCGCATCAGCAGGATGCCCGCTTCCTGGCGGAAATCGGATACTTCACCGAGGGTCTCGCCTGGTCGCCGGCGGGCGATCACATCGCCTACACCGCCTACCTCGATGGCATGATCGATCTGTTCGCGGTGGATGTGGCGAAAGGTGAACCCCAGCGGCTCACCTCTGGACGCGCCATCGACACCGCCCCCGCCTGGCGTCCTCAGCCCTGATTGACATCCGCGTTTCACCTTGAACTTTCGCCAAAATCCACTAGTATTATTCTAATGAATTCAAATGTTAAAGGGTTTTGGAAATGACTGAAGCGGTGCTTGAAAAACGGCTGACCGGAGCCGAGTCCGTCGTCTGGGATCTCTCCATCCTCTACAGCGGGATCGATGATCCAAAGCTTCAGCAGGACATTGACCGCTGCCTGGCGATGGCAGACGAGTTCGCCGCCAAATATCGCGGGCGCGTCGCCACCATGAGCGCAGCCGAAATCGTCACCGCCATCGAAGACGAAGAGGCGATCTACGACCTGGGCGGACGCCCCGCCTCGTTCGCTTACCTGATGTTCTCCACGGATACGGCAGACCCTCAACGCGGCGCCCTGGTACAGAAAATCCAGGAGAACGGCGCGCTGCTGGCGCAAAAGATGATGTTCTTCAGCCTGGAATGGAAAGACCTCGACGATGCCCAGGCACAGGCGATCCTTGACCAGGTGACCACGCCGAAGTACCACCACGCCCTGGAAGCCGACCGCCGCTTCAAGCCCTACACGTTGAGCGAACCGGTCGAACAGGCGCTCGTCGAAAAAGAGGTGACCGGATCGAGCGCCTGGGCGCGCTTCTTCACCCAGATGATCAGCAGCCTGCGCTTCGACCTGGACGGCGCGAAGCTCACCCAGACCCAGACCCTCAGCAAGCTCTACGAACCGGATCGCAGCCTGCGCCAGCGTGCCGCCGACGCCGTGACGGCGACGCTGAAGAGCCGCAGTATGGAACTGACCTACATCTTCAACGTGCTGGCGGCGGATAAAGCGTCGGACGACCGGATGCGCGGCTATCCCACCTGGATCAGCGCGCGCAACCTGGCGAACAAAGCGCCGAACGAGACGGTCGAGGCGCTGATTCAGGCGGTCACCTCCAACTACGAAATCTGCGCCCGCCACTACCGCCTCAAGCGCCGCATCCTCGGCTATGACGCCCTGTATGACTACGACCGCTACGCGCCAATTCGCCTCGACGCCCAGGGCGAGTTCTATTCCTGGGACGAAGCCCGCGCCATCACCGAGTCGGCATACAGCCGTTTCAACGGGCGCGTGGGGGATGTCGTCCGCAGCTTCTTCGACGAAAGCTGGATTCACGCCGCCGTCGCCCCCAACAAGCAGGGCGGCGCGTATGCCTCGCCGACCGTGCCATCGGCGCACCCGTTCGTCTTCGTCAACTACCTGGGCAAGGCGCGCGACGTGATGACCCTGGCGCACGAGCTGGGGCACGGGCTGCACATGTTTCTGGGCGGGCGCGCCAACGGCGCATCCGGCTTGTACACGCCGCTGACCACCGCCGAGATGGCGTCCACCTTCGGGGAAATGCTGGTCTTCGACGACCTGATGGCGAAAGAGACCAGCCCGGCAACCCAGCTGGAACTGCTGCTCGGCAAGATCGAAGACAGCTTTGCCACCATCTTCCGGCAGATCGCCATGAACCGCTTCGAAGAAGCCATGCACACCGCCCGCCGCCAGGAAGGCGAGCTGACCACCGAGCGGCTGAGTCAGCTGTGGATGGAAACGCAGCGGGCGCAGTTCGGCGACAGCGTGATCCTGCGCGACGAGTACAGCCAGTGGTGGAGCTACGTCCCCCACTTCCTGCACACACCCGGCTACGTCTATGCCTATTCCTTCGGCGAATTGCTGGTGCTGGCTCTGTTCAACCTCTACAAGAAGCGCGGCGCGGAGTTCGCCGGGCGCTACGTCGAGGTGCTGGAGGCGGGCAACACCGACTACCCGGAGAACATTCTGGCGAAGGTCGGCGTCGATCTGCGCGATCCGGCGTTCTGGAACGAGGGTTTGCAGACGTTGAGCGCGATGGTCGATCAGGAAGAGGCACTGGCGCGTCAGGTCTTCCCGGAGAAGTTCTAGAGGGTGTTTGAAAATTGCTGGTTCTACCGGACTTGGTGGTTTTGCCGACATCTGAGGTTCACCTCACCCCGTTTCGCTGCGCTCAACCGCCCCTCTCCCTTGGGAGTGGGGCAGGGAGTGAGGTTTGAGAGGGCAACCCCCAAAAACGTTAGAACGAGGAAATTGGCCCTTGGTTGGGGCGCGTCGCGCCGCGCCCGCCGTAACCGTGACGATCTTTCAGGCAGCGCGGACGGCTCGCGAGCCGCCCCTACGAGAGCGTTGATGAATTCTCAGTTCGACTTTGCACATCTTCATTCGACGCTGTCCGCCTGGGTAAGACCCTTGCGTTGAGTTTTCGCGGATCGTTGTGACAGGACGATGTTCGAAAACCCTGATAGCTTTTGACAGCTTT
>JAEURA010000109.1 GCA_016789005.1 Anaerolineae bacterium
CAAAGGCTGGGATTTGCAGGGTGTCGAAGTTGACCTGACTTCTGACCGGGTCAAGCGGGAAGACCTGCCGGAGTATTCCGGCGAGGGCGATACGATTCGCACCTTCTTGCAGCGCCTGCGCTTCATCGGCAATCTGACCGACGAACAAAAGGCGCGGCTGCTGGAGATCGCCGGCAAGTGCCCGGTTCACCGCGCTCTGACCGATCCCAAGTACATGGTCGAGGAACTGGTCGAAGACATCATCGCCGGCGAGACGACGCCGTAAGGGGCATGGTGAGGGATGAGGCATGAGGGATGAGGAATGAGGAATGAGGAATGAGGAATGAGGAAAAACACCCCCGCGTTCCTCCGTCCCTTTCTCTTCTCATCGCTCACCGCTCATTCCTCATCCCTTTCTCTTCTCATCCCTCGCCCCCCATCGCTCATTCCTTTCTCTTCTCATCCCTCGCCCCTCATTCCTCATCCCTTCTCATCGCTCACCGCTCATCCCTCATCCCTTCTCTTCCCTGTGAAACGTTTTATTGCGTGATCTAAAAACCCCTGGTTATAATGCGTTTCAAGCACCGGGTTTCCGGCGCGTTGGAGTCAGTGCTGCACCCGTCGGCAGACGAGCAGGCAGGGCACGCCCCAAACCGCCATCACTTAAACCTTTGCCGACCGGCGCAGCAAATAGTGTTCGTCCTGAAAAGTTTGGAGAAAAATCGTCATGGGCAAGATCAATCGTCGTCAGTTTCTCCAGGTCATGGGTGCAGCCGGTCTGGCGTCTTTCGCCCCGCGCATCCCCTCATTCAATCTGCTGCGGAAGGCGCAGGACATTCAGGGGTCGTTCACCTGGTGGCGTCCCCCCTTCGATCTACCCGGTGTCGAGCAGGATCAGCAGAACGCTTTTGACGCCGCCATCGCCGAGCTGATGCCGAACGTCAGCATCACGCTGGAAGAGATGAGCTATGGCGACATGCTCGATCTGCTGCGCACTGCGGTGCGCGGCGGCGGCGGTCCCGATGTGGCTGTCCTGCCCATCCTGTGGGGCGTGGAATTCGCGGCGGGCGGTTTCCTGCGCAAGCTTTCCCCCGCAGATCTCGGCTACACGGTCGAGCAGTTCTGGCCCAAGGCGATGAATTCCTGCCGGTGGCAGGGCGAGTACTACGGCGTGCCGACCAACAACGAGACGATGACCTTCATCTGGAACAAACGGACCTTCGAAGCGGCAGGGCTGGACCCCGAAACCCCGCCTGCGACGTGGGATGAAGTGGTCGCCTTCTCCAACCAGATTCGCAGCAATACCGACTCGTTCGGCTATGGCATCGTCGCCCGTCAGAATCACGGCAACACCCCGTTCCGCAACATGCCGCTGCTGTGGGCATACGGCGCGAGCGTGTTGGACGAGCTGGACGACAACCCGCAGCTCACCGAAGTGCGCATCAACTCGCCAGAGGCGGCGGCAGCCATGCAGGTGCTTTACGACATCTACGTCCGCGACAAGTCGGCTCCCAGCTCGGCACTCGACAATTCGCAGACGGAGAATCGTGATCTGTTCGTCGCCGAACAGGTCGCCATGATGATCGACCATCCGACCGCGCTCGGCGTCATCCAGCGCGACAATCCCGACCTTGCCCCGCATATGGGTTTCGCCCAGTTCCCGGTGGGACCGGCGCGCCGCGCGGCGGTGTTCGGCGGTTCGAACATCCACATCTTCAACCGGGCGAGCGAAGAGAATCTGCCGGCGATCCTGGCATTCGCCCAGCTGCGCTGCAACCCCGAATGGGCGAACCGTCTGGCGTGGTTCAGCAACCCCGGCAACCGCGAAGGCTTCGAGAATGAGTGGTGGCAGACCCGTCTGGAGGCCATCCCGTTCCTTGACGTCGCGACCAGCATGCTGGAATACGGCGTTCCTTTCCCGGTCATCCCGGAATCGACCGAGATCATGAACCTGATCATCCCGGCGCTGATTCAGAACGTCCTGACCGAGACGATGAGCATCCCGGATGCGCTGGCGGAAGCCGAGCGCGCCATCCAGGAAGTGCTCGACCGGGCGTAGTCACTGTCCTGTGGTGAATGAGGCGAACAGGCGAGGCGTGTGCACGCCTCGCCTGTTCGGTGAGGTCTCGTGACTATTTAGCGGGCGCGCCGCCGGCTCGCCCCTACAACGGCGATGCTGTAGGGGCGACCTGGTGGGTCGTCCGCTTGTAGATTTCCTGCGAGACTTCACTCTAACCACCCTGAAACTATTCTTGGTAACCATTTGGGCAGGAGTTGAATAAAGTCTTATGGCGAACATCCGCGCCGAACTGGTCGCCCCGCTGCCCGTGCCAAAACAGCGAAGTCTCGCTCAACAGATCGTCAAGAACCGGCACGCCTATTTCTACGTCGGTCCGGCGCTGCTCATCATGGCGCTGGTGCTGCTCTATCCCCTGATCTACACCATCATCCTCAGCCTCTTCGACACCCCGGCGCGCAGCCCTGATTACATCTTCGTCGGGCTGGACAACTACGTCGAGCTGTTCAATCACCAGCTGTTCGGGTTGGTGTTACGCAATACGGTCAGCTGGACCATCGGCGGTACCGTCTCCTCGTTCATCCTGGGGCTGGCGGCGGCGCTGCTGGTCAACAACCGGGTCCCCTTCATGGGGGTGTTCAAGGCGCTGCTGATCATCCCCTACGTCATCGGTCATGTGACCGCCGCCTACCTGTGGCGCTGGCTGATGCACCCCGACCTGGGCTTCATCAGCGTGTTCGCCCAGCAGATCGGGGTGATTGACGGACCAATCCCCTTCCTGCAAGATGGCGACATGGTGATGTGGTCGCTGGTGCTGGTCAACACCTGGAAGACCTTCCCCTTCGTCATGATCATGATGCTGGCGGGCTTGCAGGCGATTCCGCAGGACCTCTATAAGGCGGCGCGCGTCGACGGAGCCAACGCCCTTCAGCAGTTCATCGAGATCACCGTCCCGCAGCTGATGCCGGTCATCCTGGTGACGACGGTGCTGACGGTGATCGGCAATTTCAACTCGTTCACTATCCCCTGGGTCATGACCGGTGGTGGTCCAGCGAGTCAGTCGGAGATCATCATCACCTGGATCTACGCTACCGGCATTCGCAACCTGCGCTACGGCTTCTCGTCGGCGATCTCGGTGGTGCTGTTCATGATCCTCAGCGTCTTCAGCTACTACTACGTGCGCACCCTGACACGGGGCAGCGATAGATCGGCGGAGTTCGAGGGATGAGCGCAGTTTCGCAGTCATCACACGCTTCCGTTCAGCGCGCCAGCGGGCGTCTGAGCGCCAGGACTCGGCGCAGCATCGTACGTCTGACGATCATCTACGTCTGCACGACAATTCTGGCGCTGTTCGCCGCCCTGCCGATGGTGTGGATGTTCTCCACCGCCGTCAAGCCGCGCGCCGAGGTTTTTCGGGAACCGACGACGATTATCCCCTCTAATGCGACGTGGGATAACTTCATCCGCGTCGTGCAGCCGACTTCGACTTCCGGTCGCTACTTCGGAACCTATTTCCTGAACAGCACCATCGTCTCGGTGTCCAGCGCCTTCCTTTCGGTGGTGGTCGCCGCGCCGGCTGCCTATGCCTTCAGCCGATTCCGCTTCCCCGGCAAGTCGCCCGCCTATTTCGCGGTGCTGGCGCGCAACATGTTCCCGCTGATCGTCTTCCTGGTCCCGCTGTTCAGCCTGATGACCTCACTGCGGCTGACCAACACCTACCCCGGCTTGATCCTCGCCTATCTGACCTTCACGCTGCCGCTGTCGATCTGGCTGCTCAAAGGCTTCTTCGACGCCATCCCGCCGGAACTGGAACGCGCCGCCCGCATCGACGGCTGCACCCGCTTTGGGGCGTTCATCCGGGTCATCCTGCCGCTGACCACCCCCGGCTTGGCGGCGACGGCGATCTACTCCTTCATTCAGGCGTGGAACGAGTTTCCGTACGCACTCAATCTGGCATATTCCACCCAGATGCGCACGCTCCCGGTCGGCATGACCTTTTTCTTCAGCGAGAACCAGTCGGACTGGACGGGCTTGATGGCGACGGCGGTCATCATCAGCATCCCGGTCGTCATCATTTTCATGATCTTGCAGCGCTATTTCATTTCGGCGCTGACCCAGGGCGCGGTGAAAGCGTAGCGCAGCGCGCGACGCCCCGCAGTGAGGAAAAATCGTTATGGCAGAAGTTGTCCTTGAAGATGTCGCTAAAGTCTATGGCAGCACCCTGGCGGTCGATCATGTGTCGCTGACGATTGCCAACAATGAATTTGTAACGCTGCTCGGACCCTCCGGCTGTGGCAAGACGACCACGCTCAACATGATCGCCGGGCTGGTCGAAATCACCGGCGGTACGATTCGCATCGGCAGCAAGGTCGTCAACGACCTGGACCCCAAAGACCGCGACATCGCCATGGTCTTTCAGAATTACGCCCTCTACCCACACAAGTCGGTCTATCAGAATCTTGAATTCCCGCTGCGCATGCGCGGCATGGAGAAAGCCAGGCGCGACGAGAAGGTGCGCCGCGCCGCCGAGATCCTGAACATCACCCAGCTGCTGGAACGCAAACCGCGCCAGCTTTCCGGCGGGCAGCAGCAGCGCGTCGCCCTGGGGCGGGCGATGGTGCGCGACCCCGCCGTCTTCCTGATGGACGAGCCGTTGAGCAACCTGGACGCCAAACTGCGCGTGCATATGCGCTCTGAACTGAAACACCTTCAGGTCGAACTGGGCGCGACGGTGGTCTACGTCACCCATGACCAGCTGGAAGCCATGACCATGAGCGACAAGATCGCCGTCATGAACCAGGGCAAGCTTCAGCAGTACGGCACGCCCGATGAAGTCTTCCACCAC
>JAEURA010000020.1 GCA_016789005.1 Anaerolineae bacterium
GGTCGGCATCCTCATGGCGGCGGCGCTGGGGCAGATCGCGCCGATCGCCCTGAAATTCACGCCGACGACGCCGGTCCTCTACACCCCGGTCTTCACCCTCAACGCCGCCCTGGGCATCGCGCTGCCGCTGGTCATCCTGGCGCTCAGCTCGCAGTATGCGCCGGGGTTGGCGGTGCTGCGCGGCAACGGCTACGAGCCGCCGGTCAACGGCATCCTGATCGGCTCTGGGCTGCTGTCCAGCGCGCTGGCGTTCTTCGGCGGGCACAGCAGCGTGCTGGGGGCGCTGACCGCCGCCATCGTCGTCGGACCGGACGCCCAGCCCGACCCGGACAAGCGCTATGGAACCGCCGTGATCAGCGGGCTGTGGCACGTCGTCATCGGCATGTTCGGCGCGGCGGTGGTCGATTTCTTCCACGTCTTCCCGCCGGTGTTCGTCTCGACCATCGCCGGGCTGTCGCTCAGCGGGGTGATCTCCGCGTCGCTCGGCGGCGCGCTGCACGACCCGGATCACCGCGATGCGGCGGTGATCGCCTTTTTGTGCACGGCGGGCGATTTCACGCTGCTGGGGATCGGCGCGCCGTTCTGGGGCTTGATCGTCGGCGTGCTGGTCAACGCGCTCATGCACGGACGCCGCCCGCGCAGCGGGTGAAACAGGGTATGAATGCGCTGCGCTGCACGCGCGTCAGGATTGACCGCCCGAAAGCTGGCATTTAACCGAAGTTAACCGGGAGATCACCCGCCGTGAAGCGTTTTCCCTCAGCCGGTAAAGTGACTTTCGGCTGATTTCCCCTGTCGAATGTCACTTATCAGCTTACCGTCATCTCCCTACACTGAGGCTAACTGCATTTCACGTTCGCCAATGATCCACTGCATACAGGTTGATTCGATGATGACGCATGCCGCTCACTCGCGCCCCATGCTCCCGCTGACGATGGCAGCCGCAGGGGAAACCGTCGAGCTGGTCGAGATCCGGCTCGTCGGGCAGGAAAGACGCCGCCTGCACGAACTGGGGCTGCTCCCCGGTTCATCACTGCGCGTCGTCAAGAGCGACCCCACCCAGGGTATGATCGTCGCCGTGCGTCACGATGGGCGGCTGGCGCTCAACCGCAGCACCGCCCACCGACTGCTCGTCCGTTTGGTAGGCTGATCCATGTCCACCGCACAACCGAGGGTGATCGCGCTGGCGGGCAACCCCAACGTCGGCAAGAGCACCCTGTTCAACGCCCTGACCGGCGGGCGTCAGCACGTCGGCAACTGGCCCGGCAAGACCGTCGAAAAGAAAGAAGGCTGGGCGACGCTCGACGGGCAGGACGTGCTGATCGTCGATCTGCCTGGCGCGTACAGCCTCGCCGCCTACTCGGTCGAAGAGATCGTCGCACGCGACTATCTTCTGCGCAGCCGCCCTAACGCGGTTGTCGCCGTCGCCGACGCGGCGAACCTGGAACGCAACCTCTACCTCGTCTGCCAGCTCATTGAGCTGGGCGCGCCGCTAATCCTGGCGCTGAACATGAGCGACATGGCGCGCGGGCGCGGGCTGAAGATCGACGTGCCGGCGCTTTCGGAAGCGCTCGGCGGCATCCCCGTCGTCGAGGTGATCGGCACGCGCAGCGTCGGGCTGGATGCGCTGCGCGCGGCGATCCTGCGCCGCGATTCGACCCCGCCGCCGCTCCGCCTGACCTACGATCCGCCGGTCGAGGCGGAAATCGCCGCGTTAGGGCGTCTCATCGAGGATGACGCAGAACTCGCCCGGACGATCCCGCCGCGCTGGCTGGCGATCAGGCTGCTGGAAAACGACCCGCACCTCGCCGAGCAGCTCGACAGCCGACCTGTCCTTCGACAGGCGGCGCAAGAAGCCGTCGCCCGGCTGACGGAAGCGCTCGGCGACGACCCGGAGATCGTCCTGACAGACCGCCGCTACAGTTTCATCGAGGGCGTGGTCAGCGGGGCGCTGGTCCGCTCGGCGGGCAGCACGGAGACCGCCTCCGACCGCGCCGACCACATCATCACCCACCGCTTCTGGGGGCTGCCGATCTTCCTGCTGCTGATGTGGCTGGTCTTCCAGATCACCGCCAACGTCAGCGCGCCGCTGATCGACTGGGTGGACGGCGTGATCGCCGGTCCTGTCACCCGCTGGGCGGAAGCCCTGCTCGCTGCCGCCGGGTTGGGCGGAGGCTGGCTGGAGTCGCTGCTGGTCGATGGCGTGATCGCCGGGGTCGGCGGCGTGCTGGTCTTCGTGCCCCTGCTCGTGCTGCTGTACATCACCCTCGGGCTGCTGGAAGACACCGGCTACATGGCGCGCGCCGCCTTCATCATGGACCGCGTGATGCGTCTGGTCGGGCTGCACGGTAAGAGCTTCCTGCCGCTGCTGATCGGCTTCGGCTGCACAGTCCCGGCGATCTACGCGACGCGCACGCTGGAAAACGAGCGCGACCGCAAGCTGACCGGCTTCATCTCCACGTTCATGAGCTGCGGCGCGCGCCTGCCGGTTTATGTCCTGTTCGCCGGCGTCTTCTTCGGCGCACAGTCGGGCAGTGTGATCTTCGCCCTCTACCTGCTGGGGATCGCGACGGCGATCGGGACCGGTCTGGTCTTCAAGCGCTTCGTCTATCCCAGCCAGGAACCCCGCTCCTTCGTGATGGAACTGCCGCCGTACCGCCTGCCCAACCTGAGCACCATCCTGGCACAGACGCGCGAGCGCACGCGCGGGTTCATCCGCAACGCCACCACGATCATCCTGGTCAGCTCGGTCGTCGTCTGGCTGCTAGGCGCGCTGCCCGCCAACCTGGACCTGAGCCGCTTCGATGCCGTCGAGCCGCAGGAAAGCCTCTTCGGCTCGATCAGCGGGGCGATTGCCCCCGTCTTCGCCCCTGCCGGGTTCGGAAACTGGCAGGCGGCGGGATCGCTGATCACTGGCTTCGTGGCGAAAGAGGTGGTGGTCAGCACGATGAGCCAAATCTACACTACCGACACACCTGCCGAAGCGGCTGAAGCAGCGCCGCCGTCGCTGCTGGAAGATGCCGGCGAGATCGTGACCTCGCTCGGCGCAGCGCTGGCGCTGACGGCTCAGGAGCTGGTCAACATCGTCCCGCGCACCGTCAACCTGATCCCTGGCGCGGCGATGCCGGAGGCGAATTTCCTGGGAATCGCCCCCGAAGAAGAAGATACGGCGGCGCTGGGGCTGGCGCTCACCGGGGCGTTCACGCCACTGTCGGCGCTGGCGTTCATGGTCTTCGTGCTGCTGTACACGCCCTGCATGACGGCGACGGCGGCGATGCGCCACGAATTCGGCGGGCGCTGGACGATCCTGCAGATGAGCTATGCCGCGCTGGTCGCCTGGGGGGCAGCGGCGCTGATCTTTCAGGGCGGCGTGCTGCTGGGAGTGGGCGGCTGAGCGGCTATGAGCACAACGCTGCGGCAGGTCCTGGAACACTTTGAGTCGCACCAGGGGGCGGTGTCGCTGCCCCAACTGGCGCGAACGCTCGGCGTCGAGCGCGCCACGCTGCAAAACATGATCGATTACTGGGTGCGAAAGGGCAGGCTGCGCGAATCGGGCGCGGCTGCCTGCGCCTCCTGCGGCAGCGCGGCGGGCTGTCCGTTTGTGGTCGCGCTGCCGCGCACCTACGAGCTGGTCAGCGGCGGCTCCGCGCCAGAACCTCCTCCGCCGGCGTGCGCCTGCGGGTCCTGCCACTGAAAGCACAGCAGCAGCCCGACAAAATTCACGAATTATTGGGGAACGCAGCGAGCAATCACACTCCCAGCGACTATAATCGCAGCATCGTGTCGCTCAACTCAAGTGTGAGGGCGCATTCTACATAGGGTATTCGTGAACCATGACAGCAAACATCTCTGAAACCGTTCCAGCACAGCAGTTAGCCGACGCCCAGGCGCGAATCGCCGAACTCGAACGCGCCCTGGCGGAAGCCAACGAGACCCAAACCCTGTTTCGCATTATGGTTGACGCCATTCCAGCGCGTGTGTTCTGGAAAGATGTCAGCCTCACTTACCTCGGCGCAAACCGCAAGTTCGCCGAAGATGCCGGCTTGACCTCGCCGGAACAGATGCTCGGCAAGTCGGACTATGAACTGAGCTGGCGCGAGCAAGCCGAGTTGTACCGCGCCGACGACCGCGCGGTGATCGACAGCGGCGTCGCCAAAATCAACTTCGAAGAACCGCAGACGACGCCCGACGGCGGGCGCATCTGGCTGGAGACGAGCAAGATTCCCCTGCGCAACGCCGCCGGCGAGACCATCGGCGTCATGGGAACCTATTCCGACATCACCCCGCGCAAGCGCGACCAGCAGGCGTTGATCGACAGCGAAGCGAAGGCGAACGCGCTCATCGAAGTCCTGCCCGACCTGGTGTTCGTCGTCAAGCGCGACGGAACCTTCATGGAATATCATGCGCGGCAGGACTCCGATCTGTACGTGCCCCCGGATCGCATCATCGGGCAGAGCGTCAGCACAACGCTGCCGCCGCCCCTTGCCGCTGTCCTGCTTGAAAAGATCGGCGCGGCACTCGATACGGAAACGACGCAGAGTCTTGAATATTCGCTGCCGCTGCCAGCCGGGGAAAGCTACTACGAAGCCCGCCTGTCGCGCGCCGGTGAGGGCACCGTTGTGGTCGTCGCCCGTAATGTGACCGAGCGCAAGCGCGCCGAAGCCGAACGGGAACGCCTCACCACTGAGGCGCTGGCGCAGAACGAGCGTCTCGACCGCGCCTTGTCGCTTCAGAAAGCGACGTTCGCCTCGACCGCAGATGGTATCCTCGCCGTCGATTCTGAAGGCAAAGTCATCACCGCCAATGACCGGTTCGCCCAGATGTGGCAAATTCCAGCGGACATCCTGGCGACCGGCGACGATGATCAGCTCCTTGGCTCGGTGATCAACAAGCTGAAGTCGCCAGAGGCATTCCTCGCCAAGGTGAAGGAACTCTACGGCAAGCCAGCCGAGACCAGTCACGATTCTGTCGAACTGGCAGATGGTCGGACCTTTGAGCGATATTCTGCCCCGCAGCGCATGGGCGATCAGATCATTGGGCGTGTGTGGAACTTCCGCGATGTCACGGAGCGCACGAAAGCCGAGGAAGAACGCGCCCGTCTGATCGAAGAGCTTCAGATCGCCAATCGCATCGCCCGCGAAAGCTCGCGCGCCAAGTCCGAATTTCTCGCCACCATGTCGCACGAACTGCGCACGCCGCTCAACGCTATCATCGGCTTCAGCGACATGCTGCTGCTGGGGATGAGCGGTCCGCTGAATGAAAAACAGGCGCACAAGATGGAGCGTCTCAAGGAGAACAGCCGCCGCCTGCTGGCGCTGATCAACGATCTGCTCGATCTGACGCGCATCGAAGCGGGTCGCGTGGAAATCGTCCAGAAGGCCTTCTCGCCGAAGACGCTGGTGGAACGGCTCGCCGCTCAGATCGAAAGCCTGGCGCACGAATCCCATCTCGAATTCACCACAAAGGTTGGTCTGGATGTGCCGCCGCTGCTGATCGGCGACGAGAAGCGCATCGAGCAGGTCATCCTCAACCTGCTGTCGAATGCCTTCAAGTTCACCGAAAAAGGATCGGTCTCGCTGACGCTGGATGCGGACGAGACACACTGGGCGCTGGCGGTGAGCGACACCGGCATCGGCATCCCGCCCCACGCGCAGAATCTCATCTTCGAAGCCTTCCGGCAGGTCGATGGCAGCTTCTCACGCGCCTATCAGGGCAGCGGTCTGGGTCTGTCCATCGCCCGCGATCTGGTGCGCATGATGGACGGCAAGATCACCCTGAAGAGCGCGGTCGGTGTCGGCAGCACCTTCACGGTGACCCTCCCGATCAACGTCCCGGCGGCAGAGACGCAGCACGTCCTGGAACCGGTGCGGAACTAGGGGGCGATCATGATCAACTGGAACGATGTCTCAACCTGGACCGTACTCGTGGTCGACGATGAACCGGACAATCTGGAAGTCGTCGCCGAAACGCTGGAGTTTCACAAAGCGACAGTGAAGACCGCCGTCGATGGCGTACAGGCGCTCGAGCTGCTGCAAGATTTCGTGCCCAACATCATCCTGCTGGACTTGTCGATGCCGCGCATGGATGGCTGGAAGACGCGGCTTCAGATCAAATCCGATCCCCGTTTCGAACAGACGGCGATCATCGCGCTTTCGGCGCACGCGATGGACGGCGATATCGAACGCGCCCTGAAGGCAGGGTTCGACGGCTATATCACCAAGCCTGTCGACATCGCCAATCTCGCCGACAGCGTGCGCACCGCCGCCATTGACATCCTTCAGAAAGA
>JAEURA010000050.1 GCA_016789005.1 Anaerolineae bacterium
GCGGCGGACGCGGGGTGCGGCGGCAGCGCCAGCATGGAGCAGATCAATTCCAAGTGGGCGGAAGAAACGCCGAAGCTGCGCGAGAAGCTGGTCAGCAAGCTGGGCGAGGAGACCGTCAGCCGGAATCTGCCGACGCTGAACCCGAAAAACGGCTGATGCGTCCGACCTTCCGCCGCGACTACGTAATCGTCGGCGCGTCAATCGGCGCTGACGGCGCGGATGCCTCAGGCGAACTCTGCATCTCGCGCGGTCGAATCATCGAAACCGCCCCACGCCGCGCTGCCAGGATCGATCTGTCCGGCTGCGTCATCCTGCCGGCGCTGGTCAACGCCCACGATCATCTTGAACTGAACCACTATCCGCGCACCCGCTACCGCGAGCGCTACGACAATGCCCACCGGTGGGGCGAAGACGTGAACGCCCACCTGAACGACTCGCACTTCCGCCGGCTGCGCGCTTTTCCCCTGTGGGATCGTCTGTTCTTGGGCGGGCTGAAGAACCTGCTGTGCGGCGCGCTGACCGTCGCGCATCACAACCCGCCCCACCGTGAGCTGTTCCGCCGCGATTTCCCGGTGCGGGTGCTGCGGCGCTATGGCTGGGCGCATTCGCTGCATTTCAACAGCGACGCCGAAATCGTCAAAGCCTTCCGGCGCACGCCGAGAAACGCCCTGTTCTTCATCCATCTCGCCGAAGGGACAGACGACACAGCAGCGGGCGAATATCGACGGCTCAAAGCGCTGGGAGCGGTCGGCACGAACACCGTGCTGGTGCACGGTGTCGGCTTGACGCCTGACGATATCGCCGATGCCGCCCCGCGCGTACGCGCGCTGGTCACCTGCCCGACGACCAACCGCTGGCTGCTCGGCAGGACGGCGGACCTTGACGCCTGGCGGAGCGCCGGCGGCGACATCTGGCTGGGCAGCGACTCGCGGCTGACTGCCGACGGCGATCTGCTGGACGAGATCGCCGCGCTCGCCCAACCGGACGACTCGCCGCTGACGGTATCAGGAAGGTTTCGTGCCGAGGAAACGTTTGGACCAAGACGCAGCGTCAGCACGAACGCCGCCGGAAGCCTGATCGGGCGGGGGGACTGGATCGCCCTGCGCGCCGACGCCCGCCTGCCGATCCGCCGCGCCGACCTGGCGCTGGTGGTGCGGGGCGGCGTCCCACAGATCGGCGACCCGGCGTTCATGGGTCAGTTCCCCGCCCTGCCGACCGTCCCGGCGATCCTCGATGGGCAGCCCAAAGCTATCTGCTCTGGTCTGGCGGAGCAAATCCGCCGGTGCGCCCTCCAAGAATCCGGTTTGACGCTACAATAGGGGACAAGCAGAGAGGAAAAGGACCACCCATGAGCAGCGTGATCCCCCCCGAATACGACGAGATCATCTCCAGCGCCTACTATGTCTGGTTCACGACGGTCCGCCCCGATGGCATGCCGACGCCGACGCCGGTCTGGTTCGTGCGCGACGGCGACTCGTTCGTCATCTACACCACCCCCGGTTCGCAAAAGCTGAAGTTCCTTCAGGCTAACTTCCACGTCTCGCTCGCCTTCACCCCTGACGCCGACGGCGGGAACTATTTCGTCGTGCTGGGGACGGCGCAGGTCGATCAGACTGTTCCGCTGGCGATCAACAATCCGAGCTACATGACGAAGTACGGCGATGGCTTGGCGGCGACCGGCATGACCGCCGAATCGCTCAGCGACGCCTACAACGTGCCGATCCGCGTCACACCGATCCGCATTCGCGGCATGGAAGACTATTGATGGCAGCGATTCCGGAGAAATTTGACCCCCTGATCGCGGGCGCGGTCTACGTCTGGTGCACCACCGTCCGCCCGGACGGCACGCCGCACACCACGCCGATCTGGTTCATCCGCGACGGCGACAGCTTCTATTTCTACACCCTGCCGGGGTCGCAGAAGGTGCGGAATCTGGCGGCGAATCCGCACATCTCGCTGAGCTTCGCGGCAGATCATGAAGGCGAGGATTTCTTCGTGGTCGAAGGCACGGCAGCGGTCGATACCAGCCTGCCGAAACCGCACCTGAACGACGCCTACATGGCGAAGTACCGCAGCGCGCCCTACATGATCGAAGCGACGCCGGAGAAATACTCGCTGCGCTTCTCACTGCCGGTGCGCGTGACGCCGACGCGGGTTCGGGGCATTGACTGAGCGATGACCGATCTCCTGTTCGGGCAGTCCTACTATCTGCGCTTCGACCCGAAGCTCTACGAAGCGATGCAGCCCTACCCGCCGCTCGGCACGCTCTACGCCGCCAGCGCCATGCGCCGGGGCGGCTACGACGTGGCGCTGTTCGACGCCATGCTGGCGGAGTCGCCGGTGGAATGGGCGGAATCGCTGGACCGCCATCGCCCCCGTTTCGCCATCCTCTTCGAGGACAACTTCAACTATCTGAGCAAGATGAGCCTGCTGCGTATGCGCGAGGCGGCGTTCGCCATGATCGACGCGGCGAAGGCGCGCGGCTGCATCATCCTGTGCTGCGGCAGCGATCAGACCGACCACGCCGACCAGTATCTTCAGCGCGGCGCTGACGTGGTGCTGATCGGCGAGGGTGACGCCGCCCTGCCGGAAGTCGTCGATCATTTCGCCGGGCGCAGCGCCGGGACGCTGGACGCCATCGCCGGTATCGCCTACCGGGCGGACGACGGGCGCGTCGTGCGGACGCTGCCGCGCCCGGTGATCGCCCATCTCGACGCCCTGCCCTTCCCTGCCTGGGATTTGGTGGAGCGCGACCGCTATCAGGCGATCTGGCGCGAGCATCACGGCTATACGTCGATGAACCTGGTGACGACGCGCGGCTGCCCTTTCCACTGCAACTGGTGCGCTAAGCCGATCTGGGGGCAGCGCTACAACGTGCGCAGTCCGCAGAATGTGGTCGAAGAAATGGCATGGCTGAAAGAACACTTCAACCCCGATCACATCTGGTTCATGGACGACATCATGGGCATCCGCGACCGCTGGATCGAGGAATTTGCCGATCTGCTCGACGCGCGCGGGCTGCGCATTCCGTTCAAAAGCCTGAACCGGGTCGATCTGCTGCTGCGCGGGGGGACGATCCCGGCGCTGGCGCGGGCGGGCGCGCAGAGCGTCTGGGTTGGCGCGGAAAGCGGTTCGCAGAAGATTCTGGATGCGATGGAAAAAGGCACGACCGTTCAGCAGATCTACGACGCCACCCGCCAGCTTCACGCCAACGGGGTGCGCGTCGGCTTCTTCTTGCAGTTCGGCTATCCGGGCGAGACGCGCGAGGACATCGAACTGACGCTCAGGATGGTGCGCGACCTGATGCCCGACGACATCGGCATCAGCGTCAGCTATCCGCTGCCGGGCACGAAATTCTACGAGAGCGTCAAGCACGAGCTGGGCGAGCGCGCCAACTGGATCGACAGCGAGGATCTCGCCATGCTCTATCGGGGACCCTTCCGCACCGAGTTCTACCGTCAGCTGCACACGGTGGTACATAAGGAATATCGGTCGCGCAAGACGGCGCGGGCACTGCGCGCCCTGGTCCGGCATCCGGCGGCGCTGCGCCCGGGGCATCTGCGACAGACGGCGTCGATGATCTACCATCTGGCGACGCTGCCCGCCGCCCGCGCCCGCCTGGATGCGCTGGCGCGGCTGCCGCATGACCCGGTGCGCGCGCCAAACGTCACTCTGGCGTAGTCCGCCGATCTGCGAAGCGCTGATACGGGTCGTATGGCGGGTTGTAACGCGCCCGGTTTCGGGGTAACTTTAGGACCATCTAACATCATCGCGCGGAAAGAACTGCATGGGAACGCTGAACCCAGATCTCGTCTCGAAAGATATGGATGCGGTGCTGAACGACGCCGTGGCGCTCAAGGACCAGCTGCGCAAATCGGTCCTAATGCCCGAACTCGTGCTGCTGGCGCTGCTGCGGCGTAAAGACACGGCGGCTGCCCGCATCCTTGACATTTTCGCCAACAGCCGGGCGGTCGATCTGGAAAAGCTCGACCGTCAGGTGACGCTCGCCGCCGAAAGCCGGCGCGACCCGGACGGCAACCTGGAATTCGTCGCCAAGGGCAACCGGCGCGTCCCGATGAGCCGCCAGACGATCATCCTGATCGACGACGCGCTCACCCGCGCACAGGCGCAGAACGAGGTGCGCGCCGACACCGATCACGTGCTTTCGGTGTTGAGCGAGGCGACGATCAGCACCGGCGGGCTGCTGCGCCAGGTCGGAATCACGCCGAAAGCCATCACCGACGTGACCAGCGACACCTCGCAGGTCATCCGCACTGGCGGCACGACTCAGGATTTCGTCGCCGGGGCGAAGAGCGGCAAGCTGCGCGCCGTCTACTTCCGCGAGGACCTGCTGCGCGAGATGATCAACCTGCTCACCCAGTCCTTCAGCCGCCACGTCGTGCTGATCGGACCGGACGGCGTGGGCAAGCGAACGCTCGCCTACAGCCTCGCCCTGCTGATGAGCGAGGGCAAAGGACCGAAGGGACTGAAGAGCCTGGTGCAAATCGACGAAGCTGCCCTGCTGGACAACGACCAGAAGGCGGTGCGCGCCGGCATGAGCAGCGCGGCAGGCGGCATTCTGTTCGTACCCCACCTGCACCGCTTCTTCGGCGGACCGATCCGCGCCGAATTCGCCAAGGCGACGCCGCTCATCCAGAAGGCGTTTCTGAGCGATGACCCGGTAATCATCGGCACGACGACCGAGCAGGAGTTCAACCAGCGCATCGCCGCGATGAGCGGCGTCGCCGAACGCCTGCACATCCTGCGCGTGCCGGAGCCGTCGCTGGACGAAGCCATCGAAATCCTCAACGTCATCCGCCCCCACCTGGAATCGGATTACACGCTGAAGGTGGCGGACGACGTGGTCGGCATCGCCGTGCGGCTGGCGAAGCGCTACCTGAGCGCAACGCCTCTGCCGCGCAGCGCCGAGCAGCTCCTTCACCGCGCGGCGGCGATGGTGGCGATGAGCCAGCAGACCAACCTCGCCTACAAGTCCAGCACGTCCGACGGCGAGAACCTCGACGCCGAAGATGTCACCCTGGCGCTCAGCCAGATGACCGGCGTCCCGGTCAACAAGTTGGGCGAAGACGAGCGCCTGCGCTACGCCAGCATGGTGGAATACATGGGCGAGCGCATCAAGGGGCAGGATCAGGCGGTGCTGGCGATCAGCCGCGCCATCAAGACGGCGCGCGTCGGCTTCAAAGACCCCAAGCGCCCCATCGGCGCATTCCTCTTCCTTGGACCGACGGGCGTCGGCAAGACCGAACTGTCGAAGGTGCTGGCGGAATTCATGTTCGGCAGCGAAGACGCCATGCTGCCGCTGGATATGAGCGAGTTCAAGGATGAAAGCAGCCTGAACCGTCTGCTCGGTTCGCCTTCTGGCTACGTGGACAGCGAATCCGGCGGTCAGCTGACCGAACGGGTCAAGCAGCAGCCCTACATCATCGTCCTCTTTGACGAAGTGGAAAAAGCCCACGCGCGCATCCTGGACATCCTGCTGCAGGTGATCGAAGAAGGTCGCCTGACCGATGGACGCGGCAACCCGGTCAGCTTCAGCGAGACGGTGATCATCCTGACCAGCAATCTGGGGTCGGAATTCCTCGCCGTGCCGGTGATCACCGACGAAATCCGCGAAGAGGCGATGGAGGAAGTGCGCACCTACTTCCGCCCGGAATTCCTCAACCGCCTGGACGAAGTGGTCATGTTCAACAGCCTGACCGACGAGGTGCTGTATGAGATTTTGGGGCTGCTGCTCGCCAAGGAATCCAAACTCGCCGCCGACCGGGGGCTGAAGATCAGCTTCAGCGACCCGGCAAAGCGCTGGATGCTGGCGCAGAATGACGAGCCGGAGTACGGCGCGCGCCCGCTGCGGCGCATCATCCGCCGGTCGGTGCGCGAACCGCTGGCGGACTTCCTGCTGCGCGCCAACCCGCCTGCCGGCACGGAGATCGCGGTCGATGCCCTGGAAGATGGCAGCGCCCTCAAGTTCTCGGCGCTGGTCAACGGACAGCAGGTGACGGTATAGCGCCGGTGTCAGCGCTGTATGCCGATGTAGAGGATAGTGCATGATGGTTTATTACAAACTGGAGCCGAAGCCATGCCAGCAGTGATCACCAGCGTATTCAGAAAGTACGACATTCGCGGCACCGCCGGGACGCCGGATGCGCAGCTGACGCCAGACCTGGCGCGGCTGGTCGGCGCGGCGCTCGGAACGTATCTGCCGCGCCACTTTCAGACCGAGCGGGTCTTCGTCGGTCAGGATAACCGTGTCTCCTCCGGTCCGCTCAAAGCCGCGCTGATCGAAGGGCTGGCTTCCACCGGGCTGAACGTGACCGACATCGGGCAGGTGCTCACACCGACCGTCTATTTCGCCTCCGCCAGCTATGGCGACCGGGGCGCAGGCGTGATGATCACCGGCAGCCACCTCGATACGCGCTACAACGGCATCAAGATGGCGTATGGGTCACTGGCGCTGGCAGATCAGCAGATTCAAGACCTGCTCAGGATCATCCAGGAGGATGGTTTCGCCGCAGGCAGGGGGGCGGTCGCGCAGGATTTCGACGTGATTCACCGGCACATGGTGGCGATCCAGTCCAAGGTCACCATCAGCCGCCCGCTCAAGGTGGTCATGGACGCCGGTAACGGCTTGAGCGGCTCGCACGTCCCGCAGGTGCTGCGCAACCTTGGTCTGGATGTCACCTGTCTGTTCTGCGAAAGCGACGGGACCTACCCCAACCACCTGCCCAACCCCGAAGACCCGGAGATGACCAGGGACCTGGAGGCGAAGGTTGTCGAACTGGGCGCAGACCTCGGTCTGGCGTTCGACGGCGACAGTGACCGCTGCGGCTTCATCGACAATCACGGACACCACATCGCCGCCGACCGACTGCTGGCGCTGCTGGCGCGCGACCTGCTCAGCCGTCATCCCGGCGCATACGTCGTCTTCGATGTCAAGGCGTCGCAGGCGCTCCCCGACGAGATTCGCAAGTACGGCGGTCAGCCGGTCATGTGGAAGAGCGGGCACAGCCTGATGAAGGCGAAGATGCGCGAACTCGGCTCGCCGCTGGGCGGCGAGGTCAGCGGACACCTGTTCGTCGGCGAAAACTACTTCGGCTTCGACGACGCCCCGCTGGTGGCGCTCAAGACGCTGGAGATCATCGCCAACAGCGGCAAGACCATCGGCGAGCTGTTCGACGAGATCCCCAAGCTGCACGCCACGCCGGAGATCATCATGAGCGCGCCGGACGCGGTCAAATTCCAGATCATCGACGAAATCCGAGCGGCGCTGGAAAAGAACTTCGAGGTGGTGACGGTGGATGGCGCGCGCGCCGTCTTCGAACGGGGCTGGGGGCTGGTGCGCGCCAGCAACACGCAGCCGGCGATCACCATGCGCTTTGAAGCCTACGAGCGCGCCGACATGGTCACCTACATGCGCCGCTTCCGTGAGCTGTTGAACGCCCACCCGGAAGTGGACGCCGCCAAGCTCGACGATCAGATCGCGGCGTTCAGCAAATAGCCGTCAGCATCCACCAGAAGGACGAGGCATCATGGCGACCGCGCCCTGCATCGCAACCGGAAAAGTCTCCTCCACCGGCAAGCAGATCCTGGTGCGGCTCGCACCGGGAGCCGATCAGCCCTACCTGGGGTCCATCCCGCTGAACCTGAGCGGCTACGAGGTCGTGGAGGCGCAGACGGGAGGCGACGGCATCGATTGGGTGCGTCTGAACTTCTCCGGAGGAGTCTCCGGGTGGGTGCGCGCCGACGAGATCGACATCCAGGGCGACTGCACGGCGGCGGGTTACGGCGTCGTGGCGCAGCCAACGCGCGCCTCGCAGATCAAGCGGGGCGCGCCGGTCATCCCCACCCCTGATCCGACGCCGACGCCGACCCCCACGCCTACCCCGACGCCGGAGCCGGAACCCGAACCGGAGCCGGAACCTGCGCCAACGCCGGTCGATAACAGTCCGGACCGCGTGCGCCGGGCGGCGTTCAACATCACGGCGGGCTTCGAGGGCGGCGGCTACGCGACATTTCAGAACCGCGACTCAGGGGTGATCAGCTACGGGCGCTTCCAGTTCACCCTGGCGGCGGGCAGCCTGTTTTCGGTGCTGGATCGCTTCCTTCAGCGGGCGTCCGGCGCGGTCGCCGACGAACTGCGCAGTGCCTATCGCGAGCGCATCCTCGCCCGCGATGCGGCACTGCGCGGCGACACCCGCCTGCGCGATCTGCTGATCGCCGCGGCGGCGGACCCGATCATGCAGCAGGTGCAGGATGAGGTCGCCACCGAAGTCTATTGGAACCGGGTGCAGAATTTGAGCATCGCACCGCGCGGCATCGTTTCGCCGCTCGGTCAGGCGCTTCTGTTCGACATGGCGATCAACCACGGCGTCTTCCACGACATGATCGGGCTGGCGGAGCAGGCATTCGGCGTCAAACCGAAGTCGAAGGTCGGCGAAAACGGCGTCAGCGAGCAGGACATGGTGACGAAGGTGGCGCAGATTCGCCAGGAGCGCATGAAACTCCTCGCCGAGAAGCTCAAAGCGCCGGGACTGATCCCACGCGGCGACTTCTGGGTCCGGGTGATCGCTGCCGGCGACTGGGATTTGCAGGGCGACGCGCGCGGCGAGATCGAGATCAAGACCGGGCGCAGGGTTCAGGTGCGCAAACCGTAAGCGGCAAGTCTGCCGGGAGGCGAGACTCATCCCGGCAGACCCGTTCATCCCCGCCTCAGTTCGTCATACACCCCCAGAGAATGCGCCGCCGTCGCCTCGATGGTGAAGGTATCGCGCGCCCGTTCCAGCGCCGCCCGCTGCATGGCATCGTAGCGCGACGGATCATTGATCAGCCGGCGCACCGCCGCCGCCAGCCCTGTCGCGTCGCCGACCGGGACGCATTCGGCGAAGTCGGCGTGCTCTGGCAGCATGCCAACGGCGGTCGAGACGCTCGGCAGCCCACACGCCGCCGCTTCCAGCGCCGCCATGTTGTTCGCCTCGTGGCGCGAAGTCAGGATGAACAGCCCGGCGCGCCGGTAGAACGCCGGCAGATCGGGGTACGCCGCCGCGCCGTGAAAGACCACACGATCGGCGATCCCCAGCGCACCGGTCAGCGCCTTCAGCCGTCCTTCTTCGCTCCCCTGCCCCACGATGTCGAGCGTCACATCGGGCAGCAGCGCGACCGCCCGCAGCAGCGTCGTCTGGTCTTTGACCGGGACCAGCGAGGCGACGTGAATCAGCCGGCGCGGATCGGGTTTCGCTGGCGGCGGCGTGAACCGCAGGGTATTGACCCCAAGGACTACCTTCCTGAAACGCCCATCTTCAACGGCGAATCCCGCATCGGCGATCAGCCGGCGCATGCCGTCTGATGGCACGATCACCCGGTCAGCGCGCAGCGCCCCGCGCGTGATCCACCGCCCGAACGGGGTCCGCTGTCCACCGTAGGCGATGTCGTCGTGGCGGGCGAACTCCCCGCCCAGCACCGAGACAGCCGAAGGCACGCCGAGCCGCCGCCCCGCCCAGGCGGCGATCATGCCGGTTTCGTCCGCCCACATGGCATGGAGCACGTCAAACGGCGTCTCGCCGTGCAGGCGGCGAAGCGCGCCGAGCGCAGCACGCCACAGAGCGAAGCGCCTCATCCCGCGCGCCTGACCGTATCCGAGCGAGACGACATCCGCTCCAAAGGCTCGGTAGCGATCATGGCGGTGCGGATAGCGCAGGGCGATCACCCGGACGGCGTGTCCCATCGCCGTGAGAGCGATCATCAGCTCAGACTGCACCGGGATCGCCCAGTCGTCGTCGCTGCCGCTGAAGCCGGGCAGCAGAATGCCGATATTCATCCCACCCCTCCCCGATACAGGGTAAAGACGCCAAATCGACGAACTGGGCGCATTTGCTGCGCAGCAATCATTGCGTCAAAGGTGCGTTCCAGGGGCATACCCGCCCACTGCGTGTGAAGCTTGTGGACATCCACCAACAGGAACAAGGGCTGACTGGTGGCAATCTCGCTGATCGACTCCGGCGTTTCGTAGTACAGTTCCCGCACAGTGAACGGGGCATAGGTCCGCAGGGCTGGCGTCAGCTCGAAGGTGTAAACCAGCGCATCGGTGGGCAGAAGGTCCATCACATCCCGCACGATGGCTTTGTCGACGTCCTGCCGCGCGATGAAGGCGTCGGTCCCATCCCAGGCAGCGGTGAGAGAGAGACCGATTGCGAGCAGCGCCGCGCCCGCCAGCCCATAACGTGCCCCACGCCAGCGCAGGCGGCTCCACGTCCAGTGGAAGCCGTAAGCAGCGGCGATGAACACCGGCGGCGTCAGGATGAGCGCGTAACGCGGATTCTGCTGGGGGATTCCACACAGAAACCCATAGCAGATGATGAACCAACCGGCGAAGACCAGCAGTTCGACCTTCTTCCTCGACCTAATCAACGCCACGAGTCCCAGGGCTGCCAGGACACCGAATCCGCCGTGAATCCAGAAGACATCATAGAGCGGACGCGCGTAGAAAAGCGCGTTCACCTGCTGAAAGGTCTGACTTCCGTCGGCTGAGGTGAAGGCGCTCTGAACGGCGCGGGCGAGATCCCACGTGCCGTAATTGAAGAAAGTAGGCGAAGGACGAAGGGCGGCGAAGATCGCCTGAGGCAGAAAGAAGAACAATCCAGCAGCGGCGGCGGCGGCGTGTCGCGGCGGGAGGCGCAAAGCGAGCAAAGCGGCAATCCACAACGGGGCAAGCGCACCATAGTTCCAGCGGGTGATGGTCGCCAACGTCAGCAGCGCGGCGCTGGCAGCCGCCCAGACCATGCGGCGGTCCCGGCGATAGGTTAGCAGCGCAGCCGCTGAGGCTATTGCCCATGTCAGCGCCGGGATGTCCGACATGACGACGACGCTGGACTGGACCGCCTGTCCACAGACCGCAATCAGCAGCCCCGCCACAAAGGCGGGGGCAGGCGGCAGCCCCGTCAGCCGAGCCAGGGTAAACATCAAGGGGGAGAGCGCTGCGCCGAACAGGAGCGTCACCGCCTGCGCAGCAGACGGCAGAAACGCGGGAAGAGTCAGCGCGCCGATCAGCGCCGGATAGCCCACACCCCAGATGTAGACTCCGTCATAGGGCGCGCCGAACAGGAGCGCCCGCGCCATCGCATGGTAAGTATAGGCGTCCTGACCGTAGAGTCCGTCGAAAGGATGCGCCAGCAGCGGAACGAGGCGCGCCAGCAGCCCGGCGAGAAACAGAACTGCCTGGGCAGCGAGATCGAGTCGTCGTTCACGGGTCACGGTGACTCCGGCTCCCTGTCGTGTGGCGCTCGCCGCCGGGCGCTCCTGACGAGCATCACCCAGGCGGCAAGATCGGCGATCAGCAGCGCCAGCGCCCCGCCCACCACGCCGGACGAAGGGATAAGGAGCAGCGCAGCGATCAGCTGGACGACCAGCGCCAGGGCGTTGACCCGGTTGACCGCCGCTTCTCGCCGCAGCGCGAACAGCAGAAGAGTCTGCCCGCCGCGCAGCAGCGCCGGGATCAGCCCCACGCCCAGCACGATCAGCGGCGCGACGGCGGCGGTGAATCCCTCGCCGTAAACTGCCCCGACGAGCGGTGCGGCGAAGACCAGCAGCCCGCCGGCAGCCGCCGCGCCGTAGACCAGCAGGCGGCGACGGCTCCGAGCGAAGACCTGTTCGAGATCGTCCGGGCTGCCGGCAAGCGCCGACAGCGCCGGAAAGAGCGCCCCGAACAGGGCGTTGGGCAGCAGCTTTGCCGCCTCTGTGAAGCGGCTGGCGGCGGCGAACATCCCGGCAGCCTGCGCCTCGATCAGCGCTTCCAGCAGGATCAGCGTCAGGCGCAGATTCAACGCCGCGAACACCCCCGCCAGCGCAAACGGCAGCCCGGCGCGCAGCGTCTCCAGCAGGGTCCGCGCGCCGCGCCCCGCATGTCCTGCCGGCATCCGGTAGCGTCCGCGCCAGATCGCCCAGGCGGCGGCAAGCTGCGCCGCCGAGGTCAGGGTGTTGACCGCCAGCGCCGCCAGCACGCCGCCGCCTCGCATGAAGACCACAGCGGTCAGCACCACCTGCGCCAGCAGCATGCCGAGGTTGAGCCACAGCACCGGCTGCATGTCGCCGCGCGCCCGGAAGACGGCGGAGAAGGCGCTGAAGAAGGGCAGCAGCACAACCATCGGCGCAGACAGGACGATGCCGCGCTGGATGGTCTGGTCTTCGCTCAGGATCGGCGCGAGGGCGATCAGACCGATCGCGATCATGCCGCCTACGACGACGCGCTGCGCCGCCGCCTGCCGAAGCGCCTCCGGCAGCAGCGCCGGGTCTTCCGCCGCGTCGCGGGTCAGCAGCGTGCTTAGCCCGAAATCAACCAGCAGGCTGAGCGGAAACGTCCACGCCAGCGCGACGGTGTAGGCTCCCAGCCCGCTCTCGCCGAGCGCCCGCCCGATCAGCATGGTCAACAGGAAGGACAGGATCGCGCCGCCGGCGTTGCTGATCGACAGGGTGGCGGTATGGGCGTCGATGCGGCGGGCGATCATCAGAATTGAACAACTTTCAGCGAGCGAGTCGTATAGAGGAGTACAAGACAGCCATTGTACTGCGAAACGATGAGAGGGGGCGCTCATGACCGCATCAGGCGAGGCGGCATCAGGAGTTCAGGGGGCGGTGAGGCGGCGTCCGCTGCTGGCGCTCTACGCAGCATCGCTCATCAGCGTCACCGGCGATTCGATGGCGGCGGTAGCGATCCCCTGGTTCGTGCTACTGACGACGGGCAGCGCCGTGCAGACCGGCGTGGCGGCGTTCTTCAGCGTCACCCCGATCATCATCGGCATGGTCTTCGGCGGCACAGTCGTCGACCGGACAGGCTTCCGGCGCATCAGCATCGCCGCCGATCTCGCCAGCGGCGTGATGATCCTGCTCATCCCCCTCCTGCACTTCACCATCGGGCTGTCCTTCCCGGCGCTGCTGGCGCTGGTCTTCCTGAGCAACCTTCTTGATGCCCCAGGCGGGTCAGCGCGCCGCGCCATGCTGCCGGAACTGGCGGCGGCAGCCGGCATCCCCATCGAGAAGGCGACCGCCTACGCCGAATCCGTCTCGCGCGCGACGCTGATGATCGGCGCGCCCGCCGCCGGGCTGCTGGTGACGCTGATGGGCGCACCGGTCGTGCTGCTGGTCGATGCGGTGACCTTTCTCGTCTCGGCGCTGATTGTCGGCGCATTCGTCCCGGCGGCGCTGGTCGAACAGAAAGCCCCTGCCGGTGCTCCGAAAACCAGCTACATGGAAGACCTGCGAGAAGGGTTTCGCTTCGTGCGCCATCACCGGCTGATCCTGGCGATCATCGTGGTGGTCATGTTCACCAACATGATCGACTCGGCGGCGTTTTCGGTGTCACTGCCGGTCTGGGCGGAAACGGTCTTCGGCGTAGAAAACGGCGCGGTCAACCTGGGGCTGCTGATCGGTGTCTTCGGTGGGGCGGCGCTGGTAGGCGCGTTCCTGTACAGCCTGATCGCCACCAAGCCGTCCCGGCGGCTGCTCCTCGGGCTCGGTTTCGGCATGGCGGGAGTCATGCAGATCATGTTCGCCGCGGCGCCTCCTCTGTGGGCGCTGATCGGACTGGCGATCCTCACGGGCATCCTGGTCGCGCCGCTCAACCCGCTGCTGAACACCCTTGTGTTCGAGCGCGTGCCCGTCGAGCTGCGGGCGCGGGTGATGAGCCTGCTCAGCGCCGGGGTGATGGTGGGCATGCCGCTGGGAGCGCTGGCGGCGGGCTACGTGCTGGAATTCCTCGGAGTGCAGGTCGCCTATGTGCTCTATGGGTCGGTATACCTGATCGCGGCGCTGATCTTCCGCTTCCACCCCGCCCTGCGCGATGTCGAAGCCAGAAACGCGCCGACGGTCGAAGCGGTTTCAACGGTGGAGCGCTCCGCCGCCTGACGCACTGCGCCCCCGTCAGAGGCGGCGAAAGGCGATCCAGTAGTGGTCGGCGACGTTCGCCAGCCAGGGGGCGCGTCCGACGGAGTCGTCGAGCCGCAGCAGCGCCCGCAGCAGGCGAGGACGCCGTTCGACCGCGCCATACACGTCGCTGGGCGGCAGGAAGACGCCAAGAGGCTGCGCCTCAATGCGTCGAAACTGACCGCCAAAGGCGCGCGTCACCTGCCCGACCGACGGGTAGCGCAGCCGGATCGCCGGCGCGGCAGGATCGGGCTGAAACCGGGTCGTCGTCCGCAGCCGCCGGAACGCTGTCGCGAATTCGCCATGCGCCGCGTGCCAGCCAATCTCCCACAAACACAGGGGAGCCATGACCGCGAACGCTGCCGTCCCACCGGGGCGCAGCCGCTCCGCCAGCCAGCCTGCCAGCGCCGCGAGATCGCCGACGCAGTTCAGGACGCCGAAGTTGGCGAACGCCAGCGCATAGGGTGGGTCGGATGACAATCCGCCGGGAGGGGCGTTGAGGTCGAGGCGCTCCAGCCGCACATTCGGCAGGTCGGCACATTTGGCGCGGGCGAACCCCAGCATCGCCGGGCTGGCGTCGGTCGCCGTCACTGAGAATCCACGCTCACCGAAGAAGCGCGCATCCTCTCCTGTGCCGCAGCCGAGTTCGAGGATCGCCCCGCCGGGTTCAAGGTAAGTCAGCAGGCGCGCCTGCGCCCGCCCTCGCAGATGACGGGCGATTGGGCTGTGGGTGAAAGCGGCGTCGTATTCGGGCGCGAGGGCGTCAAACGGCTGGGACAGCATCCGCCGGTTCCCGCACGCTGACCCGCCCGGCGGCGGTCTCACGCTCGCCCTGCGTCAGCGCCATGCCGACCCGCCCAGCCAGCGCGCTCGCCATCAGCTTCGCCTGGCGCGGCAGATCTCCACCCCCGGCATGGCGCAGGCGGTTGAGCGCCACCTCGCTGACCATCCAGCGGGTGGCATAGCGGTAGAACCGCCGACTGCGCCGTCCCACGACGATCAGATCGCGGTCGCTGCGCGCCTCCCAGGGCTGGTCGGCGACGATGCGGTCTTCGACCTGCATGTAGTACGGCGTCCCCTTGATCGGATAGGCGACGGTGGTCAGGAAGATGTCCGGGTTGGCGTCCTTGAGGTGCGCCGTCGTCTCGCGCAGATCGAGGATTTCCTCGCCTTCGTAGCCGAGCATGATGAACATGCCGGTCTCAATGCCCTGCGCCTTGAGTTTCTTGGTCACGGCGCGCACGTCTTCGGCATCGACCCTGCGCTGCATGGCGTCCAGGATGCGCTGCGAGCCGCTCTCACTGCCGTTCCACAGACGGAAGCAGCCCATCTCCGCCAGCGCCTCGATGACCGCGTCGTCCAGCCGGTCGGCGCGCGAGATGCACTCAAACGGGATGCGCACACCGCGCTTCTTCAGCGCCTCGGCATACTGGAAGAACCAGCGCCGGTTGATGGCGAACACGTCGTCGGCATACCAGATCAGGTCGGGATTGTAGCGCTCCTTGATCCACAGCAGCTCGTCAGCGGCGTCCTCCGGCGTGCGGCGGCGGTGGGTGCTGCCGTAGACGCTGTGGCTGCACCAGGTGCAGGTATAGGGACAGCCGCGCGCCTGGATCACGCTGACCGAACTCTGCCCGTGATGCGTCTTCCACACCTGCATGTAGGTCTCGATGGCAATCGCTTCGCGGTCTGGCAGGGGGTTGGCGCTGAGATCGGGCATCTGCGGGCGCGGCGGCGTGTGGCGTGTCCGCCCATCCCCATCGCGGTAGGCGATCCCGGCGAGCGCTTCGAGTCCGTTCAAGCCATGCTGCGCCAGATGCGGCAGCAGTTCTGCCAGCGCCGTTTCCCCTTCGCCTTTGACGACGATGTCCGCGCCGCGTTCAAGATACTGCGCCGCATAGCTGGGCGGCTCCGGTCCCCCCAGGATGACCGTGCAGCCCTGCTCTTTGGCGATGCGCATCATCTTCAGGGCGTTGAACTTGGTCATCAGGTTAACATACAGCCCGACGACCGGGGGGCGTTCGACGGCGAGTCGCTGACGAAAGGCGTCCAGGTCGGCGAAGGTCGAATCGAAGACGCCAACGCTGAACCCTCTTTGCTTGAGATAGGATGAGAGATGAAGGATGCCCAGCGGCGGGTACGGCTTCATGATCTGCCGCTCGTGCGGGTCTTCGTACAGGAAGTAACAATGCGCCAGTAGAATATCCACGCCAGGAATGCTCCGCAATCACCGCTAACGATGTGCCCCTGGTGGGCAGGAACGCGCTATCGTGCGCCGGGTCCGAGCCAGGTTTGCACCACCGCTGCCATGTCATCGTGCATGGCGCGGGTGTAGGCATGCTCGACACCGGGATAAATCTTCACCTGAAGCCGATCCGCCGCCCCGTAGAGGTGGTAGACCTGCTCCGCCGTCTGGGTGATGGCGGTGATGCCGCGCATCGGCGACGAGGGATCGCTGTCGCCGCTCAGGATGACCTGGGCGCGCGGCGCGGTCAGGGCGACGATCTGCTCCATGTCGATGCCTGCCTTAAGCATCCCCGGCACGTAATAGTAGATGCTGTGGCGGTTCAGCTCGCCGTCCGCCAGCAGATCGGCATAGCGGGTCATCTGTGATACCGGGATGGTCAGCGCGACCCGATCATCCAGGGCGCTCAACCAGGTGGTGCGCGACCCGCCCAGGCTCATGCCGGTCGCCGCTACCCGCGCGGGATCGACCTCCGGGCGCGCCAGCAGGACGTTCAGCGCCAGCAGGTCGTCGCGCACCATCATGCCCCACCGCGATTTTCCCTGCCACAGGAACTGCTTGGCGAGCGCGTATTCGGTCTCGCGCCCGGTCTCGCGCGCGCCCGCCGGTCCCTGGCTGGTCCGTTCGCCGAAGCAGTAGGCGTCGATGCCCAGCACGACGAAGCCGCGCTGCGCCAGTTCGACGCCATCCGCCCTGCCATGCGTCGGGTGGAGCGTGAGCAGCTGCTCCTTGCCCCAGTCGTACTTCCCCCCGTGCACGTGATGATAGAGGACGGCGGGCGCGGGTTGACGCAGATCATCAGGAATCAGCAGGTAGCCGTAGACTATCGCGCCGGCTTCGTTGTCGAAGCTGAAGTGATGCAGCGTGAAGCCGGAGTGCCGCGCCGCCGGGTCAAAGGTGGGAGTCGGGGTGAAGAGCGGCGGCAGGTCTCCGAGCAGCGCCCACAGCCGCCGCCGCAGTTCAAGCCGTTCGATCTGCCATGCGGTCAAATCGTGAAATCCCGGCAGGTCGATCATGCGTTTCAGCCTTCATGCAAGGTAGGTGCTTACCCTCAAGCGTAGCGTGAATCCGCCGGACGCGCCAGCGGCGCATCAGCCGGAGTCGCGGCTGCCCGCCGGAAGGTCGAGGCGCAGCGTCAGCGGCAGGCGTCCGGTCGCCTCGACCGCCCCGAACAGCACAGCGCACGCCGCCGGAACTGCCGGTCGCCCCGGCGAATAGGTGGCGACGTAGGCGGCGACTTCCGGGTAGGTCTGCCAGTCATAGGGCGACCAGATGGCGACGGCAACGGTCTTGTCGGGCGGCAGAGCGTTGACGAGCGCCTGCTGATCCGGGTTGCTGACGGCGTTCTGCGTCCAGACGATGGCGACATCCGCCGCTTCTGCCGCCGCCTGCGCCCAGGCGATCTGTTCCGGCGTCGGATTGTCGTTGACCCCCACCCAGTGGATATCCGACCGGTAGCGGCTGCACTCCTGCTGAATCTGGTAGCGCGTCGCCAGGAAAATCACGGCGACCGATCTGTCAGACGGCACAGGGACGAGATCGCCCGAATCGGCGGCGACGGTCACGGCGCGCTGATAGAGTTCAGCGATCAGGTCGGTGGTTTCCGGCGTGAAATCTGCCGGGACCAATGCCGGATCGCGGGGGGTCCAGTCAAGGACGCCCATGCGCGCCTTGATGGCGAGGATGCGCCGCACCGACTCGTCGATGCGCGCTTCGGCGATATTCCCCGCGCGCACTTCAGCGATCACCCGCTGCATTGCCGCCTCGGCGACCGGCAGCCCGGTGCTCGGTCCAGTCGCCAGCAGGTCCGCGCCCGCCTGCACCGCCATCACCACCGCGTCGTAGTAGTTGTATTCCAGATCGACGGCGTTCATGTCCAGCGCATCGGTCATGACCAGCCCATCAAAGCCCATCTGACCGCGCAGCAGATCGGTGATAATCACCGGCGACAGCGAAGCGGGACGGCGCACCGGATCAAGCGCGGGAAACCAGATGTGGGAAACCATAACGGCGGCGACATCGGCGGCGATGGCGTTCTGAAACGGGACCAGCTCGACCGCTTCCAACCGTTCACGAGGCAGATCGACGACCGGCAGCTGCGCGTGGCTGTCCTGGCGCGTCTCGCCGTGTCCGGGGAAATGCTTGGCGGTCGCCAGCACGCCGCCGGCTTGCAGCGCCTCGACGTAGGCGCGCAGCGTCTCGCCCACCAGGGCGGGATCGCTGCCAAAGGCACGGCGGGCGATGATCGGGTTGTCGCGATACGTCTCCAGGTCGGCGACCGGGGCGAGGTTCATGTTGATGCCGACGGCGTCCAGCTCGTGGGCGAGCGCCGCAGCGGTGGCGCGTGTCGCCTCAGTCCCGGCAGCCGTCAGCAGGAGCGGCGTCGGCAGGAACGTGAAACCGTCGGTCAGCCGGGTGACTACCCCACCCTCCTGGTCGATGCTGATCAGCAGCGGCACGCCGGCAGCGTCGGTGATGGTCCGCTGAAATGCCTGAGTCAGCCGGGTCACTGCCGGCGGGCTGCCGGCGTTAGCGCTGAACAGGACCACCCCGCCGGGCTGCCACGTGCGCAGATGCGCCGCCCCGACTTCTGTCAGGACTTCCCCGTGCAGTGTGACCATGAACATCTGCGCCACCTTCTGCTCCAGGGTCATGGCGGCGAGATGCGCCGAGACTCGCGGGTCCAGGCTCGACAACTCGCCCTGGGCGCGCGCCTGCCAGCCTGTGAGCAGCAGCGCACAAACCATAGTCCACAGACGGAACAGTCGACTCATTCGGCGGGGGTGTTCAATCGATAGCCGATGCCGCGCACGTTGATGATCAGGTCTTCGTAGTCGCCGCATTCCTTGAGTTTGCGCCGCAGGTTGCTGACATGCGGGCGGATGACCTCGCGCGCCTCCGCCTCGTCGACGCCGTAGCCGCGCACTTCGCGGACCAGCTCGTGACACGAGACCACCCGCCCGCGATGCGCCGCCAGATACAGCAGCAGGTCGAACTCGGTCGGCGTCAGTTCAATCGACTGACCATCGATAGAAATCTTATAGCGCCCCAGGAAGATGGTCAGGGGTCCCAGGGTCATAACGCCTTCCGGCGAAAGATCGACGGCGAGATCGCGCGATCTGCTCAGTGCCTCGCTGGAGACGACGATGCCGCCGTTCATCTTGTCATCCGCCGACTTGCTGAGTTCAGCGAGGTTGTTGCGAATGACATCGAGCAGCTCACGACGGCGGCGAAGGTTACGCGCCCGTTCTACCCCGCGCGCGACGCTCATGCGGATGTCCTGCCCGGAACTGGGCTTGATCAGATAGTCGTGCGCTCCCAGGCGCAGCGCCTCGACCGCGCTGCTCAGATGGGGGTACGCCGTCATCAGGATGACCACGATATCGGTATCAACCGCTTTGATGCGGCGCAGCAGCTCGACACCGTCCAGCCCTTCAGGCATGCGGATGTCGGTCAGCACGACATCAGCGGGGTGCTCTGCCAGGAGAGTCAGCGCCTCTTCACCGCTGCTCGCCTCGATGACTTCGTAGCCGGCTTTCTGTAGGGTCCGCGACACCGAATACCGGATCGCCTTCTCGTCGTCCACGACCAAAACGAGGGCATTTTCGGGAGCAGCATCGTTCATCGAATCGGTCATGCAATCTACCTCTTACCATTAGTTGGTATGTGATCGCGCTCTTCTCTCAAGGATACCCAATCTAAACGAAATTGCAATACATATGTGCAAGCTCATGCAAAATCAATACAAAATTAAGGGACACATCTCGTCCTAGAGCGTGTCTGCAAAGCCGGTTTTCACACAACCTCACCCCCTGCCCCTCTCCAATTGGAGAGGGGCGGTTGAGCGCAGCGAAACGGGGTGAGGTGAGCAGTTTGCAGACAGCCTCTTACGGATAAACGAATTCAAATCCGTATGATTTCGGCGGACGGCGAGAATGCCATCCCATATGCACAAGTTAAGCATAGGAGTCCTCAAAAACACACCAAAATTGGAAGGCTAAAGGAGTTTTACGGCGCTTGGCTCGGCGGGGAGCATAGGCGAGGTCAAGGCGCAACCACTGGAAGAAATCAGCGAACAGAGAGGCATAGGTGA
>JAEURA010000051.1 GCA_016789005.1 Anaerolineae bacterium
GCGACGCCCATCGCCGGCTTGATCGGCATGATTATCGCCTATCTGGTGGTGCGCAAGGAATTCCTGGGGCGCAACCTGCTGGATTTCGGGACGATGCTCGGCATTGCCGTGCCGGGGACGATCATCGGCATCGGCTACATCCTCATGTTCAACGCGCCGCTCGTCGTCGGCGGCGTGACGCTGATCCCCAAACTGACCGGCGGTCAGGGGGTTTTCGGCGGCGCGCTGGCGATCATCCTGGTCTACATCATCCGCAGCGCACCGGCAGCGCTGCGCACGGGCACGGCGGCGCTCTCGCAGATCGACCCCTCTATCGAAGAGGCGTCGTTCAGCCTGGGGGCAGACAGCGCCCGCACCTTCCGGCGCATCACCCTGCCGCTGATCCGCCCGGCGTTCCTGGCGGGGCTGATCTACGCCTTCGCCCGTTCCATGACCACCATCTCGGCAATTGTCTTCCTGACCACGCCGCAGACCAAGATCATGACGCAGCAGATCCTCAATGAGGTCGAAAATGGGCGTTACGGCAACGCTTTCGCCTACTGCGTCATCCTGATCATCATCGTGCTGGTCGCCATCTCGGTCCTGTATTTCGTCGTCGGCACGCGCACGGGCGCGGAACGCCGTCTGGAAGGAGGCTTATAGTGGCTGCGCCGCAGGAGATCAGACTGAAGCTGGAGCAGATCGTCAAATCTTTCCGGGATCGCGGCGGCAGCGGCTTTGTGCAGGCGGTGGATACGCTCGATCTGGACATTTATGCCGGCGAATTCCTGACCCTGTTGGGTCCCTCCGGCTGCGGCAAGACGACCACCCTCCGCCTGATCGCCGGCTTCGAGACGCCGACTTCGGGGCGCATCCTGATGGACGGGCAGGACATCAGCGCGCAGCCGCCCAACAAGCGCGACATGGCGCTGGTCTTCCAGAACTACGCCCTGTTTCCGCACATGAGCGTCTTCGCCAACGTTGCTTATGGGCTGGAATCGCGCCGGATGTCGCGCCAGCAGATTCAGGACAAGGTGCGCGAGGCGCTGAAGCTGATCGGGCTGGAAGGGCTGGACAACCGGCGTCCGCATCAGCTTTCCGGCGGGCAGCAGCAGCGCGTGGCGCTGGCGCGTTCGCTGGTCATGGAGCCGCGCATCCTGCTGTTCGACGAACCGCTCTCTAACCTTGATGCCAAGTTGAGGGTGCAGATGCGCAGCGAGATTCACCGCCTGCAGCGCCGCCTGGGTATCACCAGCATCTACGTCACGCACGATCAGGTTGAGGCGATGGCGCTTTCCGACCGCATCGTGGTGATGAACAAGGGGAAGATCGAGCAGATGGGCACGCCGCAGGAGATCTACCGCTTCCCCGCCTCGCGCTTCGTCGCCGACTTCATCGGACGCGCCAACTTCGTCGATGGCGTCACCTGCAAGCTGCTCACCGACGGTCAGGCGCAGGTCGAACTGTTCGGCAAGACCGTGACGGTTCCCATTCGTTTTGCCCACCCCGGCGGCACGGTGACGGCGATGCTGCGACCGGAGGCGCTCATCCTCCGGCAGGATGCCGCTCTGCGCCAGGCGCGCGTCGAACAGACGATGTACCTCGGCTCTGAAGTCGAGTACATCGTCAGCATCGGTGGGCATTCGCTGGTGGTGGTGCAGCAGGACCCGCGCGTCAGCACGGTCCACCCGGAAGGCGGGTCCGTCGGTCTCGACTTCGACGCGGGGGCGATCCACCTGCTGCCGGCATAGGCGTTTGCGGCGGCGGGCGTGCCCTGGCGCGCCTGCCGCCGGTTCCCTCGTTGGCGGTCACCCGATGATGCTGTAGGCGTACTGCCCGCGCACCAGGTCGCCTTCGGCGAAGCGCTCGAAGCGGAAGGGGTGGGGGTCAATCGGACAGCGGCGCTCGCCCGTCGCCAGGTCGGCGATCATCTCGCCGACGACGGGACCCATCTTGAAGCCGCTGCCGCTCCACCCGAAGACGCAGATGAACCCTTCCAGCCCCGGCATGCGCCCCATGATCGGATGCCAGTCGAGCGAGACGTCATAGAGACCCGCCCAGCCCTTCCCCACCTGCGCCGCGCCCATCAGCGGCAGACGGTGTTCGGTGCGGTTCGCCATGTCCAGGTTGAAGTCCATATCGACATGCTCGTCGAAGCCATCTGGATCGACCTGGTTTGCCGCTTCCGATGCCTCGATGGACCCTACCAGCGACAGCGCCCCCGTCTCTGGGCGCAGGTAGAAGCCCTGCACGAAGTCGAGGATGACCGGGTGTCCGGTCGGCAGCGCGCCGGCGGGCTGATGGAACACGCTGATCTGGTGGCGGCTCGGCTCGACCGGCACGTCGAAACCGACGGTCGCCGCCAGCCGCGCGCCCCAGGGACCGGCGGCGTTGACCACGACCGGCGCGCTGAAGGACCCTTGATCGGTCTCGACGCCGGTGATCCGTCCGTGCGCCGTCGTCACCGCCGTGACGGTCACCCCTTGCAGCACCCGCGCGCCCAGATCGCGCGCGCGGGCGGCAAAGCTGTTCGCCGCCATCGAGCCGTCGGCACAGCCCGCCTCCGGCTCGTAAGCCGCGCCGCCAATGTCTTCGACGTTAAGATAAGGCGCGACCTCGCGAACCGCCGCTGCATCCAGGAAGTCCACCTGGACGCCGACCTGGCGCTGAAGCGCGATATTCGCCTTCAGCCCTTCAAGATCGCGCTGGTCTACGGTCACCAGCGCCCCGGTGCGCCGCCAGCCCACATCGCCGCCCACGACGGCATCGAAGTCGCGCCAGACCTTGAGCGAATGCAGCGCCATGCGGATCGTCGTCTCGTTGGAATAGTGCTGGCGGATGATGCCGCCGGTGCGCCCGGTCCCACCCGCCGCGATGAAGCGCTTTTCCAGCAGGATTACCCGCTGCCCGCGCCGCGCGAGCTGGTAGGCGGCGCTGGTCCCGGTGATTCCGCCGCCGATGATGATGACCTCCGCCGTCTGGTCTGCCATTGCCAACCTTTCCTGTGCGCACGAACCTCGTAATGCTTCAACAATACGGTGAACGGCGGCAGCGAACGCATGACGAGTCGCGCGAAAATGACTGCAACTCCTCCTGGTCTCGACAGTCCGCCGTCACCCGCCGGGCGGACAGCACGGCTCGCCCTCGACCGGAAAGCACCAGTGCGCGGACCGCAGGCGAAGCGGGCGGCGCAGGCGGACCTCGGCGGTCAGGGTGCGCACCGGCTGTTCGCCGTAGCCCGCCAGCGCGATCCGTCGTTCCGGGTACGCCGCGCCGCAGTGCGGGCATGCCGCCGACGCCCCGCCCCCGACTTCGCTGAAGCGCGCCAGAGTCAGCGCCGGGTCGTTCGCCGCTGCCTGATGTGCCGCCGTCAGCAATTCGCCCCGCGTCGCAAAGAGCGCCCAATCCTGGTCGAGCGCCGCGCGGTGACCGCAGCGCGCCAGGATCGGCGGCTTCAGCCGGTGTACATGCCCGACCCGCCCACAGGCGTCGCAGCGCAGCGGGTAGAACTCGAAGGCGGCTTCCTGCGCCTCGGTGGACACCGCCTCCTCACAAAAGCGCACTTGCCCGCCGAGCAGCGCCGCCACGAAAGAGCCGAGGGGGGTCAGCCGCCCGCTCAGGCGCACCACGAACGAGCCATCGGCATTGGCAAACAGGTGGAAGAGCGGCAGATCGCGGCGCGCTGCCGGGTCCTCCGCCGCCCTCAGCGCCGACGGCGGCTGTCGAAAGAACCAGCAGCCGCGCACGCCGTCGCGAGCGTAGCGCTCCTGCCGCAGCAGCGTCTCACGCAGCTTCTGAGGACTCCACTGCACTTCGAAAGCGACGCGCACGCCCCCCCGCGCCGCCAGCACGTCGGCGCGCCAGTCGCCGCCGATCACCTCGGACTGTGGGGTGTAGCCCGCCTGGGCGCAGCCGTTCAAAATCGCCCATTTCGCTCGCTGATGGGCGTCAGTTTCTCTATAAGAATTCATCAGGCGCGACTCGTATGCCAGCGAAAACCATGTTATGATGCACGAGGATTAGTCTTGTCGCCCATGCGCTGTGTGGAAAACCCGGTTATGCGTATTCTCATCATCTCTGACATCCATGCCAACCTCACCGCCCTCGAAACTGTCCTGGAAGATGCCAAAAACCAGTGGGAATACGTCTGGTGTCTGGGTGACGTGGTGGGCTATGGACCGGACCCCAACGAGTGCGTGGAGCTGCTGCGCTCCATGCCGCACCTGTGTCTCGCCGGCAATCACGACTGGGCGGCGCTCAGCCGGCTGGATATTCGCACCTTTAACCCCGACGCGCGCAAGGCGGTCGATTGGACGCGCGAAACCCTGAAGCCGGAAAACAGCGCCTATCTGGAAGCCCTGCCGACCCAGTTCGTCATCGGCAGCTACACGCTGGTGCACGGCAGCCCGCGCGAACCTGTCTGGGAGTATATCCTTGAACCGGTGATCGCCGCCGACAATTTCGAGCATTTTGAGACTCCCTACTGCCTGGTCGGGCACACTCACCAGCCGGTTATCTACGAGAAGAATCAGGCAAACGGCGAGACCGTCGCCCTTCAACCGGTTTACGGCAGAAAACGCCAGCTGAACGGACGCCGGCAGATCATCAACCCCGGCAGCGTCGGTCAGCCGCGCGACGCCAACCCGGACGCCGCCTACGCCATCCTGGATGTCGAGACCAACCAGTGGGAGCACCGGCGCGTCCCGTACAACATCGCAGCCGTCCAGGCGCGCATGCGCACCGTCGGCATGCCGGAACGACTGGTGGTGCGGCTCGAACATGGCTGGTAAGTCCCTCCCGCACGACGACGCGCTGGGCGCGGCGGCGACGCGCGGCGGCGACCTCACCCCCAAGATGCGCGACTATCTGGTGCAGGTGTACCGCCTGTGTGACCGTGAAGGCGAACCGGGAGGGTATATCAGCACTTCCGCCGTCGCCGATTCCAAGATCGTCAGCGCGCCCGCCGTCAACCGCATGATCGGCAGGCTGCGCGACCTCGGGCTGGTCGATCACGAGCCGTACAAGGGCATCCGCCTGACTCCGGCGGGACAGCAGACCGCCCTCATCCAGCTTCGCCGCCACCGCATCATCGAATCTTTCCTGGTCAGCGTCATGGGTTTCGGCTGGCATCAGGTGCATGAAGAAGCCGACCGCATGGCTCCGGCGGCGACCGATCCGCTGATCGACCGTATGGCGGCGATGGCGGGGAATCCGACGCACTGCCCGCATGGCGAACCGATTCCCAGTAAAGATGGCGTCATCGCCGCGCCGGAGGACCTGCTGCTGGTCGATGCGCCGCAGCACACCCCGCTGATCCTCTCCCGCGTCCGTACCCGCGAAGCCGACCGGCTGGAATACCTGAAGGCGCTGGAACTGACCCCCGGCACGATCCTGGAAGTGCACCATGCCGCGCCCTTTCATGGACCGCTCCAGTTGAAACTGGAGGGCAGCCGCGAAGGCTACCGCATCATCGGACACAATCTCGCCGAGATGGTCCGCGTGCGCCCGGCGTCCTGAGTCCCTCAGCACAATCCCATGACAGACGAGAAGAAACCGGATCGCCGCGTGATTCGCACCCGGCGCATGCTGCATCGGGCGCTGCTGGACCTGATCGCCGAGCGGGGCTACGACGCTGTCAGCGTGGCGGATATCGCCGAGCGCGCCGAACTGCGCCGGGCGACCTTCTATCTCCATTACCAGGACAAGGAGGCGCTGCTGATGGCGGCGCTGGAAAATGTCTTCGACGGGCTGTTCGCGCAGATCGCAGCGGCAGAAAGCGAACCGGAAGCGTGGCGCATCCTGTTCGCGCATCTGGCGGCGCGCCGGACTCTGTATCGCGACCTGTTCACCGGGCAGAGCGCGGCGGCGGTCGCCCGGCGTTTCTTCGAGCGGCTTGACGCCCGGATGCCGACGGCGACCACGCCGAATGATGCGCCTTCTGGGGCGCTGATGGGGGCGCTGATCGGCATGATCGGCTGGTGGCTGGAAAGCGGCTCCCCGGCGACCGTCGAGGACATGGCGGCGCTGGCGCAGCGGATCACCACGCGCTAAAGCAGGGTCTCGTCCCGACACGCGCTAGATCGCAGGGGTGACCCGGCGGGTCACCCGCCTGAAAATCCCCTTCGAGACCCCTGATCTTTATGGTGTATCCAACAATTGCCGCCTGCTTCCGGGGACGGATCGCCTCGCCCCCGGCGGTCTGCGTCAGGCGATCAGCCCCACGCCGCGCGCCAGCAGCGACAACCCCAGCCCGATCAGCACCAGCACCGTCAGCCAGAGCAGCCCGGTGGTGACTCGCGGGTCGATATGGCGCAGGCGGTCGAAGATCACGACCCAGCCCGCCAGCAGGATGAGAAATGCCCCGTAGAATCCTGCCATGAAGACGACGCCGTGCCACAGCGAAAGGCGCAGCGCCTCGCTCAGCAGCGGTCCGTTGACCGTGCCCCAGAAGATGTACGGTCCGGGACTCGTCCAGTTGATCAGCACGGTGCGTCCCAGCAGGGTCATCAGGCTCACACTGCCGCCGATTTCGCCGTCGGCGTTCCCGCCGATGGTCGCCCCGGCGCGCAGCCCTTTGATCGTCAGCCACGCCAGATAGAGCATGAAGACGCCGCCGATGATCTGCACGATGCGGATCACTTCTGGCGGGAACTGGTTGAGGATGAAGACGGTCAGCAGGATGAACGGAATGTCCGAGATGAGCGGCGACAGGATGCAGATCAGCGCCCGCCGCCAGCCGTGCGCCAGCGTGGACTGGATGAGGAAGGTTTGCAGCGGACCGGGCGAGGTCCCGGCGGTGAATCCCAGCGACACGCCCTGTGTGAAGAATCCCAGCATGCGAGGTGTTGTCCCTGTAAGAACGCTTATCCGCGTTTAAGAATCGCGCAAGGTGAAAGCAGTACCCTAAGATGATACTACTCGCAGTGGGGACCATGATATGACCAGATTCCTGTTCGTTTTGCTGGCGGTCTTCTGCGTGCTGGCGCTGCCGGCTTCCGCGCAGGATGAACCGCTGAACAGCCCATATGCCGGCAGAGCCGACCTGCCCGCGCCGGAGTTTCCCGCCGGATTGGACTGGCTGAACGTCGCCGAACCGCTCACCCTTGAGGCGCTGCGTGGCAAGATCGTCCTCCTTGACTTCTGGACCTACGGCTGCATCAACTGCATCCACATGATTCCGACGCTGCGCGCCCTGGAAGAGAAATATGGCGACGCCCTGGTGGTGATCGGCATCCACAGCGCCAAATTCGAGAACGAGGGTGAGACCGACAACATCCGTCAGATTGTGCAGCGCTACGAGCTGCATCATCCGGTCATCAACGACAGCGACTTCATCGTCTGGCAGCAGTACGGGGCGCGCGCCTGGCCCACCTTCATGGTCATCGACCCGCGCGGCAACTTTCTGGCGGCGCAGTCGGGCGAGATTCCCTTCGAAGCGTTCGACGAGCTGCTGAGCGGTATGGTCGCCTTCTGGGAAGACCAGGGCGAACTCAGCCACGAACCCCTGGCGCTGGCGCTGGAAGGCGCGGACACGCCGCCGGGGCTGCTGGCGTTTCCCGGCAAGGTGCTGGCGGACACCGCTTCTAACCGGCTGTTCGTCGCCGATACCAACCACCACCGCATCATCGTCGCCGATCTGACGACCGCCGAGGTGCTAGCGGTAATCGGCAGCGGCGAACGCGGCTTCAGCGATGGCGGCTATGGCGAGGCTGCGTTCAACAAGCTGCAGGGGATGGCGCTGCGCGGCGACCTGCTGTACGTCGCCGATACCGAGAATCACGCGATTCGCGTCGTCGATCTCGCTGCCGAAACGGTAGCGACGCTCGCCGGGACCGGCAGGCAGGGTTATGGACGGCTGGAGATTGGCGCGCGCTCGCCGGGGCTGGACACCGACCTTTCCAGCCCGTGGGACGTGACCTTCGGCGAAGGTGACCTGCTGTACGTCGCGATGGCGGGTCCCCACCAGCTGTGGGCGCTCTACCCCGACAATACGGTTGGTCCGGTGGTGGGCAGCGGACGCGAGGCGGCGCTCAACGCCACACTGGAATTGAGCCAGCTGGCGCAGCCGAGCGGGCTGTTCTACCGTGACGGGCTGCTGTATTTCGCCGACAGCGAGAGTAGCACTGTGCGGGTCGCGGATATCCCGGCGGATCGTGTCGAGACGGTCGCCGGGACGACCGACAATAACCTCTTCGATTTCGGCGACATCGACGGGACGCCGGGAGTCTCGCGCTTGCAGCATCCGCTCGGCGTGACCGGCGGCGTGACCGGACCGGTCTACATCGCCGATACCTATAACAGCCGCATCAAGGCGCTCGACCCGGCGACCAACACTGTCACCAGCGTCTTCGGGTCGGGCGGGACGGGCGGCTTCCGCGACGGCGTCGGCTTGGAAGCAGCATTCGACGAGCCGGGCGGTCTCTCCTACGCCGACGGCAGGCTGTACGTGGCGGACACCAACAACCACGCCATCCGGGTGATCGATCTGGCGACCGGCGCGGTTAGCACGCTGAGCTTCTCCAACCCGGAGCGGTTGCAAATCGCCGAGCGGGTGACCGTCGTCGGCGGCAACGCGGCGGCGGGCGAGACGCTCGCGCTGGGATCGCTGACCCTTGCGCCGGGCGAGGGCGAGATCGTCGTGCGCATCGTCCTGCCGGAAGGCTACAAGATCAACCCTGATGCGCCGTCGGGGGTGACGTTCAGCGCCGACGGCGCGGCGGTGACACTGGAGGCGAGCAGCGTCTCCTTCCGCGAGACGGAGTTCCGCCTGCCGGTGACGCTGAACCCGGGCGCGGCTTCGCTGGAAGGGACGATCAACACCTACTACTGCGAGGCGGTGGACGAGACGCTGTGCTTCTTCGATGCGGTGACGGTGACGGCGGCGATCACGGTGGAGGACGGCGCGGCGGGCGGCGATATCGCCATTGAGCGGGCGATCACGCCGCCTGCGGTCGCGGTCGGCGGGCTGACGGGGTAGATGCTGTACGTCTGAGGCGGGGGTGCATTTCAGATTATTGGGGATACGGGCGGACAACGCGGGCGTTGTCCCATATGCAGCAAGTTAAGCATAGGAGTCCTCAAAAACACACCAAAATTGGAAGGCTAAAGGAGTTTTACGGCGCTTGGCTCGGCGGGGAGCATAGGCGAGGTCAAGGCGCAACCACTGGAAGAAATCAGCGAACAGAGAGGCATAGGTGA
>JAEURA010000097.1 GCA_016789005.1 Anaerolineae bacterium
GGCGCTCCAGCTCGGCGAACAGCGTGCGGATCGTCTCGGCGCGCGGCGGCACGGTGACTTCGGCGAGCTTCTCCACCCCCAGACAGTAGGCGGTGGCGTGGATGTGCGAACAGATGCCGCAGATGCGCTCCAGCAGGTACAGGTCCTGCACCCAGTTGCGCTGTTCCACCGCCTTTTCGATGCCGCGATGCGCGTAACCCAGGCGCACCGTCGCGCCGATCACCGTCTCGCCGGCGACGGAAAACTCGAAATGTCCCGGTTCCTTCAGCGCCGGGTGCTGCGGACCGATGGGGACGATGAAATGCCTGCCGTTCTCGCCGTTCGTCGGCGGCGGGCGCACCGGGACGGTGGTCGGCTGCGACAGATCGATGTCCTTGCGCAGCGGATAAGCATCCGGCGCCCAGTCCTCCGGCAGGAACAGCGGCGTCACGTCGGGCGTGCCGACGAAGGTCACGCCCAGCATTTCGCTCAGCTCGCGTTCAAAGATGCTGGCGGAAGGAAACGCCGCGCAGATGCTCGGCAGGCTCGCCTCGGTGCGCAGGGTCGTGACGCGCAGCGCCGCCACCGCCGCCCCGGCGCAGAAGTGATAGAGCGCCTCGATGCGCCCGTCCTCCGCACCGCGATCCAGCCCGGTGATCGCCGCCAGATAGCCCCAGCGCGCCGCGCTCAGCGCCGCCGCCGCCGCCGGCAGATCAATCGCTTCGATGACGACATCCAGCCGGTTCGGCTCTGGCGCGGTGAAGGATTTGCCCCAGGGCGTCGTGATCTGCACCACCTGTTCGAGAAGCTGGCTCGTCTCTATCATCCCGATTTCACCTTCTCCCCCGCCTGAAGCTGCGCCAGCAGCTTGACCATGCCATCGATGATAGCTTCCGGGCGCGGGGGGCAGCCCGGCACATAGACATCTACCGGGAGGACCGCATCGACCCGCCCGACGACGTTGTAGCAGTCCTGGAAGACGCCGCCGGAGACGGCACACGCTCCCAGCGCGATCACGTACTTGGGCGAGGGCATCTGTTCATAGACGCGCAGCAGCCGTTCGCGCGCCTGGCGCGTCACCGGACCGGTGCAGATCAGGATATCTGCCTGGCGGGGGCTGGCTTGCAGCTTGACCCCCAGGCGCTCCAGGTCGAAGCGCGGGGTCAGCGTAGCGAGCAGTTCGATGTCGCAGCCGTTGCACGACCCACTGTTGAAATGCAGCGCCCAGGGAGAGTTGATCCGCGACCAGCGCTTGACCTTCTCCAATGCGTCGTGCCAGCGTCCAGGTAGGTTGAGATCGCTCATGATCCCTCCTCAGCCGATGACCAGTGCCAGCAGGGTGATCGTCAGCCCAATCAGATAAACCACCGCCGCCGGGGACGTCCCGCCGCTGCCCAGCATCAGGATTCCGACGTGCAGCACGGCGAAGAACAGGGCGATGGTGAAGGCGCTGCGATAATTCGGCAGCGCGCCGCCGCTTTCCGCCGGTTCGCCGCTGGCGTAGGTGCTCGACTGCATCAGCGTGGTCGGCGGGTGTTTTCCATCCGAAAGCCGCCGCCCCAACCAGGCGATGCCGGCAGCAAGACCCAGGTAGATCAGGAAGGCGACCGGCGGGGTCAGTAGAAAATCTGCCACAGGCTGCCTCCGTTCAGGTTCAGGTTGGTCAGTGTGTCCATGCCGCCAAAACCGCCCAGGAGCGCCGTACTCGCCGGGTCGGTCAGCAGCCGCGCCAGGTCGGGCAGGATGCCGAAGAGCAGGATCAAAGCGAGCAGCAGGAGCAGCGGAATCTGCATCAGCCTGGGCAGCGGGCGACGCATGGCGATCCTGTCCGCCGGGGCATCCGCGAAGAGCAGCATCACCACCGGCAGATAGTAGGCGAGCGACAGCAGGGTGTTGAGCGCGGCGAAGAGGGTCAGCGCGCCCGCCGCCTGGCTCCCGCTCGCCATGCCCGCCTCGAAGACTTGCCATTTGGAGATGAAGCCCGCCAGCGGCGGCAGCCCAGCGAGGCTGAGGATCGCCAGGGTCAGCGCCAGGGCGGCGAGCGGGCTGCTGCGCCCTAAGCCGCGCAGGTGACGGAAGGGCATCGGGCGGTCGGCGTCCATGCCCAGGCTGTACAAGCCGCCGCCGATGGTCAGGAACGCCAGCGCTTTCATCACACTGTGATTGATCAGGTGGAACAACCCCGCCTGCGCCGCCGCTGTCTCGTGGCTGTAGAGGGCAACGCCTAACGCCAGCAGCATGAAACCGATGTGGCTGATGCTGGAATAGGCGAGCAGCCGCCGCAGTTCTTTCTGACGCAGCGCCAGCAGGTTGCCCGCTACGATGTTCAGCCCGCCGAAGCCCAGCAGCAGACTGCCCCAAACCTCCGCCGCGCCGCCCAGGGGAGCCAGCGCCCGCAGCATGGCGATCAGCCCGCTGACGGTGATCGCGCCGGAGAACAGCGCGGCGGTCCCGATCGGCGCGTGGGTGTAAACATCGGGCAGCCAGGTGTGCAGCGGGACCAGCGCGCATTTGACGCCGAAGCCCAGGATGAACAGCGCGCCCGCCGCCAGCAGCGCCGGCGAAGCCGCTTCATCGAGGACGGCGTCCAGGCGCAGACTGCCGGCGCTGCCCAGCACCAGGGCGATGCCCATCAGCGCCAGCAGCGAGCCGACGACGTTCTGCACCAGGTACTTGATGGCGGCGTCGAGCGCGGCGGGGCGGTCATAGGCGAAGGCGACCAGCATCAGCGAGGCGATCATCATTGCCTCGAACCACAGCCACAGGTTGAACAGGTCTGCTGCGCACGCCATGCCGATCATCGCGCCGCTGGTCGCCAGGATCATGGCGAAGTACTTCTCCGCGCCCCCCTTGCCGAGGACCCCGACGCCGGAAAAGATCACCGTCAGGGTGCTGATCCCCAGGACCAGCGCCGCCGTGAACAGGCTCAGCCCATTGATGCGCAGGCTCAGCGCCCCGACCTCGACGGTGAGGGCGGGGACTGCTGCTGGGGCAGCCGGGAGCGCCGCCAGATCGCGCGCGGCGGCGGCGAAGACCGCCCACATCCCCGCCAGGACGGCGAGGCTGAGCGCCCATGCGATCTGCCAGCGCGCCGCCCGGCGCGATTCCAGCGGCAGCCGCCCTACCAGATAGATCAGCGGCGACGACGCCAGGGGCAGCGAGATCAACCAGGCGGCGGCGTTCATCGCTGCGCTCCTATCGTGGCGACGATGGCGAAGACGACGATCAAGCCGCCGATGATGCCGACGACGTTCCAGTTCAGCTGTCCGGTCTGGGTGCGCTCGGAAGCGCCCGCCAGCTCCTGCACGAAGTCGGTGGTCGAATGCTCCAATCCCTCGAACAGGGTTTCGTCGGCGTCGGCGAGTGCTTCGGTCAGGCGGTTGTAGCCAAGATAAGTCAGACGGTCGAAGACCAGCTCGGTCTCTTCAGCGGCTTTCAGCGCCAATCCCATTCGCTTGAAGGCGCGAATGAAGGTGCGCCGGTACAGCTTGTCGATCCACCAGCCCTGACGCATCACCTTCATCAGGCGTTCGGCGCGGGTTTCCAGCGGGTCGCGCCAGACGGCATCCGCCGAACGGTGCACCGCCCGCCCGTAGATCAGGATCGCCAGCCCCAGCCCGCCTGCCGCCAGCGTCAGAGATGCGATGGCGACACTCAAATGGAACGATTCCTCTTCCGCGCCGAGCCAGCCGGTCAGCGCGCCGCCGCCCGGCAGGTTGAGCGCGCCGCCGACGAGACACAGCCCCGCCAGCAGCAGCAGCGGGCGCGTCATGATCGACGGCGATTCCACCGCCGACGCCGCCATCGTGCTGCGCGGCGCGCCGAAGAAGACGGCGATCCACTGCCGCCCGACGTAGAACGCCGTCAGCCCGGCAGCGGCGGCGAGCGCCAGGAATGCTGCCGGGTCGTGCTCCGCCGCCCAACCCAGGATGGCGTCCTTGGAGAAGTACCCCGCCAGGGGCGCGACACCGGCGAGAGTCAGCGCGCCGATGGTGTAGGTCCAGAAGGTGAGCGGCATCCGCCTTCGCAGCCCGCCCATCTGCCGCATGTCCTGCGGAAATGGCGCATCGTCGCCCTGCCCGGCATGCGTGGAGGGGGAATCCGCCGCGTGGTGAGCAGCGCCTTCCAGGGCATGCACCACCGACCCGGCGCTGAGGAAGAGCAGCGCTTTGAAGCAGGCATGGGTGATCAGGTGGAACAGCGCGGCGGTATACGCCCCCATGCCGACCGCCGCCATCATGAAGCCGAGCTGGCTGATCGTCGAATATGCCAGGGTGCGCTTGATGTCGCGCTGGGCGACGGCGGCGCTCGCCCCCAGCAGCGCCGTGAGGACGCCGATCGCCACGATGAGCGACTGGCTGACCGGCGCGAGGGTGAACAGCACCTCGGAACGGAGGATCAGAAAAACGCCGGCGGTGACCATCGTCGCGGCGTGGATCAGCGCCGAGACCGGCGTCGGTCCCGCCATCGCCTCTGGAAGCCAGACGAACAGGGGGATCTGCGCGCTCTTGCCCAGCGCCCCCAGCAGCAGACCGATGGTGATGGCGACCAGGAGCGGATCGCCGGCGGGCAGGAGTGATGCTCCTGCGAAGACGGCGTCGAACTGAAGCGAGTCGAAATTCCAGAACAGCAGCCCGAAGCCGATCAGCAGTCCGGCGTCGCCGATGCGATTGACGATGAAGGCTTTACGCCCCGCTGTGCTGTTCTTCACACCCTGTCCGTGCGGTTTATCGAACCAGAAACCGATCAGCAGGTACGAGCAGACGCCGACGCCTTCCCAACCGACGAACAGCACCAGATAGTTATCGGCGCTGATCAGCAGCAGCATCGCCGCCAGGAACAGGTTCAGATAGACGAAAAAGCGGGCATAGCGGGAGTCGCCGCGCATGTAGCCAACCGCATAGAGGTGGATCAGCGTTCCGACGCCGGTGATCATGACCATCATCGCCGCCGACAAAGCATCGACGCGCAGCGCCCAGGGGACCTGCAAAGCGCCGACGGCGATCCACTCGAGCAGGTGAACGTGGACCACGCCATCGGGCGCAGCACCGACCGTCCCCGCCGCCCACAGTGCGGCAAAAAAGGCGGAACCCGCCGCCGTGATGGCGATCAGCCCAGGGATTGGCTCGCGCAGACGGTGCGCCAGAGAGAGATTCGCCAGCATGCCCAGCAGCGGCAGCAGGATGACGAGGATGACGGGGTGGACTGGCATCTCATCCTCCGTTCTCCGCTTCCGGCGGGGTGTGAAACTTCATCGACAGCGTGCGCAGGTCGAGCGAGCCATGACAGCGCTGCATCTGTACCGCCAGCGCCAGCCCGATGACCGCGACCAGCGTATCGGCGACGATCACGCTGGCAGCCATGCTCTGCGCGACGGCGATCTCGCCGCTGATGCTGCCGGCAACGACGACCGCCAGCACCGCCGCCTTGCCGATGATCTGAAGCGAGAGGATCACCTTGATGAGGTTGCGCAGGGTCATCAGCCCGTACAGCCCGATGCCCAGCAGCCCGAAGACGGCGGCAATGCCCGCCGCGTACATGTCAATGATCATGGCGGCTCCCCGGCGGTTCCGTGTCCGTCCGGCGAAGAATGTTCAGCACGCTGATGATGCCGGCGAAGATCAGCACGATCTGCACCAGCATGTCCAGGCTGCGGTCCTGCCAGAGGATTTGACTGAAGGTGATGGGAAATTTATCCTGCCCGGCGGTGTTGATGGGCAGCAGCGTCAGCCCCAGCAGGGCGAGGCACAGCAGCGCGAGTCCGCCGGCGGCGGTTCTGGGGATGATCGGGGTCGGCATGGACGAAGCGCGTCCCATGAGACTCATCGCGAAGACGAACAGCACCGGCACCAACCCTGTGCCTACGCTGAATTCGATCACGGCAATCTCGTGCGCGCCCAACATGTAGAGCAGTGCGGCTGTCCCTGCGCTGGTGACCGCCAGCCATAAGGCGGCTGTCAGCAGCCATCTGACGCTGATCGAGAGCAAAGCGCTGAACAGCATCACCAGGACAGCGGCGACGGAGAGCATAGGACCCTCCTTCCAACATCCTGTTCTGGCGCAACATTACATCTAGTGTTGCGCATCGCAGGATCATCCGCCAGTGTCGGATGTCACGCTCAAAGGGGATGTTTATGCATGCATAGAGTACCGCCTCTTGAGCCTTCGCCCGCGCCTGCCTGCCTACCCCTAACTTTGGGGGGATACATTGGAACGCTCGCTCACCCGCGCCGGCGCATGAACTGGATCATCAGCATCATTGCCAGCAGCAGACGCATCTCTTCCTGCGGCGTCACATCGCCCGCCCGCTCGATGGTGAACGCGCCTTCAAAGAAGGCGGACTCTTTCTTCAGGCGCAGGACCGGCGCGCTCAGGTCTTCGGTGCTGCTGCCGCGATATGCCGTGTACGCTGGATGCAGCACGTAGCCGGAAAACATGCCGATGACCGGCAGTTCGGAAAAGACGGCGTCCAGCAGCTTGACCCAGGGATCATCCTCGCGGATGTGATGCGTGACCGTGCCGTCGGGCGCGAAAATCTGGTAGGTCGCCCGCCAGATCGTCATCAGCGCTTTGGGCTGCACATAGCCGAGCGGCTGACCGGTGGTGGAGTCGGTAAAATGGTATTTGGCGCGCACATCGATCACCCGGTCGGCGTTGATGCGGAAGATCTCCTGCGATTTGCTCTCGTCGGTGTAGATGCGCACATCTTCGCGCAGATTCCACAACTTCTGATGCACATAGGCGACCTGCTGCCCGGCAGCATCGGTCACGATGATGCGCGGCGCGAGGGCGATCAGCTTAAAACGCAGGTTCAGGGGATAGTTGAAGTACGACACGGCTGTTCGGCTCCTTCTTCATCCTTCTCATCGCTCATGTGCTTCAGTATAAAGCCACTTTTGGGAATCGCGTCGGTGCGCGTCGCATCACAGCCGCGGCATCATCCCGCATCCCGCCAGAAAGTGGGGTTTTTCGCCGCCGCGCCCGCTTAAAATGCGACATTTTCGCGTCCTGCGACGTATTTACTGTATGGAACGGTTCTTTCCGCAATTGAGATCCATATTGAGGTGCTTGCATCATGTGGGGTCGTGAGCGTGGGCGCGGACCCGGTCCGGGTCAGGCAGAAGTCGTACGGATGATGGTTGTCGCGATGGTGATCGCCATCGTCGTTGGCACGATGGTCGCACGGGGCGGCTTCAGCTTCGGAGGATGGTGGTGGTTCGTGGTGTTCATCCCGATCTTCATGGGCTGGAGCCGGCGCAGCCGCCGCAGAGAGGGGCGCGGCGATGCCTTCGAAGACGAAGCGCACGCAGCCGGCAAACGCAAGAATGATGAGGACGACGACCTGGAGAACGAAAAACCGAAGCACACAGAGTTCGTGCTGGGCGACGACGGGGAATTGATCGAAGTGGCGGCAAGCGATGACCGCAGCCAGATCGAGGAGTCGTCCGAGGCGAGCGAAACCGATGCACCGCCCTTCGGCGGAGACCGCGCGCCGCTGCTGCGCCAGCGCGACGGGGATCGTCCGAATTACGTTTAGCGTCGCAGCCGCTCGTTCACAGGTATAATGCAGAAGACAGACCGCGGCAGCGTTTGAGAGGCAGGGGGGGCATGACAGCGCTGGAAGGACAAACACTGGGACCCTATGAGGTACGCCACCAGATGGGGTCGGGCGGCATGGCGACCGTCTACAAAGCCTATCACTCCCGCCTGGACCGGCACGTCGCCATCAAGGTGCTGCACGAGGCATTCCAGCAGGACGAGAACTTCCTGGCACGGTTCGAGCGCGAAGCGCAGATCGTGGCGCGTCTTGAGCACCCGAATATCGTGCCGATCTACGACTTTGCCGACATCAACGGGCGTCCCTACCTGGTGATGAAGCACATAGAAGGGCAGACGCTCAAGTCGTTTCTGTTTCGCAGCCCGCCGACGCTGGAGACCATCCGGCAAATTCTGCCGCCCATCGCCGACGCGCTCGACTATGCCCACCGCCAGGGCATCCTGCACCGCGACATCAAGCCGTCGAACATCATCATCGACGCGCAGGGCACACCCTATCTGACCGATTTCGGGCTGGCGCGCATCGCACAGTTAGGCGAAAGCACGCTCAGCCAGGATGTGATCCTGGGCACGCCGCAGTACATATCGCCAGAACAGGCGATGGGCAAGCGCGACCTGACGCCGGCGACCGATCTGTATTCGCTGGGCGTTGTGCTGTACGAGATGGTCGTCGGACAGGTCCCCTTCAGCAGTGATACGCCCTTCGCCATCATTCACGATCACATCTACCGCGCCCTGCCGACGCCGAGCGAGATCAATCCGGAGCTTCCGCCCGCCATCAACACCGTGCTGGAAAAGGCGCTCGCCAAGCGCCCGGACGAACGTTATGACACGGCGACGGCGATGATCGCCGCCTTCCTGGAAGCGCTCGCCGCTTCGAACCTCGCGTCGCTCAACCCGAACCGCCGCGCTGTCGCCTCGGAGGCGGGGGCGCGCCGGCGCCCCAGCGACTCTCCGGATGGGCTGAGCGATGAGGCTCCGACCACCCCGCTGCCCGCCGACCAGGCGCGTCAGCTGTCGCAGCGGCAGGGGACGGGCCCTCAGCAGATTCTTCAGCCGCCCACGCCGCCGCAGCCGCCCGGTCGCGAACGACCAAAACGCAAGGTCGAAGCCACCCTCGACCTGGGCGACATCAACTGGGGGCAGCTCGGGCAGCGCTTCGGCAGCGTCATCGAAGAGGTCGCCGAGAGCGTGGAAAAAGCCGTCGATCCCCAGCCGGTCGATGCTCTGCTCAGCCGCGACTCGGCGTCAATTCGCCGGCGCGTCGAGGAGGAATTCAAAAAGCGCCGCGAACTCATCAGCCACATCGTGGTGTTCGGGGTGGTGCAGGTCATCCTGTGGGCGATCTGGGCGGCGGCGTCGGACTTCACCTTCGAGATCGGCGCCGAAACCATCCGCTTCGGCAGCTTTCCCTGGCCACTGATCGTCTTCTTCGGCTGGGGGTCGGGTCTGCTGGCGCACGCCGTCGAGACCTTCTACGACACCGGCAGGCGGCTGCGCCGGCGCGCCGAGGCGGTGGAGCGCGAGCTGATTCGCACCTACGGCGACAACTGGAGCGCCGCCGCCGACAAGAAGGCGATCAAGGCGCTGCGCAAGCGGGTTGAAGCACCCTATAAGAAGGTGTCGGAATTCTTCCAGCACGCCGGCGTCTACGTGATGATCAACCTGATGCTGTGGTTCATCTTCTTCCAGTCAAACGGCGATGGCATCCCCCTGCCGCAGGAGGTATTCGACTTCATGCAGAACATGCCGTTCCCCTGGCCCCTGCTGGTCACTGCCGGTTGGGGCATCGGGCTGGTGATCAACGGCTTCGAGGCGTTCTTCGCCGGCAGTCACGAGCGCGCCGTGCAGCGCGAGATCGCCCGCGAGGAATCGCGCCTGCTGGAGCGGGAATACGCCAAACCGAAGCGTTCCGCCGAGGCGCTGCTGGACGCGCCAACGACGGCGGAGCGCGTGCGCCTGACCGAAGACGGTGAGTTCACCGACAGCCTGATCGAGGAGATGGAGCGGGAAGATCGCCGGGGACGCCGGCGGCGCTAGGGCGGACGCAAGCGCTGAACAAACCTCGACAACGATAGCAATAGGTCACAGAGGAGAGCGCCACGCTGATGTGCAGCGCTCTCCTCTCAGAACAACCGTTTCTGCGAGTACGTTCCTTCGGGATACTCTGGCTCTTCCCGTGTTTCTCTCATACCGCTTGTTCGAGCCGCCGCACAGACTTCTCCCCAACTCGTGAAGTAGTCGTCATAGTAGTGAATGGGATACTCGCCATGTTCGATCATCTCCTTGCGCGTTGGAAGATGACCGATCATCTGCGCGACACGGCGCACCTCAAGCTGAAGCGTTTTCTTTGAGATCTTGTATTTTTGCTTTTTGAGTCGGGCGACCGGGCTGTTCTTCGTCGTCAGCACACGATCCGCTTTTCTGAAGGGGTCGATGCCATCCGCGATTTCTGCATGGCGTTCCATCGCCATCAGGTGATACCGCTCCTCTCGCTCTATTCCGATGTACCGCCTTTGCATCTGATGCGCCGAGAGCGTTGTCGTGCCTGCGCCGTTGAAACAATCGAGCACGATCTCGCCAGGTTCAGTGAAAAGCGAGATGAGCCGGTGCATCAACTGCGGCGGCAGCTGGCACGGGTGATCAACACGGCGGGAATTATGTTTCAATCGATGGACATCCCACCATATGTCGGAAAGTATGCCGCGATCATTGATCCCGAGTTTGGCGCGCTTCGCCACGCATTGGGATCGCAAACAGTACCCTTCACCAAGCGGGGCAAGTGGACGAAAAGCGCTGGGATCATGAAACAGGTTGTTTTCTGTGAATGAACGTTTCAGCCCTGGAAGTGGTCGCGGGTCCCCCTTGCTGAAACACAAAATTGCGTAGTGGGCAGGCATAATCATCCGTACGGGAAACGAGAGCGCATCCCACACAATCCAGTTCTGATAGGTAAGGATGGTCTCCATGTGCAAAAAATGACGCACTGCCCAGAGGGGTATGTTTAGCAGGGCGAATGTCGCCCCTGGGCGAAGCACACGCGCCACTTCACTGATCCACGCATCGCACCATGTGAAGTAGTCGGCAATCTTCAAATCATCGGCATATCCCAGATACTGCTTTTTCAAGTTATAGGGAGGGTCCACAAACGCGAAATCAATCGAATTATCTGGAAGTGTCCTGAGTTCTGAAAGCACATCTCCATTGAGCAGGCGGCTTTCAAGGTACGGGGCGGCTGGCGCGTTGTGACCAATCGGTTTGGAAACGCCTCTTCGGCTGGGCAGCACTTGCCGCAGGTCACATACGCGGAGTTCACGGTACTGCTCTACGCCGAACAAATCCGCAAAGCGCTCCAGAACCGGCGATATGTCCCCTTCTGGGTTTACCGAAATGTCTCGCCAGACATCGGATATGAGTGTGCCATATGGATGATAAGTGTGTTTCTTGCCGCCGTAGTCTTTGGTCGTCTTTTGACATGCCGGACAGTATGAATACTCAAGACGTGTCTTGGTGTGATGAAGCTGTCCATCGTATTTCGTGTAGACCAGCGCGCCTACGTGCTGATGCTTCATGCCGGTAGCCAGTTCAGAATCGACAAGAGGTTCTCGTTTTACGGCGATCCATAGGTGAAACCGGAGGCATGAACCTATTGCCTGATGAACGTGAACCAGATCGACGGTTTCACCGAAAACGATCAGCGTTGCCCGATCTCCGAGTTGATCGGCGATTGACGCAAACATCGCTCCGACTCCTTCCAGGGGAGTCGACATTTCGGCTAGATGGGGTGTGGGCAGACGGACGAGAAATGCATCGTCGAAGTTGGCGATACTTTCTAATAGCTCCTGTTGGCTCCCAGGGCAGGCTGTTTTGATATCCAGACGTCGGCATTCCTCGGAAAGGTGAACCATCTGGTTGCCTCTATCCGTTGTCGAAAGAGTCTTGAATGAACCGGCACAGGACTGCAAGTTCAGCCTGAGAGAACGCGACCGTGCAGTCACTAAACGTGCAAATGGTGCGCAGGGCGCTTTCCCGTTGGAAGTTTCCTGCGCCATCCAGAACGTAGGCGATCTTGTGACCTGCATCATGAATCTGCTGATATCTTGCTCGCGCTTGACCGGATTTGCGCTCGATCACACTATTGGTTGTCACCTGAAAACTTATCTCTACCGCCACATACTTCCCGTCTTTTGTGACCACCAGATCAAAGGTGGTTTCCCGGCGATCATCGTCCTCTGTATGCCGGATGCCGGGTATGTGCGCGTTAGAACCGTACTCAACCCCTGAGATTCCAAGATTTTCCTGAAGGTATGCGCGTACAAACTGCTGTGCCATCTGTCCAAGGCTGTTCGACTGCGCTCCGCCCGTGATTCGACTCACCCATATGTAACGCTGGCGAATGAATCTATCGAGTTTTTCCGGCTGTCCCAAATACGCGCTGATCTCGCACTTGGCGAAAACACCGGCAACGGTTTCACTGGTCGCCGCAGCCCCGACCAGCAGAAGGGCAATCACATCCTGGTGCAGCGCGGATAAGT
>JAEURA010000107.1 GCA_016789005.1 Anaerolineae bacterium
ATGTAGCGGTACTTCGATCTTGCTAGACGTTCTCCTTTTTGCCAACTTCATTTCACATCAGGCGTTATTTATTATCAAGGTGAGCATATCGGCAACATTCGTGAAGGATGCTGACAACGACAATCAACGGTCAGGCAGCAAATGCCTGACCGTTGTCACGGAAACAAGTTGGACTATACATCATCTATGCAGTTAGAAAAGGTGACTCCAGTTGGACACGGTGAATATGTTGAATAAGCCAAGAACCAAGGTGGGTTTTAGGATATTTGCTCCAAGCCTCGACCCTAGCAAGGTAAGTCAAGTCTTGGGTCTAACTCCAGACCACACTCACTTAGTAGGCGACTATCCGCGCGATAATCCCAGGTATAATCCCTATAAACACGGAATGTGGGCGCTACATTCCAAACTACTAAGTGAAGAGCCATTTACCATGCACTTGGAAAACCTCTTATCTATCCTAGAGCCAAAACAAAAACAAATTCTTGAGTTGAGCGAAAAGAATAGCGTGGATTTTTCCTGTTCGCTCTTTTCGCAAAGTGGGTTTCAACTTCCCCCTAATCTGCTCAGGCGTATCGCTAACCTTGGAGCTACTTTGGGCGTGGACGTTTATCCATCCAATGAGGCGAGTAAAGATGATAACTTGCTAACAGATTTAGACTGACCCCGTTCGAGAACCTAAAGGTAGAATCAGGCACAAACTCATCCCACAAGAGAAAGATAGTGCCTGATGTCCCTGCAAAACCGTCCAATTCCACCCATCCCGGAACTGACAACCGAGGTTGCCCGTTCCGCCTTTCGCAAAGGCAAGGTCTACATGCAGATGCGCGATGTCCTCGGCTCGTTCTTCGCCGACGACCAGTTCGCTGACCTGTATCCGGCTGACGGTCAGCCTGCCTATCCTCCCTGGCGACATGCCTTGGTCAGCGTCATGCAGTTTGCTGAGAACCTCATCGACCGCCAACCAGATCGCCAGCAGCGGGTTCAGCTACGACCCGAACGGCAACCTGGTTGACGACGGATCCAACGCCTACACCTGGGACCGCGCCAACCGGCTGCTGAGTATGGGCGGGCACAGCTACGCCTATGACGGCGAGGGACGGCGCATCGCGCAGACGGTGAGCGGCGTCATCACGAAATACCTGTTCGATGTGCAGCCGGGGCTGGCGCAGGTGATCGCCGCGACGACGGGAGCGAGTACCACCCGGTACGTCCACGACATCGGCGGCATCCAGGCGGTGGAGAACAGCAGCGGGGTGTGGTCGTGGATGCTGAACGACGGGCAGGGCAGTGTGCGGATGGTCATGCCGAGCGGAACCGCCTTTCATGAGATGCTCCCATCCGCAGTGCCCCATCACCAATTAACGTTCAGCCGGCGGGCTGATGATGCGCCTGCAGGCGCGGCGCGATCTCTTCCCACTCGATGCTCGTGATCCGCCCGCCGTCGAATTCGGCAAGCATCCAGTCATGCACCGACTGCACGGCAGGATCATCCTTCGCCAGGTCGAGACCGGTGTGCTGGCGAATGACGAAGATCAGCCCGGCGACGCCCGAGTCTTTGGTCAGCGAAACTTCCAGCGGGCGTCCCAGCAGCCGAGGCACGTCGAACGGGGCGTACATCCACCAGAACTTGTTCAAGCCGTCGGCGTGGACCCCGGCGCGAGTGCGGTGCGCGTCACGTCCATACAGGGGATACTTCGGTGGAATCGGCTCGTTCATCGCCGCGTAGAGTTCGACCAGGTCGTTGAGCGCACGGAAATCCGGCGATTCTGCCTCGAAGTAGCCCATGCCGATCAGGTGCAGCAGCACAGCCTCTAAGGGCGCATTGCCGGTGCGTTCGCCCTTGCCGAGCATCGTGCCGTTGATCACTGCGCAGCCCGCCCGCACCGCCGCCAGGCAGTTGGCGACCACCAGCGCGGTGTCGTTATGCGGGTGAAATTCGAGGTCTTCGGGTGCGACGCCGAGCGCGCGGATCGCCCGGACCATACGAGGGACACTGCGCGGCAGTGCCACGTCGTCATAGGGCAGCCCCAAGCCCATCGTGTCGCAGATGCGGAACTTTGGACGCTGCGCTTCGCCGTAGGGCAGGGCGATCTGCATCACCGCTTCGACGAAGGGCAGCATGAAATCGAGCGGGGCGCGGGTGGCGTCTTCCAGGTGCAGGCGCGGACGGATTCCCGCCTCCAGCGTCAGCCGGACGGCTTCGAGGTAGGTCTCGGCAGCCTGATTGCGCCCGCCCGGCTTGAACTTGTGGAAGGTGTGATAGTCGGAAGCCGATGCCAGCATCCCCGTCTCGCGCACGCCGAGCGAACGGATCAGCGCCACATCTTTGGCTGAGGCGCGAATCCAGGTGGTGGGTTCGATAGGCGCGCCGGATCGCCAGCGTTCCAGCGCGCCGTCCAGCGCGGCGCGGTCGGTAGGGCGGTAGACGAAGAATTCCGCCTGGCGGATGGCGCGCGAGCCGCCGGTGAAGCGGCACAGGATGTCGTAGATGGCGAGACTCTGCTCGGTGGTCAGCGGCAGCCCGCCCTGCTGACCATCGCGGTGCGTCGTCTCGGTCGTCCAGACGTCGGCGGGCAGATCCTCCGGTCGGTCATCCGCCCAGACGTAGCGCGGAAACGAGTCGCGCGGGAAGTGATCCTCAAAGTACTCCGGCTGTGCCGGCTCAGGCATGATGGACATGTGCAGCCTCGAAATGTTGACCCTGATCTGACATCAGCGTAGAATAGTTGATCAATACTGTCAATCTTGATGGGGAAATCAATAGATCATGGCGCGACGACAATACCTGACGGCGGCGGAGGCGGCGGAACGTCTGGGCGTCAGCCGGGCGACGCTCTACGCCTATGTGAGCCGAGGGCAGATCCGCTCGGAAGTGGGCGACGAATCGACGCGCGAACGGCGCTATCATGCTGACGACGTGGAGGCGCTGGCGGCGCGCAAGACGTATCGGCGCGACCCGGCGAAGGCGGCGCAGGACGCCCTGCACTGGGGATCGCCGATGCTGGATTCGGCGCTGACGCTGATCCGCGATCACCGTCTGTACTATCGCGGAGAGGATGCGGCAGCCCTGGCGCGCGAAGCGTCGTTTGAACAGACCGCCGCGCTGCTGTGGACCGGCGACCTGGCGCAGGCGGGCGCGCTGTTCGACACGGCGCGTTCGTCGGAGCGGTTGGAGGGGTGGTCCGCCGCGCGCGATCTGCCGACCGCGGCGCGCATGGCAGTGGCGCTGGCGTTCGCCGGAGCGGACGATCTGGCGGCGTATGACCTGAGCGCACCGGCGGTGGCGCGGACCGGCGCGCGGATCGTGCGCCTGCTGGCGGCGGCGCTGATCGGTGGTGAAGAAGGAAGACCGGCAGACGCCGGGATCGCCGGGCAGATCGCGGAAGGGTGGGGCTGCCCGGACGCCGCGCCGCTGATCAGCGCCGCGCTCATCTTATGTGCCGATCACGAACTCAACGCCTCGTCATTCGCGGCGCGGGTGGCAGCCAGCACAGACGCCAACCCCTATGCCGTTGTGGCGGCGGGTTTGGCGGCGCTGACCGGCTTCAAACACGGCGGCAACACCGAATTGACCGAAGCATTTCTGAATACGCCGGGCGATCTGGCGCGGGCGGCGGCGGATCGGCTGCGGCGCGGCGAACGCATCCCCGGCTTCGGTCATCGACTATACCCGGAAGGCGATCCTCGCGCCGCCGTCCTGATCGCCCTGATGCGCGAAGCAGCGCCGGGTGCGCCGGTCCTGGCGCGCCTGGATGCGCTGACGGCGGTCATGAAGGAGGTGAAAGAGATCGCCCCGAACATCGATCTGGCGCTGGCGGCGCTGGCGCGCCTGCTCGATCTTCCGCCCGGCGCGTCGCTGGGATTGTTCGCGGTCGGGCGCTCGGTGGGGTGGATCGCCCACGCCATCGAGCAGTACGCTGGCGGCATGTTGATTCGCCCGCGCGCCCGTTACGTTGGCGAGATGCCGGCAGACGATTGATCGGCGGCGGAAAAGCCAACACCGGGCGAGCCGCCGCCAGGAGAGCCGCCGGCTCGCCCCTACACCATCCGTGCCGTAGGGGCGACCCGCCGGGTCGTCCGAAATAAACGTATCGCCAGAACCCGCCGGCTCGCCCGCAGGATCACGCGCCTTCCCTTCATCACCTGAACAAGGCTTCCAGCGCCGAGGTCTGCCGCAGGTGCGCGCGAAATGCCCGCATCTCTTCCAGGGCGGCGTTCAGGCGGGCGCGCTGTTCCGGCGCATCCGGGGAGAGTTCGCCCGTGCCCGGCGCGATGACGAAGCCCTCGGCGGAATCGGAGACGCGCACCAGCGCCCCGCGCGCCTCCAGCGCCGCCAAGCCCAGATCGACGGCGCGCCCGGTCGCCGCCAGCGCCGCCGCCACCGCCTGACGGTCGGCGGCTCCCCCGCGATGCTGGAGCGCGAATTTCGCCAGACCGAGCAGGCGGAGCAGGAAGGAGTCACCATCGGCATAAGGAGGATCGACGGCGAAGATGTGGACGATGCGCGGCTGGACCTGATCCAGCAGGGCGCGCAGGCTGGCGCGGTTGGGCGGGGCGGACCAGATCACCAGCGTGTCCGCCGGGCGCAGTTCCAGCCGACTGCTGCCGGCGACAGAGTCGCCGCCTTCCCGGTAGACCAGCGCGCCGCCCAGCAGCGCCAGCGACGCCTGCGGGTCGGTGTCGCTGCGGTGGTCGATGATCGTCAGCGCCGCGCCCGCCTCGGCGCTGGGGCGCGCGGGCTGCCAGTCGAGCAGTTCGATCTCCACGCGCCGTTCGCCGCGAAAATCGCTGGCGCGCACCGTGCAGGCGATATCGAAGCGCCCTTCGGGCAGGGGCAGGGCGGCACTGTCCCACCACACCACCCGCGCCGACGTGCCGGACAGGTCCTCGACGCTCAGCGTCCGGTGTGACTTGTCCCGCCCGATCAGCCGGGACTCGCGCAGGCGCAGGTCGCGCAGCGCCAGCACGACCGCCGGGTTGCCAGCACCGAACGGCGCGAGTCGTTCCAGCGAGGCGACCAGATCGAGGGTGAGTGCCGGCAGTGTAGTTTCGGCGTCGATGCTCAGCGTGCCGGGCGGCACTTCGCCGCGCATCGCCCGCACCGTCCTGCCCAGTGAGCGCCGCAGCCCGGCGATGTTTTCCGGAGCAAGCCGAAGACCCGCCGCCATGACGTGTCCGCCGTAGCCGTTGAGCAGATGAGCGTTCGCTGCCAGCGCCGCTGTAATATCCACGCCCGCCACCGACCGGGCGGAGCCGCGCGCTTCTTCCCCCGGCGGCGCGGCGAGCAGGACGACCGGTACGTTGTAGCGTTCGCTCAACCGGCTGGCGACGATGCCGACCACGCCGGTATGCCAGGTGTCGCCGCTGAGGACCAGCGCGTCGGCGCTGCGCAGCGCGGGGTCGCGGGCGATCTGCGCTTCGGCGGCGCTTTCGATCTGGTCACAGAGCAGTTTGCGCTGCGCATTCAACCCCTCCAGCTTCAGGGCGATGGTGCGCGCCGAGTCCAGATCGCGCGCCATCAGCAGTTCGACGCCCAGCGCCGCGCTGTCCAGCCGCCCGGCGGCGTTCAAACGGGGCGCGAGGATGAAGGCGATGTGCCCTTCGTTGATCTGCGACGGTTCGAGGGCGGCGGCTTCCGCCAGGGCTGCCAGTCCCGGACGCAGCGACCGGCGCATCAGCCGTAGCCCAAGCTGGAGCCAGCAGCGGGCGTCGCCGGTCTGGACGGCGACATCGGCGACGATGCCCAGCGCTGCCAGATCGACCAGCCGGTCGATCAGCGCCGGGTCGGCGTTCGACGACTGCGCCAGCGCGCGGATCACCTGAAGCGCCGCGCCGAC
>JAEURA010000119.1 GCA_016789005.1 Anaerolineae bacterium
GCGGTGTTGAGCTTCGCCCCTTCGCCCAGGTCGGCGCGCAGCCGATGGCGGAAGGCTTCATGCAAACCGTAGCGGGCGCGGGCGATGCTGGTGATCTCTTCGGCGAGGGCGGCGAGGCTGGACTCCTGGTCGGCGGTCAGCGGCGGGATGGGCAGTCGCTCGACGAATTGCTCAAAAAGCTGATAACGCCACAATCCCCCTCTCATCGCCAGTGGAGTAGCGATCTGTGAGATGCAGAACCACGTCAACCGACTCTGAAGCACCGCGAGCAGGGAGTGACTTCCTGACCCCACCATATAACACTTGTTGTTCATATATAGACCACGACTGTCGAGGGACATTCGAGGTAATTTCGCAATCTCTGCCCAGAGGACTTTCGGGGAGTCAAAACTTACATGGTACGCCACGTTGTCCTGAATCTCGTACCAGCGGTAGCTGCCCGCCTTGCGCCCCTGCCATTCGCCGTGTTTGGCGTCCCATGTCGGCGGCTTGGGTTCCAGCCGGCTGCGGAAGCGCTCCAGATAGGCTTTCACCGCCGGGTACTGGTCGATATCGATGCCGCGCCGGGTGAAGATCAGATGCTCGCCGCTGTCGATCTGATACCAGGGGCGCAGGTCTTCGCCGCGCACCAGCGGCTTGATGATCTCGGCGCTGCGTGTATCCTCTGCAATTAGGCGGAGTCTGGTATGACCATCGATGATAAAAACATCATTATTCCCTGTAACAACACCGCGATACAGCAGTCCATTGACATGTTCTTTGAGAGTTTCATAACCTCGTGTGATTCTGCCGAGTATCGTCGCCGCTTCAACACGCTGAAATCGCCACTCTTCGTCAGCCGTTGTTTCTGGACGAGTTTCAAAGCCGCTGTTCAAGTCAAGATGTAGTGGCGCTTTTCTCCCCTCGAGAAGGAGTGTCTTAAATGGGCTTTGTTGTGGAGTCCTTTTGAGAATCGATATGGCGGCATTGGTGGCAAGATCAGCCCCTTTGAACGGCTGCACCGCGCCGAAATCGACGAAGGCGTCGAACGCCGCATTGTCATGGATGTATTTGCGGAACGGCTTGGCGCTGTTGCTGTTCATGAACGTGCCCGACGTGATGTAGCCGAGCCGCTGTTCCGGCTTCAGCAGCGTCAGCCCGCGCTCGTAGAAGTAGAGGAAGAGGTCCGCCGTCCCGCTGTAGACGGCATAGCGCGCCGCCAGAAACGGCTTGACCGGCTGGATGCGCTCCTGCCGCACGTAGGGCGGGTTGCCGATCACCGCGTCGAAGCCGCCGTCGGGGCGCGCGTGACCGGCGGCGTCGAAGAACACTTCCGGGAACGCCAGCTCCCAGTGCAGAAAATGATGCGCCGCCGCCGCCGCGTCCGCCGCGTCCAGCAGCGCGGCGATCTCGCCCGCCCGCTCCGCCGGCAGCGCCGCCCCTTCGGCGAGGTGCGCGTAGATCAGCCCCCACTGTTCCGCCGTGATCTCCACGCCGAAATGGCGGGCGGTGTGGGCGCTCGCCAGCCGCCCCAGCGGGGTCAGCCGCTCGCGCAGCCCGGCATAAGCCTTCTCCTGCGCCTTCACGTCGCCGACCGCCAGGATGTGGGCGCGCTCGATGGCGTTCATGGCGTCCACCGCCCCGCCGACCGAACCGGCGAAGCCCGCCGCGTCGAACAGCCGCCCCTGCGCCGGGTCGGCGGGTGCGCCGTTCGCCCAGCGGGCGATGTCGCCCAGCCGCGCCCCGACCAGCGAATCGCCCACCTGCAGGTGATGATCGAGGAAGGAGAGCGGGCGCTCGCGGGCAATCGTCGTCAGCCACAGCGCCAGCTTCGCCAGCTCCACCGCCAGCGGGTTCAGGTCCACGCCGTACAGGCAGGAGGTGACGATCTGCCGCTTCCAGTAGATCAGCTCATCCTCGTCCGGGGCGAGGTCCGCCGGGCGCAGGTTCAGGCGGCGCATCCAGTCGGCGAACCAGGCGACCGCCTCGACCAGGAAATGCCCGCTGCCCGTCGCCGGGTCGAGGATGTTGACCGCCAGCAGGTCGCGAGCGAGCGCCTCGGCATCGCGCACCTGCCAGCGCCCGTCGTCGTCCAGGACGGCATGGCGGGCGGTGATCGCCGTCAGCAGCGGTTCCAGCGTCTTTTCCACGATGAAGCGGACGATGTAATCGGGCGTGTAGTAGCTGCCGCTGACCTTGCGGGCGTTGCTGCCGGTGCGCAGATAGACCTGCTTCGCCGCTTTGACCACGCTGTCGCCCGCCGCCGCCGGCACGTAGACGCCGTTCTTCAGCGCCAGCGGCGCGGCGGCGATATCGAGCCGGTATTCCAGCAGCTTTTCGTAGATCGCCCCCAGGTGGCGCACGTCCAGATCGCGATAATCGACCATCTCCAGGCGGCTTTTGCCCTCGCGCGTCGCCGTCCGCGTCTGCCGTTCCACGAACGACAGCCGTTTGAGCGCCGGGACCAGATAGGCGTCGCCGACCCGGCAGCGGCTGAGGAACGGATATTCCTCGTCGGAAAAGAGCCGCCCGTTGTAGGGTGAAATGTCGTAATTGGGATCGCCGCTGTCGATGGCGAGGAAGAGGGCGCTCAGCTGCTCATAGAGCGTCGCCGAATCTTCGCGGCGGCGGAACTGCGTGCGCCCTTCCAGCAGGTCGCGCGCTTCCAGCTTGACGGCGTACAGGCTGCCGTAACTGCGATAGGCTTCGTTGCTGCTCATCGGCAGCACGTCGCGGCTTTCGGCGTACAGGATGAAGAGCAGCCGGTAGAGCAGGATCAGGCTGTTTTCGTAGATCACCGTCAGCGTCGCCGGGTCGGGGGTCAGGCGGTTGCGGCGGTAGTTCAGGAAGCCCTGAGCGATGGATTCCAGCGCCTCGTAAACTTCGTCTTCCAGCCGGTCGCTCAGCCGCTCGGCGTAATCGACGCTCTCCTGCAGGACGCGGTTCAGCCAGCCCGCGTCGCCCGGCGCGAACGCCTGACGCCGGAAGAAGAGGTAGAAATACAGGAAGCGGCTCAGCGTCTCGTTCGGCGCTTCGTCGCCCCTGGGCGTCAGCAGCGCCGGCAGATCGACTGCGTAATAGACGTTGTCCTTGCTGCTGCCCCGCTCGTACAGCCGCCAGATGCGCCCGTCGGTCAGGATGCCCCAGCGGATTTCGCTGTAGCGCAGGTATTCGTCGATCTGCTGGCTGGGGTTGCGTTCGCCCCGCGCCGACGCCTGATCGAAGCGCGCACCCCAGCTCTTGGCGTCGGCGACCGCCAGCGCGGCGGTCAGTTCGGCGGGGTCGTAAATGCGGTGGGTCAGCGCACCGGCAGCGGCGGCGTCCGGCATGAGGACGTAATCGGGCTTGCGATAGCCGGTATCGCGGTAGCGAATCTTAACCTGCACCGCGTAGTGATGTCCCAACTGCTGGAAGACCGGCTTGATCCAGGCTTCTTCGACCTGCGCCTCGTCCATCTGATCCGGGCGGATATTCAGAAAGAGGCGGCGCAGCGCGTCCAGCGCCGCCTGGGCTTCGCTCAACAGCGCCAGGTCCTGGGTCCAGGCGGGCAGGGTCGGCAGGAGGTCGCTGAGGTAATAATCGGAGAACAATCCGTGATTGCCATGTCCTGCCCGGTTCTCGTAAGATGACTGTTGTTCCGCCACGCGCGCCCTCGCCCTTGTTCCGCCGCTGTTACGCGGGGTATTGTACACCTGTTCGCCGCGACGCCCAATGCGGTGGGGTTGCCGGGTGTAAGGCGGTTTGATAGACTTACGGGCGCTCATTTCGCCGTGATATGGCAGGTTGCACGATGCTCATTGCGCTGCTGCGGCTGCTTTATCTGGGGTGCGTCGCCCTGCTGACGGCGTATGCTCTCGGCGCGGGCGTCATTCTCATCGCTTACCTTCGCCGCCGACCCGATCCGCCGACCCCCACGCCTCATCCGCCGGTGAACGCCGACGAGACAGACTCAGCGCTGCCAACGGTCTGCGTACAGCTGCCCGTCTTCGATGAACCGTTCGTGGTCAAACGTCTGATCGACGCCGCCGCCCGGCTGGATTACCCGCCGGCGCGGCTGACAATTCAGGTTCTGGATGATTCCGACGACGCCACCCCCCAGGAAGCGGCGGCACGGGTCGCCCATTGGACGGCGCGCGGTGTGCGCATCGAGCACATCCGCCGTGAACAACGCCAGGGCTTCAAAGCCGGCGCGCTGGCGCACGGCGCGGCACTTTCCGACGCTGAATTCTTCGTCGTCTTCGACGCCGATTTCGTGCCCCCGCCGGACTTTCTGCGCCGCACCCTGCCCCTCTTCCTGACAGACCCGACGATTGGCATGGTGCAGACCCGCTGGGGACACCTCAACGCCGACGCCAACACCCTGACCCGCGCCGTGGCGCTGGCGCTCGACGGGCATTTCGTGGTCGAACAGGCGGCGCGCAGCAGCGCCGGATGGCTGCTCAATTTCAACGGCTCCGGCGGGGTGTGGCGGGCGAAAGCGATTCAAACGGCAGGCGGCTGGAGTCCGGAGACGCTGACGGAAGATCTCGACCTCAGCTACCGGGCGCAGCTTTCCGGCTGGCGGCTGGTCTACCTGTCCGACATGGTCGTGCCGGGGGAAATTCCGCCCCGCCTCAGCCTGTATCGCCAGCAGCAGGCGCGCTGGGCGCAGGGCGGCACGCAGGTCTTCACCCGCACCATCGGCGCGCTGTGGCGCAGCCCGGCGCTGACCCTGACGCAGCGCCTGATGGCGACCATGCACCTGACGCAGTATCTCGTCCACGTGCTGGTCCTCATCCTGATCATCCTGACGCCGCTGCTGATCGCGCTCGGCGCGCTGCCGTCGTTCAGCTTCGGTCCGCTCGGTCTGGTCAGCCTCTTCCCGGTGCTGATCTTCGCCATCAGCCAGCAGGCGCTCTACCCGGATTGGCTGCGGCGGCTGGCGCGCGGCTTCCCGGCGCTGCTGATCATCGCCACCGGCATGGCGTGGTCCAACGCCCGTTCGGCGCTGCGCGGCGTGATCGTCGACGGCGGGGAGTTCCGCCGCACGCCCAAGTTCGGCGGCGCGGCGATCACGGCGATCCCCACGCCGGTGATCAGCGTCGAACTGATCCTCTGCCTGTACTCGGCATTTTCGGCGTGGCTGGCGTTCCGGCGCGCGCCGGGGCTGACGATCTACTTTCTGATCTACACCCTGTCCTTCGGAATCATGACGATTTGGCTGTGGCGGGACAACGTTCTTTCGCGGCGGCGGCGTTCACAGGTATAATGCGAATCAGGAGGGCGATTCGCAGTGTTTCGTCCCCATCTGCCGCGCGGGCATGAGGTCGCATGTCCCGGTATCCAGAACCGAGCGCAGTCCTATGAAACGTATGCCGCTCCTGCTGTCCGTCTTCCTGTTGTGTCTGCTGTGCCTGATCGGCGCGCCGTCGGCGTTCGCCCAGGAAGGGACGACGACGCCGGTCCTGCCGGCTGGCTCCGCGACCGCCGCCGCGCAGACCGCCAACCCGCTCAGCGCCAAACAGAACGCCACGCCGACTCTCGCCTGCCCCGGCGCGCCGCGCACCCGGCTGATCGTCCGCGAACGGGCGCGCGTGACGCTGGAAGACGACGCGCCGCTGAACGTGCGCGAAGGCGCGGGGACGAGCTTTGAGGTCATCGCCCAGATCGAACCCGGCGAGATCCTCTTCGTCCTCAGCGGTCCGACGTGCAGCCAGCGCTACGCCTGGTATCGCATCGCCTACGAAGACATCGAGGGCTGGATCGCCGAGGGGACGACGGACGCCTATTTCGTCGAAATCTACCCGCCGGAATGATGCATGAAGCGAGACGGCGGGTGTAGGGGAGACCCGGCGGGTCTCCCGCGCGTGAATTTCTTTCTAGTACCCGCTTAAGCCGAATCGCGTATCTGTTCAACGGTCGAGCCGGCGGCTCGACCCTACGAGGTGGCGGGTGTAGGGGAGACCCGGCGGGTCTCCCGTTGAAAAGTTTCGAGGCTTGCCTTTAGCCGAGCGCCGTCAGCGGAATCCAGATGCGATCGGCTTCGCAGGCGATCCAGACTTCGGCGAAATCGCCGCTGGTCTGTGTCACGTACCAGTCGCCCGCCGGGAGGCTGAAGCTCAGCAGCGTGCCGGCGTCCGCCGCGTAGTAGGCGGGCGCGCCCAGAGGCACGTTGCGGACCACCGCGTCGGTCGGGAGCGGGTCGGCGCACGAAGCGCTTCCACCCATGCTGATCAGGATGTCGCCGACGCCGTTGGCGCTGAAGTTGTAGCCGGGCGTCGCCTGGGTGAAGGTGTCGTCAAAAATGACCAGGAAATACGCCGTCGAGGCGGTCAGGTTGACGTTGTTGAGGGCGGTCGGCGAGCCGGTGTTCGCCCCATAGAGGCAGTTCGCGAGCGCCGCCGCCGGGTTGAATCCGCTGTTCATGATGTAGATGCTGGCTTTCGTGCCAGCACCGCCGGTGGTGCCGGCGGTGAAGCTGTACAGCCCGGTCGCCGTCACCGTGAACGGATAGGCGTGATAGCGCACCTGCGTCGAACCCTGAGAGGCGCAGTTCGGCGTGCTGATCGTCACGACCGCCATGGTGGGATCGCCAGATGAGAACGCCCCCGAAAACGAAATGGACCCCGCAGAGACGGCGACGGCGCTGATCAGCGCCGCGAAGAGCATCACAGCCACAATAATGACGGCTTTTTTCACGACAGTTTCTCCCTGTTTCTAAGCTCGTTCAACATTGTATGCGACAACGCAAGTTTCGTCTACCATGCCAGACACCAGGGCGAAGCTGTTGGCGGGCGGCTCACGGCAGATAGAGCAGCCCCCGCTCGTAATTGGTCAGGCTGGCGGCGATCATCCCCTCCGCCGCGCGCCACAGGTCGCCGAACGCCGTCGGCAGGATGACGGCGCTGCCATGCTCGCCGACCGGCGAGAACGCTCCCCAGACCATGATCCGCGCTTCATCCTGGCTGAGCGCCGCGCCAGCCACTTCCAGCGGGATGTTGAACCGGGTCGCGCCGGTCGCCAGATCATAGACGCTGATGGCTCCCCCCTGCACGAGCATGTAGCCCGTCTGCTGCGGCGTCCAGTCGATGCTCATCAGGCTGTCCAAGTCGTAGAACCGCGAGCCGACGCTCGCCCGGCTGGCGATGTCCCAGACGTTCAGGAAGCCTTCGCCCCAGCTGACCAGACGGCTGCCGTCGGCGCTGAGCATCGCCCCGTCGGTGCTGGCGAGCGTGCGCCAGCGTTCGTCCACCCCCGGCGTGTCGCTGGCAGCACTCGACGCTGCGCCGCCCGCCGGCGGCAGGAAGACCGACGCGCCTGTCGTGCCCGAAAAGTCAACATCCCACAGGCGCAGGGTGTCGTCTTCGCCCCAGGTGATGATCGTGCGGTCATCCGCGCCCCAGCGCGCCCCGCTGTACAGGGGACCCGCGCCGATGCCGCCGCTGATCGGGCAGCGCGTCAATCCGCCGCCGCCGCCCCCACCCCCGCCTCCTCCGCCAGCGGGCGGCGCAGCGAAGATGAACGATCCCAGCAGGACGGCGCTGTCGGCATCCCAAACCCAGGCGCTCGGCTCGAAGGCGCTGTCCATCCACGCCAGGACGCGCCCGCCATCAGGACTCCACGCCGCGCCGCCCGGCTCCAGCGCCAGACCTTCGGCGGTCAGGGTGCGCCGCGTCGCGCCGGTCGCCCCGTCGAGGATCGCCATCTGCGCGCTTCCGCCGCCGTCCGGCGTGGACTGCGCCGTGAACAACAGCACCTCGTCGCCACCCGGTCGCCAGGCGGGCGCAGAGACAAAGTTCGCTGCCTCCACCGACCACAGACGCGCCCCGTCGGCGGCGGCATAGGCTGCCAGACCGCCGTCGTAATGCACCAATACGCGCGACCCATCGGGGCTGAACCGGGCGTCGCGGGCAAAGTAGAACGGCTGCGGCGGGGTGTCGATCTGCCAGACGGGCTGGCGCGTCTCCAGGTCCCACAGCGTCACCTGATCGCCCGACGCCGTGATCACCCGGCGTTCGTCGGCGCTGAAGCGCGCCGTCTCCACCGGGCACTGATGCGGCAGCCCGACGACGGCATCGGACGCCGGCTGATCGCTCCACAGCGTCACGGCGGGCTGAAGCTCGGTATCGGTGCGGGTCAGCACGGTCTGTCCGTCGGCGCTCCAGGTGAGCTCCAGATGGCTGAAGCCGCCGCCCAGCGGCGCGCCGTGTCCCGCCCCCAGCATAGGACCGCCGAAAGCGCTGTCCCAGAGGGTCACCGTGCCGTTGTATTCCAGCGTGGCAAAACGGCGCGCATCCGGCGACCAGACGGCGTCGGCGATATTGGCGATGTAGTAATTCGCCTGGTAGTCCTCCTGACGCGCGCCCGTCTCCAGATCGATCCTGCCGATCTGCGAGAAGCCGATCACCAGCGCCGCCGTGTCGTCCGGGCTGACGACGAAAGCCTGCGCCCGGCTGTCGAGCGGCGTGGACCACAGCGTCAGCCCGTTGGACGTGTCCAGCATGTCCAGCCGCGCGCCGTTGTCCGCCGCCAGCAGCAGGCGCTTGCCGTCTTCGATCCAGGCGTGCGCCGTGACGCTCCCGGTCTCGCCGTCCGCATCGGGCGGCAGGCTGTAGCGGACCTCGCCGGTCGCCGCTTCGACCAGCACGCCGGAGCCGTAGGTGTAGCTGACCCACAGGAACTGCCCGAACGGCGACCAGATCGCCGGGTCGTCTACGAAAGCATCCAGGACGATACCCTCGCCCAGCGCTATCGGCACGACGGCGCGGCTCTTCCGGGTTGCAACATCCCACACTTCCAGCCGCAGCGTCTCCGCGCCGCGCACCAGGACCGCCAGCGCTGTGCCGTCGGGACTCATCGCCGCATAGCGCACCTTTTCGTCGGCGGCAGCGCCGATCATCGATGATTGCAGGTGGAAGAGCGACCCGGCGGCGATATCCCAGACCGTCACCAGGCGATCCATGTCGCCGTTCCAGGCGAGGATCATCAGGCGGCGCTTATCGCTGCTGAAATTGGCTTCGAGGACCGAGAAGCCGTCGGTGTTCAGGCGCGCCCTGCCGATCTCGACGCCGGTCTCCACCGCCAGCGCCGCCACCTCGCCGGCTGCCGTCCAGAAGGCGACCTGCGCGCCGTCCGGGCTGAAGACCGCGCCCGTCACCCCTTCGCCGGCGGTGATAGAGATGGCGCGCGGCGCGTCAAAAGGCGTCGTCAGCAGGGTCAGCGTATCGCCGCTGAACTGGGCGATCTGCTGCCCCTGCTCATCCCAGACGACGACTCCGCCGAGTTCCTGCTGCGCATAAAGCGGGTAGGTGACGGCGCGATAGAGCGCCCGCTGGCTTTCGAAGGTGGAGGCGACCGCGTGCTGCCGCGCCGCCTCCACCGCCAGGATCAGGGCGTTCTGCTGGTTGTGCAGGTCGAGCTGCTGGCGCGACTGTTCGGCGAGGAGCAGCGACCGCGAGCTGTACAGATCGACCGCCACCCGCGTCCCCAAGCCTTCGACCATCGCCTGCCGCGCCACTGCCGCCTCCAACGTGAGGGGGATCGGCGTCAGCGTTGCGCCGGCGAGGGCGACCGCCGTCGATGCGGCGTCGCGTTCGCCCAGGGCGGTCGCCCGCTGCGCCACTGCCGTCTCCTGATCTGCCAGGATCGCCTGGTTGAGCGCCTGGGCATAGGCGACATCGGCACGTGCCGTCAGCCGTTCGGCTTCGGCGGTCGCCTGGGTGTTGGTGGCGTTGTAGGCGGTCACGCCGGCGAAGATCGACGCAGCGACCGCCACCAGCGTGATCAGCACACCGACCAGGATGACCCGCTGGAAGTTCTGCACCCGCCGGGCGACGGCTTCGTCGTGGCGGCGCTGGCGTTCCTGGGCGGCGTCGGATTCAGCGATGAAGGCGGCTTCCAGGGCGCTCGGCGTGGACCGGGCAGCCCACGCCTGGGCGTCGCCGAGCTGTGTACCGCGATACAGCCGATCTGCCGACCTGCCGCGCCGCTCCCATTCGGCGGCGTCGGAGGCGACCGCTTTTTGCAGCAGCACGTCCTCGCGCGCCGCGTGCAGCCATGCGCCCAACCGGTCCCACTCGCGGATCAGCGCCTCGTGGCTGACCTCGATGGTCTCCACTTCGGAGGAGCGGTCGGTGATCAGCAGGCGGGCGCTGACGAAGGCATCGGCGACCGCCCGCAGCCGGCGCGTCGCTTCGGGATCGGTCAGCCTCAGTTCATCCAGGGCGGCGCGGCGGCGGGTGGTGTCCTGCTCGGTCGCGCCCGGCTCGATCAGGCGCAGGAAGAGCGCCCGCGCCAGCCGCCGGTGATCGTCGTCGGGCAGGGCGGTATAGGTCGCCTCGGCATGCCCCGCCAGCGCCCCTTTGACCCTGCCGAGCGCCTCGTATGCCTGGTTGGTCAGGCGCGATCCGTCGCGCTGCTCATAAAGCTGGTCGAGGGTGAATTGCAGCAGCGGCAGCGCCCCGGCTTGATCGCGCACGTCGAAGATCAGCTCGCCGACTAGCCCCGGATCGAAGCTCAGCCCGACCGCCACCGCCGGCTTAAGGACGACATCGTAGAGTTCTGCCAGCGACATGGGCAGCACCGCCCGGCTGTTCGTCTCGAACAGGCGTCCCAGCGCCGGGTGGCGCAGCGGTTCGTCGTAGAAGTCGGCGCGCATGGTGAGGATGAGGGTCAGGCGGCTGTCCGGGTCCTCGGCAGCCGTCGAGATCAGGTTGATGAACTGCACCCGCTCCTCATCGCTGGTGGGCTGGGTGAAGACCTCCTCAAACTGATCGACGTACAGCACGGCGCGGAGGTCCGGGCGGGCGCTGAGGATCTGCCGGCTCAGGCTCGACAATCCCTGGGTCGATTTATGCTTCAGCTCCTCTTCGATGGTGAAGACCGGCTTCTGCGGCAGCGCCAGGGCGATAGTCTCCGCCAGCGCGCGAATCGGGCGGCTGCCGGGGACGAAAGGGTTGAGATAAATCCACTTGTCGCTGCCGGGGAGCGCTCCGTCTTTCAGGCTGGGCAGGAGACCCGCCATGACGGCGCTCGATTTGCCGCTGCCGCTGGCGCCGATCACCGCCAAAAAGCCGGGAGCGCCGCGCAGATCTTCGACCAGTTTCTCGACAAACGCCTCGCGACCGTAGAAATCGATGCGGTCCTCGGCGCGGAAGGGGCGCAGTCCCTTGTATGGGTTGCGCAGCGCCGCCTCGACGGCAGATGCGGGCGACGCCCCACCGGCGGAGCTTCCGCCGACTGCGGCGGTCTCGCCGGTGGCAGCCATCGCGGCGATGTCCGCTCCCTCCGCGCCGGCAATGGCGGCGGCGGCTTCGACGATGGCGTTGGCATAGGCGTCACCGCGCGCGTCGATGAACTGGGTGCGCCCCATGCCCATGCTGATGACTTCCATCCATTCAGTTCCCGCCGCCCAGATCGGGTAGATCGGTTTGCCGTACATGCGGGCGATGGCGAGTTCGTCGCTGACGTAGGGCGACCGGCGCGACGATTCCGAAGCCACCAGCAGGATGGCGCGCGCCTCGCGGATGGCGTCACGCAGGGTCTGCTCCCAGTCGGGCGTCCCCGGCTTCAGCCCCAGTTTGTCGATCCAGACGTTGACATTCTTCACCTGCAAGTCGCGGGCGAAGCGGCGCACGAAAGCGATGTCCTGGCGGGAATAGGAGATGAACACATGCGACTCGGAGGAGTCGATGGGGTCCAAGCCGAGCGGGTTGGCAGTCGGGTGCATCGGACGCGCCTTCCGAAAGATGATCTATGCTGATTGTAGTGCAAAACGTCCCGTTCGGCGCTCGTTCGTGCTAGACTCAATGCGTCGTCCCGGTCATACAGGCAGGAATGAGCGAAGCCATGCAGTCAGTTCAGCAGTTCGACGTTTCTCGCGCGGTCCTCCAGGATTACGGCAGCGCCTACAGCCCGGCGCGCCTGGATGTCGAAGCGGTGCAGCCGCTTGATGTGGCGCTGGCGGCGGGACGCCTCGCCCCGGACGCCCCGCTGCTCACCTTCGAGATCGGCGGCGCGCTGCACGCCGTGCCGATGTCCACCGTGCTGGCGTACAACGTCATGCAGGGGACGCTGCCCGACGGACAGCCCTGGATGATGACCTTCTGCAACGCCTGCAACACGGGCGTGGTCTTCGACCCCAGGCTGAACGGGCGGCTCCTGCATTTTCAGCGGCGCGGCGCTTATGACGGCTTGATGCTGATCTACGACGAAGAGACCGGCTCGTACTGGCAGCATATCCGGGGCGAATGCCTGTACGGACCGAGCACCGGCGCGCAGCTGCGAATGCTCGCCGCGACGCGGATGATGACGGCGCGCGAAGCCGCCCAGCACCGCGAGGCATGGCTGCCGGTCCATGATCTGAGCGAGACTCAGCGGCGTTTCGCGCAGTCGATGGAGAAGATGCGGGCGAACCCGGCGACGGTCGAGGCGGGAATCGCCGCCTCCATTGGCGCAGAGGACACGCGGCGTCCGCGCTTCGAGCTGGGACTGGGCGTGTGGGCGGAAAGTGGGGCGCTGTTCGTGCCGATCTCGACGCTGCACGCGCAGAACAACGTGGTCGTCACCCGTTTCGGCGGGCGGGGACTGGTGATCTATGTGGCAGAAGACGCCATTTCGCCGACGGCGCTCTATGCGGAGACGGAGACGGTGCGCTGGGAAGGCGGCGCGCTCCGCCTGGACGGCAGCAGGGTGATCCGCCACGATGCGCTCTACGAGTCGCGCGAGGCGGCGGCTCCCCGGCTGGTCGAACGCCCGAATCAACTGCTGGTGCGCTGGTTCGGCTTCTCCTTCACCTTCCCCGGCTGCGCGGTGCTGCCGGTGCAGGCTTCCTGAGCCAGCCCAGATTCTGAGCATCTGGGCTGCGACATCAGCTTGTGGAGGCTGGGCTTACTGTCGCAGTATACAGACCCGCAACCGTTCCGAATTCCTGGCAGAATAGCTGGTTGAGGTTACACCAATGAATAGCGCTTCGCCTTCTGAGACTCAATATGTACTCATAACGGGTGTGACGGGTTATATCGGCGGACGACTCGTTTCATTGCTTCTAGCGATGGGCTATCGGGTGCGGGTTATGGTGCGCGATCCGATGCGGTTACAAGGACGCTCATGGTTGGCGCAGGTTGATGTGGTACAAGCCGACGTACTACAACCCGAAATGCTGGATGCAGCACTGGCGAACATTGATGTTGCTTATTATCTCATCCACAGTATGCGCGGTGGGGAGCATTTTCATGAGCGTGACATCCGGGCAGCGCGTAACTTCGGCGGCGCAGCCGAGCGTCAGAGGGTAAAACGTATTATCTACCTGGGTGGTTTGGGCGATGAGGCAGCTGAGCTATCACCGCATCTGCGATCACGCCAACAAACCGGTGAGGCACTGCGCGAGTGCGCCGTTCCAATCACGGAATTTCGCGCCGGAGTCATTGTCGGTTCGGGCAGCTTGTCGTTCGAGATGATTCGTTATCTGACCGAGCGTGTCCCCATCATGATCTGTCCACGTTGGGTCTTTACACGCATTCAGCCGATTGGCATTCGTGATACGCTGAACTACCTGGTCAGCGCCTTGAAGACCCCGGAGAGCGCGGGGCAAATCATTCAAATTGGTGGGGCAGAGACCATGACCTATCGCGATATGATGCTTGGCTATGCGAGCGTTCGCGGGCTTCGCCGTTACTTGATCCCGGTACCGGTACTCACGCCATACCTGTCCTCGTACTGGGTACACTGGGTGACGCCCATCCCCAGCGACATTGCTCGCCCGCTGATTGAAGGGCTGCGTAACGAAGTCGTTGTGTCTGACGACACAGCCCGCAGACTCTTTCCAAACATCCGACCGGGAACCTTTGCAGCAGCGGTCAGCCAAGCATTAGACAAACTGAATGCCAGTGCAGTCGAGACGAGTTGGGCAGACGCACTGGTGAGCAGCCGACCTAATAAGCCGCCAGCGGTGCTGTCCACACATGAAGGCATGTTCCTCGAACAGCGGCAGGAGGTCGTTCAGGCAGCGCCAAGCGCCGTATTTCAGGCATTTACCAGCCTCGGCGGTCGTAATGGTTGGCTGTACTTCAACTGGGCATGGCACTTAAGAGGGCTGTTGGATCGTCTCGTCGGTGGAGTTGGACTGCGACGTGGGCGGCGACACCCAACAGAAGTGCGTGTCGGCGATGCCCTCGATTTCTGGCGTGTCGAAGCCGTGGAGGCTGACAGGCTGATGCGGTTGAGGGCTGAGATGAAAGTGCCAGGACTAGCGTGGCTGCAATTCAAGGCAGAACCACTCGAAGACGGCGGCACACGGCTGACCCAGTCGGCATTTTTCGCACCTAAGGGACTGTTCGGTCTGTTGTACTGGTATGGACTATATCCACTTCACAGCTTGATCTTTTCTGGCATGGTCCGCAAGCTGGCACAGCGTTCACTGGAACAGCCTAATGGCAACGCTCAAGATATGTGACCGACTGGGGTGGTCCTGAACGTGCGCTACGTCACCCTGTCAGAACTGATCTACATCAACGGAACGATGCTGAACATGCCGGAGATCGTCGAGGGCAGGCGGCAGATCCGCGACATCGCCCTGCTCGACGCCGCCGTCGCCCGCCCCGCCCAGAGCGCCTTCGGCGAAGACGCCTATCCCACTCTGGCGCAGAAAGCCGCCGCCCTGCTGCACAGCGTCGCCCGCAATCATCCGTTTGCCGACGGCAACAAGCGCACCGCCGCCGTCGGGGCGGTCTTCATGCTGCGCGTCAACGGGCAGGGGGTGCGCTGGGTTCAGGAGGAGGCGCTGACCATGATCCTGCGCACCGCCGAGGGAGTCTGCGGCGCGGAGGAACTGGCGGCATGGCTGCCGCTGGAAACGGTCGCACCCGCGCTCACGCCCGACGCTGACCAGGACAGGCGGCTGATCGCCGAGATCATCGCCGCCCAGAAGTGGCTGCTCGATGCCCTCGAACGACAGTAAGCCGATCCACACCCTTTCGGCGTCCGACCTGTACAACCTGAACGATGCGGTGACCGAGGGGCACACCTTCGTGCGCGACCTGCACCTGCTCAATTCCGCCGCCAGACGCCCGAATCAGGTCGTGTTTGGCGAAGTGCAGTACCCGACGCTGGTCGAAAAGGCGGCGGCGCTGCTCCATTCGCTGGCGTACCATCACCTGTTCGCCGACGGCAACAAGCGGACGGCGGCGCTGGCGGCGGCGCTCTTTCTGGAACGCAACGAGCATCGTCTGACCTGGGATGAGGCGGCGGCGCGGGCGTTCATCCTGGAGATCGCCCAGGGCGGGCTGGACGTGCCGCAGATCGCCGAGCGGCTGGCGCGGTGGGTCGCGCCGCGCGAGGAGGAATCGTGATCTCGTCGGTAGAATGACCGCTGCTGCGTTTGCCTTGACCGATGGGATTTGCAGCAGATCGCCGGGCGGAAAACCGCCATCATGCAGATAAATCTACGTGGCGTTCACAGCGAGACGGCATCCTGAAGCGCTTCGTCTCGCACGTGCGGTTTCAGCATTTTCTCCTGAACGATCTCCACAGAGCGCCTCACCTCAACGCGTCGTGATTACCCGCCGTCCTCTCCAGAGCCGCCATCCCCTTCAGAACCAGCGTCATCCGGTTGGTTAGTTTCTCCGCTGCCAGAGTCGCTGCCGCCTGCTCCGCCTTGATCGCCGGCGTCCTGACCAGCCGCATCGTCATTGACAACCGCCTCGTCATCGCTATACAGCGAAGACTCCTCCAGCACATTGCCGTCGGCATCCACCATTTCAAACGAGCCGTCTTCGGCAAAGCTTGAGGTAATGCCGTCCACATCGGTAATGTAAATCGCGCCGGATTGATCGAACTCAACGGTATAGGGATTGCCATCGCTGTCACTGAGCTCGACCAATGCGCCGGTTTCGTCGAAATCATAGATGTAGGTCGTCGTGCCATTGTCGATCAGGACATCGCCTTCCGGCGTGTCAGCCATGTAGTACCCATCGGCAATGGCGTAGTAGTAGCCGAGGTCGTCAGCGCCTTGAATGACGACGCGGTCTTCACCGACGATACCGACCTGCCCGCTGAACCACACCGTTTCATCGTCGGCGATGACTTCGATCTGGTAATCCTCCGTCAGCGTGATGATGAAGCCATCATGCTCAAACGTCTCTTCAGATTGGCGGACCAATTCGTGACCCTTGGTCAGGAAAGCCACCGTCTGAAACTTTGAGAACGCGAAACTTCCATCGCGCATCCCAATCATGACTGCCGTGTCGCTGTTCGGTGCTGAGATACGGAGAGCGGCGAGACCAAAGCGAGCCAGACGGGGTACCGCGTTCGCCATTTGTGTGTTGACTGCATTGGGCGCAGCACTACCAGAGCGCAGGATGTTAGCAGGGAATAGCAGTGGAGCACAGGTGCAGACCGGAGCATTATTAACGTCCAGCTGTGCTAGAAAGTTGTCCGGTGCTGGCGTCGCGGTCGCCGCAAGGGGCGGTGGGGCTGGCGGCACCGGCGGCAGATTCAGATTATCGAGCGCGTCCGTCAGTCCTGGGGTACCGGTATCGGGCAGAGCTGTTTCGCCGTCGTCCTGTCCAAAGACGACGCCGGTGATCAGTGCGACCGATGCAAATACCATGAGTGCCAGGCGTAAGGGCTTGTGCAAAGACATGGCAGTTTCCTTATTGTCAATGTCTTTAGAAGTGAGCACGTTACTACAGTCCAGAGTATATGGCATTTTGATACCGAATGAACTGAATTATAGCGTCATCTTGAAGGACTCACCTCTCATTTGCACTTAAGGAGAATGACGTTACAATGGCGAAGTGAGCATTGAAACAAATCTCTAAAGTTATTGCGCAGCCCTTCAGGAAATTCACTTTATGGCTGAATCAGCCGTTAAGCTGCACGTCCAGGACATTTCATTGAGCTTCGGCGGCATCCGCGCGCTCAGCGGCGTCGAGTTCAAAGTGCGCACCGGTGAAATCTTCACGGTCATCGGACCCAACGGCGCAGGGAAAACCAGCCTGATCAACAGCATCAATGGTTTCTACCACCCCCAGCAGGGACGCATCCTCTTCGACGGGCAGGACATCAGCGCCCTGCCCGCCTACCGCCGTGCGGCGCTCGGCGTCTCGCGCACCTTTCAGAATATTGCCCTTTACACCAACATGACCACGCTCGACAACCTGATGGCGGCGCGCCACATCCACATGAAGGCGAACCTGCTGACCGGCGCGCTCTTCTATGGCAGGGCGCGGCGCGAAGAAGTCGCCCACCGGCGGGTGGTCGAGGAAATCATCGACTTCCTGGAGATGGAGGCGATCCGCAAGTCCATCGTCGGCACGCTCAGCTACGGCTTGCGCAAGCGGGTCGAACTGGGGCGGGCGCTGGCGCTGGAACCGTCGCTGCTGCTGCTCGACGAGCCGATGGCGGGCATGAACGTCGAAGAAAAAGAAGACATGGCGCGCTTCATCCTCGACATTCACGAACGCCAGGGCATGACGATCCTGCTGATCGAGCATGACATGGGGCTGGTGATGGACATCTCGCAGCGGGTGATGGCGCTCGACTTCGGGCGCAAGATCGCCGAAGGCACACCCGACGAGATCAAGCACGACGAGCGGGTGATCAAGGCGTATCTCGGTCAGGAAGGCTGAACGTCGCCGGGGCAGACCTCCGCCCGCTGCCAGACGGTCTGCGAAGTTCAAGGCAGTGCTACAGTGAAGTATTGGCAGGAATTCTTGTGATGACAGTTGAAGCAAAAGCGCATCTTCAGACGGAAGACAGAGTGTATCGGTCGCCGGAAAAGCTGCATATCCCGTCGACTTTGGATCCGAGCCTCGACACGCTGCCCAAGAATTTCGTGGCGACGGCGCAGAAGCTTTCCAGCCATGTGGCGCTGCGCAAGAAGCGCTTCGGCATCTGGCAGGAATACACCTGGGCGGAGAGCCTCGCTCAGGTGCGCGATCTCGCCCTGGGGCTGATCAGTCTGGGGCTGAAGCGCGGCGAGGCGGTCGCCATCATCGGCGAGAACGACCCGGAATTCTACTGGGCGGAACTGGCGACGTGGTGCGGCGGTGGACGCACGACGGCGATCTTCACCGACGCCAACCTTCAGGAACTCGGCTACGTCGTCACCAATGCCGACGCCGTCTTCCTGTTCGCCCACGATCAGGAGCAGGTCGATAAAGCGCTGGAACTGCGCGAGAAAATGCCGCTGGTGCGCAAGGTCATCTACTGGGATGACAAGGGCATGTGGCATTACCGCGACGACTGGCTGATGAGCCTGGAAGCCGTCGAGATCAACGGGCGCGAATATGGCGCGCAGAACCCCCGCGCCTTCGAAACCGCCGTCGCCCAGGGCAGCGGCGAGGATATCGCTCTGTACAGCTACACCAGCGGAACCACCAGCCTGCCGAAAGGCGCGATGGTCCGCCAGCGCAACCTGATCTACGGCAACCGCCACGCCTCTTCGTTGGGTCCATCATTTCCATCCGACAACTACCTGTCTTTCAGCCCGCCCGCCTGGATCACCGAGCAGAGCCTCGGCTTGACCGGGCACATCCTCAGCGGCTTCATGGTCAACTTCCCCGAAAGCCCGGAGACGGTGCAGAACGATCTGCGCGAGATCGCCCCCAGTCAGCTGCTCTTCCCGTCGCGGGTGTGGGAAAACATCGCCAGCACCGTGCAGATGAAGATCAACGACAGCAGCTGGCTGAACCGGACGCTCTTCCGGCTCCTGCTGCCGGTCGCCTACCGGGCGGCGGAGATCGAAGAGCGGCGGGGTGGGCTGCCGCCGCACTGGCGAGCGCTGCGCGCAGCGGCGGACCTCGCCCTGTTCGCGCCGCTGCGCAACATGATGGGCATGAGCCGGATGCGCGACGCCTTCACCTCCGGCGCGAGCCTCAGCCCGGATCAGCTGCGCTTCTTCCGCGCCGTCGGCGTCGAACTCAAAAATCTCTACGGCTCGACGGAATGCCAGTCGCACACCTTCCATTACAAGGGCAACATCAAGATGGAGACGGTCGGCGCGCCCGCCCCCGGCGTGGAGATCAAGCTGGGACCGGACAACGAAATCTGGGTGCGCAGCCAGTCGGTCTTCTGCGGCTACTACAAGGACGAAGAGAAGACGGCGAAGGCGCTCGACGCCGACGGCTTCTTCCACACCGGCGACGCCGGGACCTTCGACGAGGATGGACACCTGATCTACCTCGACCGGATCAGCGACATGATCGATCTGGCGAACGGCGAGAAGTTCAGCCCGCAGTACATCGAAGGACGGCTGAAATTCAGCCCCTACATTCAGGACGTGATGACCGTCGGCGGCTTCGACATGCACTTCGTGACGGCGATCATCAACATCGACTTCGACAATGTGGCGCGCTGGGCGGAAAAACGGCGCGTCGCCTTCACCACCTTCGTCGATCTGTCGCAAAAGCAGGAAGTCTACGACCTGATCAAGAAGGAGGTGGAGCGCGTCAACCGGACTCTGCCGGAAGCGGCGCGCATCCGCAAATTCGTCATCCTGCATAAAGCCTTCGACGCCGACGAAGCCGAACTGACGCGCACGCGCAAGCTGCGCCGGCGCACGCTGGAACAGAAATATGGCGACATGCTGACGGCGATGTACACCAACCTCGATAAGGTGATGGTCAGCGCCGAGGTGAAGTATCGGGATGGGCGCACCGGCGTGGTGCAGACCGCCGTGCGGGTGTGCGAGGTCTAAATGGCGACCCTGACCAGCACCTTCACCCAGCACCGCCGGACGCTGACCCGCGCCGCAGCCATCATCGTCGCCGTCCTGCTCATCCTGTGGCTCGTGCCGATCCTCGGCGGGCAGCGCAGCTACCGGCTGGTCCAGAGCCTCGTCACCGGGCTGCTGGTCGGCGGCATCTACGCCTTGATCGCCCTGGGCATCGTGATCATCAACAAGGCGTCGGGGGTGTTCAACTTCGCGCACGGCTGGCTGATGCTGCTCGGCGGGCTGCTTTTCTTCAGCTTCTTTTCGACGGCGAACGTCAGTCCGGCGGCGGCGGTCGGTCTGCCGCTGATCGCCGGGGCGCTGGTCTTCAGCACCAACGGCTGGCGCTCGCTGGTGACGCGCCGCTCGCTGATCGGCGTCGGCGGCATGACGCTCGTCGGCGCGGCGCTGCTGCTCCTACCGGGCAATGACTGGCAGTTCCTCCGCGCCATCGCCGGGGCGGTCATCGGCGGCGTGCTGGTCGGCATGGTCGTCGAACGCTTCGCCATCCGCCCGCTCATCGGTCAGCCGCTCTTCGCCATGGTGCTGATGACCCTGGCAGCCAGCGAGCTGCTGCACGGCGTCACCCAGCTGACCTGGGGCAGCGTGGAAATCCCCCTTCAGGTCTTCACCGGGCTGCCGAACCTGGGCATCCCGGCGCAGATTCGCTTCGGCGAAGACCTCTTCGAGCGCGCCGTCAACATCCGCGCCGACCTGCTGGTGGCGTTCCTGCTGGCGCTGGCGGCGTTCGCCGTCTTCGTCGCCTTCTTCCAGTTCACCAGCGCCGGGCTGTCGATGCGGGCGACGGCGGAAAACCAGAAACTCGCGCAGTCGGTCGGCTTGCGGGTGCGGACGATCCTCGCCGTCGCCTGGGCGATTGCCACGCTGCTGGCGACCGTCGCCGGGGTGCTGCAAGGCGGGGCGAGCAGCCTGTCGCTGAACATGCCGTTCCTGGCGCTGCGCGCCTTCCCGGCGGTGCTGCTCGGCGGGCTGGAATCGGTCGGCGGAGCGCTGGTCGGCGGCATCGTGATCGGGCTGGTGCAGGAGATGTCCAACCTGCTCTTCCCCGGCACGGAGGCGGGCACGGAGCTTGCGCCCTATCTGGTGCTGATGGTGGTGCTGGTCATCCGACCGGACGGCTTATTCGGTCAGAAGCGAATCGAGAGAATATAGGATGTCTGCCAATATCCGTCCCTCCGGCGTCTTCGATGTCCGCTACGAGCAGGACATCAGCCTGAACCGCACGCGCGGCGACAAACTGCTGTCGAACGGCTTGTTCCTGCTGCTGCTGCTGGTGCCGCTGCTGACCGTGCAGGGTCCATTCGGCGTCAACCTCCTCCCGCAGCTGTGGATCGGCACGATCATCCGCATCGCCATCTTCGCCATCGCCGTGCAGGGCTTGAACATCCTGATCGGCTATACCGGGCAGATCTCGCTCGGTCATGCGGCGTTCATGGCGGTCGGAGCCTATTCCAGCGCCATCTTCGTCCGCGAGCTGGGCATGTCGTTCTGGATCGCCCTGCCGCTGGCGGCGGTCTTCACCGGCGTGGTCGGGCTGATCTTCGGGCTGCCGTCGCTGCGGGTCAAAGGCTTCTACCTGGCGATGGCGAGTCTGGCGGCGCAGTTCATCATCCCCTGGCTGCTGCGCTACCCGCTGGAGCCGCTGACCAACGGTTCGCGCCCGCTGGAAGTGCCGGTTCCGGAACTATTCGGCATCAGCTTCGCCCACGAAAACGCCATGTACTACATCATCATCCCCCTGGCGGTGTTCATGATGCTGGCGGCGCGCAACATCGTCCGCACCCGCGTGGGGCGGGCGTTCATCTCCATCCGCGACAACGATCTCGCCGCCGAGCTGCTGGGCATCAACGTCTTCGCCTACAAACTGCAAGCCTTCTTCCTCAGCGCGCTCTATGCCGGGGTCGCCGGGGCGCTGATGGCGTTCGAGAGCAACAGCATCTCGCGTGATTCGTTCCTGCTCGACCGCTCCGTCGAGCTGCTGGCGATGCTGGTGATCGGCGGCGCGGGCTACCCACTCGGTCCGCTGTTCGGGGTGGGCTTCGTCAACCTGCTGACGCAGAACGTGATTCCCTCGCTGATCCCGCCGCTGAACGACGTGCTGCCCCGGCTGCTGCCGTTCATCAACCCGGTGAACATCTTCGCCGCGCTCAGCCCGCTGCTGTTCGGGCTGGCGCTGGTGATCTTCCTGATCGCTGCGCCGCGCGGGCTGGCGCACCGCTGGGAGATCTTCAAAATCAGTTGGAAGATTCGCCCGTATGCCAATTGACCCGTCGAGATCGGTGGACAAGCCGATATCGACGGGGACAGCATGAATGCTGTCCCTACATCCTCACGTGGCGCAGAGATGCCGTCTCTGGCGTCCGGGGGCGGTCAAGGCGCAGGGCGTGCTTCAAAAGGATTTGTGTCGCTTCTTTTGGTGGAAAGGGTTTCGAACATCATGCGCAAACTGATCTTGTTGGTCGTGCTGCTGCTGGTCGCGGTGACGCCCGCCCTGGCGCAGGAAGAACTGCCAGAATTCATTCAGCATTCGGAATGCGCTGTCGATCTGACGGGGCAGACGGTCACCATCTATCACTTCGGCGACATCAGCGGCTCCTACGCCTTCATCACGCAGCCGCTGCTGGCGGGCGTGGCGGACGCGATGGCGTACTTCAACGCGCGCGGCGGCATCTGCGGCGCAACCGTTGCTGCCGACAACCGCGACACGGGCGGCGATCAGGCGCAGACCCAGGCGCACTACGACTATTATTCGACGCTCGACCCGAAACCCGCCTCGATCCTGCTGTACGCCTCTGGCGACGCCGAACTGCTGCGCGAACAGCTCGCCGAAGATGAAATTCTGGCGATGATCTCGGCGGGGTCGGTCGCCGGTCTGTACGGCGAAGACGGCATGAGCAACGGCTGGATTTACGCCACCAACCCGCTCTATGCCGACCAGATCGGCTCGTTCTGCCGCTACGTCGGCGCCAATGCCGCTCAGTTCCCGGAAAACCCGACCCTCGGCTACATCAGCTGGCCCGGCGCGTTCGGCGAAGCCGCCTATACGCCGGAGACCATCGCCTACTGCGCGTCGCAGGGCGTGACCATCCTGGAATCGCCGGAATACTTCCTGCCGAGCGCCACCGACATCAGCGGCAACGTCCTCAACCTGGTCGATGCGGGCGCGAACATCCTCTACACCAACTCGCTGGCGTCCGGTCCCTTCATGATCGCCAAGACGGTGGTCGATCTTGGGCTGGAAGAAGACGTGGTGCTGGCGGGCGTGAACTGGGCGCTCGACACCTCCGTCGGTCTGCTCAGCCGGACGGCGCTCGGCAGTGATGGCTTGCCGGCGGTCAACGGCATCATCGGGTCGCTCCCCTTCCGCTGGTGGACGGAGCGCGCTGAACCGGGCATCGCCTTGATCAACGAGCAGGCGGCGGCGAATGCGCGCAGCTTGTCCACGCAGAACATCGCCTATCTGCTGGGCTGGGGCGCGGTCGATACCTACATCGAACTGTACATCCAGACCGTCAGCCGCGTCGGCAGCCTGGAAGCGGCGACGGGCGCTGAACTGAGGGCGACGCTGGACGCCATGCAGTACGCCCCGCTCGGTCTGTACAACATCGACTACAGCGGCGGCGAGATTCGCGCGCTGCCGGATAACCGCATCGCCACCATGATGTTCCTGAACGCCACCGGCGATGGTCCCGCCACCAGCGGCGACGACGCCATGAAGGTCGATCTGCCGGATGGCACGGTCGCCTACATCCCGATCCTGGTCCCGCTGACCGGCTTCGAAGCCGCGCCCGACCTGCGTCCGGGCGGCGCAGACGTTCCGTAGACCTCACCCCCGCGCCCCCTCTCCGCGTGGAGAGGGGGCGCGGGCGAGGCGGCGAGTTCATGCCATGCTGACCGTCAACAATATCGAAGTGACCTATAACAGCGTCATCCTGGTCCTGCGCGGCGTGTCGTTTCAGGTCAAGCCGGGGCAGGTGGTGGCGCTGCTCGGCGCCAACGGCGCGGGGAAATCGACCACCCTGAAGGCGATCAGCGGGCTGCTGTCGTCGGAAATGGGCGAGGTGACGCGCGGGTCGATCACCTGGCAGGATGAGCGCATCGACACGCTCAACACTGAAGACATCGTGCGGCGCGGGCTGGTCCAGGTGATCGAAGGACGTCCGCTCTTTCAGCACCTCTCCGTCGAGGAGAATCTGCGGGTGGGCGGGCAGGCTTGGGAAGGCGGCAGGCACGTGCGCCAGGACATCGAGCGCGTCTACCATTATTTCCCGCGTCTGCGCGACCTGCGCGGCAGGGTGAGCGGCTACCTTTCCGGCGGCGAGGGGCAGATGCTCGTCATCGGGCGGGCGCTGATGGCGCATCCGCGCCTGCTGATGCTGGACGAGCCGTCGCTCGGTCTCGCCCCGATGCTGGTGCAGGAGATCTTTCACATCGTCGGGCAGATCAACAAAGAGGAGCAGCTTTCGGTGCTGCTGGTGGAGCAGAACGCCAACGCCGCCCTTTCCCTTGTCGATTATGGCTATGTGATGGAAAATGGTCGCATCGTCCTCGATGGTCCGGCGGCGCAGCTCGCCGAAAACGAGGACATCAAGGAGTTCTATCTGGGACTCAACCAGTTGGGCGAGCGCAAGAGCTACCGCGAGGTCAAGCACTACCGCCGCCGCAAGCGCTGGTTGGGATGAATATTAACTGACGTTTTCCCCCTGGAGCTGTCCATGTCCCCGCTGACGCCGCGCGAACGCTGGTTCGCCGTCCTGAATCGCCAGAAACCCGACCGCCTGCCCATGGATTACTGGGGCACGCCCGAAGCCACCGAGAAGCTGAAACGCCATCTGGGCTGTGCCGCCGAATGGCAGGTCTTCGAGCGGCTGCACATCGACCGCATGGTGCAGGTC